>JAHEJM010000002.1 GCA_024638815.1 Acidimicrobiales bacterium | reverse complement strand
TTCGTCCACAGCTTCGCTGCGGGCGCTGCGACTTGACCCCAGGGCCCCGACGCCTGCTCAGGATGCTCTCACACCCCGAACCTCCGGTTCGGCGCGCCTGCGAAGTCCCCGAAACCAACGAAAACTACCCACTTGACAAACCGTTCCACATCAGATCTCTCGGGGGCGGCGACTTGTGATTTTGTGACAAGAGTTGGCGACACCGAGAGATCCCGCCGAATCGCACCGAAGGTGCTTGATTGGGCGGATCGGTATGAGTACCGACGACGTCGGCTCCACCAGCCGGAGGCTGGGAGGCGGAGCCTCCGATTAGTGCTCGAGGAAGCGACCGAGCCGATGTTCAGCGGCCAGAGCCAGGGCACGGCGGGCCGGTTCGGCCACGTCATCATCGCCGTTGAGGAGTCCGTCGCCGGGGGTCAACCATCGTGCTCCCCTTGTTTCGTGATTCGGCTTCAGAACGGCCGTTGACGAGGCCACAGCCACGAAACGCAGGTCGAGATGGAGGTGCTCGGGGTCGGAGCCACGGGCCGGGATGGCGTGGATGTCGATGTCGAAGGCAGGTCTCAACACCACGGGGGCGTCAAGACCGGTCTCCTCCACGATCTCCCGATAGGCGACCCGACCGAGCAGCCCGTCGCCGTCGGCGTGACCTCCGGGCTGCAACCACCGGCCAAGCTTTCGATGACGAATGAGTAGCACCGTGCCGGCATCGGGATCGACGACGAAGCCGGACGCGGTCAGATGCCCCGGCCGGCAGCTGCGATGAAGGGCGTCGCCATGGCGACGACAGAAGTCGAGCACGCGACGGCGCGATGGTTCCCGGTGTTCGGGAAGCACCGCAGCCCCGATCAGCGCCACGGCATCGGCCAGCGATCCCGGCTGTGACCCCGGACCAGCGACCGGAACCAGGCCGGCACCGACCATCGGGCTCAGTGCAGGATTGGGGTACTCGGCCTCGTTCACCATGCGGCGCACCACCGCTCGGTGGCGTCGATCAGGAGGTCGACGTCGTCGTCGGTGATCAGGCGGGACAAGGCCATGAACCCTCTTCGGGCCGGGTAGAGGCCGTCGGCCACCATGGCGTGAAAATACAGCTCGAGGAGGCGGTCGTCCTCGGCGTGAACCGTCAACATCGATCCCAGCCCGGTGACCCACATCGGGAGCCCGGACCGGGAGAACACCTGCTCGAGTCGACGCTGCAGTCCATCACCACGGGTGTTGACAACAGCCAGTGTGTCGGCGTCGATTTCATGGCGCAGCGTGGCCACCGCCGCGCTCATGGACACCACGTTGTTGTTGAAGGTGCCGGCCTGGGTCAGCGGTCCGCCCTGTGATGGATCGAACTGGGCCATGATGTCGCGGCGCCCACCGAATGCCCCGAACGTCATGCCCCCGGCCAGGTACTTGCCCAGCGTGGTCATGTCGGGCCGAATGTCGAATCGTTGCTGTGCCCCACCGGGGGCCAGGCGTGAGGTCATGACCTCGTCGAAGATGAGCACCACACCGTGGCGTTGACAACGATCCCGGAGCTCCCTCAGAAACTCGACCGAGGCCGGGCGACATCCTCCGGCGCCCTGCACCGGCTCGATCAGCACACAACCGAGGTCACCGATGGCAAACAACTCGGGCAATCCATCGATGTCGTCGAACCGGGCCGGCCGGAAGTGGTGCGGTACGTTGAGCGGGTTGTGCGGCCCGTCGATATCCGGTCCGAACGACAACACCCCGCCGTGATAGGCCCTGTCGAACACAGCGACCCCGGGGCGACCGGTGAAGGCCAGGGCGGTGCCGATGGCCATCAGGTTTGCCTCGGTGCCGGAATTGGTGAACCGCACCTGCTCGATTGACGCGAACCGTTGGCACAGCAGCTGAGCCAGGTCGGCTTCCAGGGTATGCACGGCGCCCAGGGACCAGCCCCGGCCCAGAGCCTCGATCACCGCATCACGAACCCGCTCCGGCGAATGACCGAGCAGTCCGGCGGTGTAGTTGCCGCAGAAGTCGATATAGCTGTGGCCGTCGAGGTCGACGAGTCGACCCCCATCGGCTCGGGCCACCCGGAAGGGAAACGGCTCGAAATGAAGCACCGAACGGGTGTTACCACCGGGGAGCACGGCGCACGCCCGATCGTGCTCGTGGCGACTCAGCGGACGAATGGCGGCGTAGTGGGCGTGGGCTTCGGCCACTCGACGATCAAGCTCGTCGCCGACCCCGGTCTCGTCCATCAACGCGTTTTCATGGCGCAGGTAGCAGGCATTGGTTCATGGAGATCCAGTCTGCCAAGGTTGGGCTTGCGTCGGGCAATCGGCGACGTCTCGACGGACCGGCACCGGCGACATCAGCGTAGGGCGGATCATCGGAGCCGGCGGGAGAGATGGGGGCTGCCGGCAAGAGCGAAGCGCCAGGGACGATCCGTCGCCCTGCTGATGCCGATCCTCGGTCCGGACACAACTCGATCGGAGACGGGCGAGTCCGTCCGTTGGTGGGCCACCTCACGCCGTGCCAAGCGAACCGGAGAGTGTGAATCGAGAAGGTCGACACCGTTGTGCACGCCGCTGATGTCGAGGGCGGCGCACAGCTTGCCCGGGCCGGAGCACAGGTCACGCTCGGTCCGTGCCTTGGGCCGCCGGCTCCACATACGCTCGATGCCCTCCACCGGTTCCACGGCTCGCAGCAGCACCGCCCCAGCCTGGCCTTCCGGGCCGCAGACGATGTTGGCGCACCAGTGGATGCCATAGCTGCGATACACATAGAGGCGCCCGGCCGGGCCGAACATGACATCGTTTCGGGCGGTGGGGCCCGACCAGGCGTGGCTGGCGGGATCATTCGACCCCTCGTAGGCCTCGACTTCGACGATCCGACCCGAAACCGGCCCACCATCGTCGGTCTCGACCTCCAGCAGAAGTCCGAGCAGCCCGGGGGCGGCATCCCGGGGCCGGGCGCCCACCAACTCGGCCAATGAGGCCCGGCTCGGATCAGGCCACGTCGACCGCCGTCGTTTCATCCCCGTAGTGTGGCCCGAACCGTCCTGATCCGGGATCCGGCTCGGTCGAGCTCGGTTTCCAGCAGACCAAGCTGTTCGCCGACCGGGACCAGCCCGGCACCACCCGGACTTCGGCGCCGGGACACGGCGGCCCCGGGGGCGAACAGGAATGCCACCGAATCAGGAAAGGCAGGATGGCCCCCGACCAGCTCGGCGAGATCGATGCCCCGGGTCAGCGAGTCACGAACCAGGCCGCCGACCACGGAGTGGGCCTGGCGGAACGGCACCCCCTGTTCTACCAGGACCTCGGCCAGATCGGTGGCCAGCGACATGGGGTCGTCGGCGGCCCGGGCCATGGTCTCGGTCTCGAACGTGGCCGTCTCCACCATGCCCCGAAAGGCGAGTAGAACCAGCCGAATCTGGTCGACCGAGTCGAGCAGCGGCTCCTTGTCCTCCTGAAGATCGCGGTTGTAGGCCAGAGGAAGGCCTTTCAGCGTGACCAGCAGGGACGTCAGATTGCCGACGAGCCTCCCGGCCTTACCCCTGGCCAGCTCGGCCACATCAGGGTTCTTCTTTTGGGGCATCATGGACGATCCGGTGGAGAAAGCGTCGTCCAGGGTGACAAAGCCGAACTCCTGGGACGACCACAAGACGAACTCCTCGCCCATCCGGCTGAGGTGGATACCGAGCAGGGCGAGGGCAAACAGCGACTCGGCCACGAAGTCCCGGTCGCTGGTGACATCGAGGGAGTTGGTGAAGGCACGGGCGAAGCCCAGATCCATGGCCGTGCCGGCCGGATCGATCGGCAGCGAGCTCCCGGCCAGCGCTCCGGCTCCCAGGGGCGATACGTCCATCCGGGCGATGGCCTCGAGCAGTCGGTCGACATCGCGATTCAGAGCCCAGGCATGGGCGGCCAGATGATGGGCCAGGGGCACCGGCTGGGCCCGCTGCAGATGGGTATAGCCCGGCAGATAGGCCTCGCCCACCGCTTTGGCCCGGTTCAACAGCACCGACTGCAGCTCCAACACCAATTCGGCCAACTCGACCAACGATTCCTTCGTCCAGAGGCGAAAGGCGGTGGCCACCTGGTCGTTGCGGCTACGCCCGGTGTGAAGTTTTGCCCCGGCATCGCCGGCCAGCTCCGTTACCCGCCGTTCGATGGCGGTATGGATGTCCTCGTCGGAGGGTTCGAAACGAAAGCTGCCGTCGCCCAACTCGGTCCCGGTGCGGGCCAGGGCATCGAGGACCCGGGCCTCCTCGGTCTGATCCAGCAGCCCGATCCGGGCCAGCCCCCGGACGTGGGCCATAGAGCCGCGGATGTCCCAAGCGGCAAGGCGCCGATCGAAGGGCAGGCTCACCGACAGCGCCATCAGCGCCTCATCGGGCCCGCCCTCGAATCGGCCGTGCCAGAGAGTCGCGGCCGGTCCATGGTCGCCGGTCGGGGCCTGCGGGGCCCTATCGGCGCCGCCGGCGAAGTCCTGGCCGTCGGCCCCGGTCACGCGTCGGCACTCCCCGAGGGTCCGGTTCCACCCACCGCCGCCGGGCCGCGCTTGGTCGTCAGAGTCCGGAGTCGCAGGGCGTTGAGCCTGATGAAGCCCTCGGCGTCAGCCTGGTTGTAGGCCCCTGCGTCGTCTTCGAAGGTGGCGATGTTGGCGTCGAACAGCGAATCGTCGGACCTGCGGCCGGCGATCTCGATGTTGCCCTTGTACAGCTTGATCCGGACCGTGCCGTTGACGGCTTGCTGGCTCCAGTCGATGGCGGTCTGCAGCATCCGCCGTTCCGGACTCCACCAGTAGCCGTTGTAGATGATCGAGGCGTAGCGGGGCATCAGTTCGTCCTTGAGGTGGGCCACCTCACGATCGAGGGTGATGGACTCGATGGCCCGATGGGCCTTCAGCATGATCGAGCCCCCGGGAGTCTCATAGGCGCCGCGGCTCTTCATGCCGACATAACGGTTCTCGGCGATGTCGAGTCGGCCTACACCGTTGGCCGACCCGACCCGGTTGAGGTGGCTCAGCACCTGGGCCGGGGTCATGGCCTGACCATCGATGGCCACGATGTCTCCGGCCCGGTACTCCAGTTCGAGATAGGTGGGGTCGTTGGGGGCCTGCTCCGGGGACACCGACCACCGCCACATCTCGGCCGGGGGCTCGGTCCACGGGTCCTCAAGGGGTCCACCCTCGTAGGAGATGTGCAGCAGGTTGGCGTCCATCGAGAACGGCGACTTCGAGCCGCGGGACATCTCGATGGGGATGTCGTGCTCGGCGGCGTAGTCCAACAGCCGCTCCCGGCTCATGAGATCCCACTCCCGCCACGGGGCGATGATCCGGATGCCGGGGTCGAGGGCATAGGCTCCCAACTCGAACCGGACCTGATCGTTGCCCTTGCCGGTGGCGCCGTGGCTGACGGCATCGGCATCGGCCTCGTGAGCGATCTCCACCAGCCGCTTGGCGATCAGGGGCCGGGCGATCGAGGTGCCGAGCAGGTACTCGCCCTCGTAGATGGTGTTGGCCCGGAACATGGGGAACACGAAGTCCTGCACGAACTCCTCCCGGAGATCGTCGATATAGATCGATGACTCGGGTACCCCCATCGCCAGGGCCTTCTGTCTCGCCGGCTCGAGCTCCTCGCCCTGACCCAGGTCGGCGGTGAAGGTCACGACCTCGCAGCCGTAGGTCTCCTGGAGCCAGCGAAGAATCACCGAGGTGTCGAGGCCTCCGGAGTAGGCCAGCACCACCTTCTTGACCGAGGGCCGGTCAACCGCAGATTTTCCCGTGTTCATGGTGGGGTTCGTGCTCCTTTTCTCGTCGGTGTGGGGACGGCTGTCCCCGACCGTTCCCGGGCGGCATCCGGCGATGGCGGATCCATCGGCCCGAGCCGGGGGTTTCATGCCACGCTCAAGCCGGCCGACTCGGCCAGGGTGCGGGCCAGCACCGAGCCTTTGCCTTCGGCGGCGATGGCCAGCAAGGTGTCGTCACCGGCCACGGTACCGATCAGATGGTCGATGCCCGATCGATCGAGCGCCGACGCCACCACATGAGCAGAACCGGGCGGGGTCCTCACCACCACCAAATCGCCGGATCGGGTGACATCGGCCAACCACTCCCCCAGCACGCGCCGAAGGTGGTCCTGGGGTGCCAGCTGCTCGGTCGGTAGCTCGGGGATGGCATAGGCCGTGGCCCCGCCGGGAACGCGGACCTTGATGGCTCCGAGTTCCTCGAGATCGCGCGAGACCGTGGCCTGGGTTACCGTCAGCCCCCCCTCGGCCAGGAGCTCCACGAGGTGGGCCTGGTTGCCGACGGCCTGTTCGGCCAGCAGCTTGACGATCCGGTGTTGACGCTGGGCCTTGGTGGCGGCCATCGTCCCTCCTAGCGCCCTTCGGAATCGACGAGCCAGTGCAGCACGCCCCGAACGGCGTGCAGCCGCTGAGCGGTTTGCACCCAGATCCGGCTTCGCTCGCCGTCGAGTACCCCGTCGGTTACCTCCTCGCCCCGATGGGCCGGTAGGCAGTGAAGGAAGATGGCAGACGGATTTCGTTCGAGCATGGCCTCGTCGACCTGGAACTCCTGAAGGTCCCGCAACCGCCGATCCCGATCCCGCTCCTGCCCCATGGACACCCAGGTGTCGGTGTACACCACATCGGCGTCCTGGACGTCGTCCGGTCGATCGAGATAGCCGAAGTCGGCGCCGGCGGCAGCGAGCCGACCGGTATTGACGTCGGAGAACCGATAACCGGCGGGGGCGGCCAGGCTCATGCGACCGCCGAGGGTCGCCACGGCCAGCGTGAGCGATCGGGCCACATTATTGCAGTCTCCGACGTAGATCACGTGACGATCCCGGACCGAGCCGAATTCGGCCTCGATCGTGAGCACATCGGCGATGGCCTGGAGGGGATGTCCGGCGTCGGAGAGAAGGTTGACCACCGGCGCGGCATCGACGGAGGCCATGCGGACCAAGGTCTCATGGCTGAAGACGCGGGCACAGATGATCCGGTGGTAGCAGGCCAGGGTCCGGGCCACGTCCTCGGCCGACTCCCGTTCATCGATACGGACCTCGTCGTCGCCGATGTACATCGGATGGCCGCCGAGCTGCACTACGGCCATCTCGGTCGAATTGCGGGTTCGCGACGACGGCTTGGCGAAGTAGCAGGCCACACCCAATCCGGTCAGCAGGTTGGGCACGCTGGCCGGATCGCGGCCGGCCAGCTCGAGCACGGCTCGCAGCTCGTCGACGGTCAGATCATCGATCTCCAACAGATGTCGCATCACGCATCGCCCCCGCCGCCCAGGGCCGCATCGACCGTGATCATGGCTTGTCCCCCGACGGGGTGACGATTGCGGTTGCAGCCTGGGAATCGAGCACGGTGTCGATGGAGCTGGAGATCTTGTTGACGGCCGACGCGATATGGCTTTCTTCGATGATGAGGGGTGGCGCCAGGCGCAGTGCGGTCGGTGTGATTGCGTTCACCACCAGCCCCTCCCGGAGGCACTCATCGGCGACGACGCGGGCATCGACACCCTCCAGTTCGACCCCGAGCAGCAGACCGAGGCCCCTCACGCCGACAACCCGAGGCAGCCGCTCCAGGGCGTCGGTGATGGCGTCACCGAGTTCCGAGGCCCGGTTGGGGGCGTCGATGGCTTCCATGGTGGTGAGTACCGCCCGGGCGGCGGCCGTGGCCAGCGGCTGGCCCCCGAAGGTCGTGGCGTGATCGCCGGGCTTGAAGGATGCGGCCACCGAGGCCTTGGCCCAGCAGGCCCCGATTGGGACCCCGTTGCCCAAAGCCTTGGCCATGGTAACCACATCCGGTGTCACGCCGAAATGCTGGAATCCGAACCAGCGGCCGGTGCGGGCCAACCCGGTCTGGACCTCGTCGACCATGAAAAGGATGTCGCGCCGGCGACACAGCTCCTGGACGCCCTGGAAGTACTCGACGGTGGCCGGGTTGACTCCGCCCTCACCCTGCACCGGCTCCAGCAGCACGGCTGCGACCGTGTCGTCAAGAAGCGGTTCCAGCTCGTCCAGGTCGTTCCACACCACGTGCCGGAAACCCTCGGGCAGGGGTTGAAAGGCGTCCCATTTCTGGGGCTGACCGGTGGCGGCCAGCGTGGCCAGGGTCCGGCCATGGAAGCTCTGATAGGCACTGACAACCACATGCCGGCCGGGACCGCCATGACGCCTGGCCAGCTTGAGGGCGGCCTCGTTGGCCTCGGCCCCCGAGTTGCAGAAAAAGACCTGGCCACCGGCCGGTACACCGTCTCCCACCAGGCGATCGATGGTCGAGGCCACACCGGCGTTGTGCTCGGTGGCAAAGAGGTTCGACACGTGCAGCAGGCGTTGGGACTGCTCGGCCAGGGCCGCCGACACCGCAGGATGGCTGTGACCCAGACTGGTCACCGCCAACCCCGAGAGGAAGTCGAGATAGTTGGTGCCGTCGCGATCCCACAAATAGGGGCCTTCACCCCGCACGAACTGCACAGTGGGAGGGCCGTAAGTGGGCATGAGCGGGCAACGGACCAGGTCGTCCGGGGCTCCCACGGCCTTTCGGTGCCGGGTGGGTATCGGTGACGAATCGGGACTCATGGACGAGGCTCCTCGATGGCGGCGTCGGGATAGGGAATGTCGGCCTCACCGCTAGCGGCCACAGCCGTGATCATGGTGCCGATACCGGCATCGGTGAACAGCTCCAGCAGCAACACGTGAGCCACTCGACCGTCGAGCAGATGGGCGCTGGCGGCACCAGCCTCCACGGCGTTGATACAGGATTCGACCTTTGGCACCATACCGCCGGAGATGACTTCGGATTCGATCTGAGCCCGGAGTTCATCCACGGTGGATCGAGGAATCAGGGAGTCGGGATCGTCGACATCGGTCAACAATCCGGGTACATCGGTGAGAAAGATGACCTTCTCCGCCCCCAAGGCGCCGCCGATGGCGCCGGCCACGGTATCAGCGTTGATGTTCAGCGCCTGCCCGGAGGTGTCCACTCCGATGGACGAGATGACAGGAATCAGATCCTCGGCCAAAAGGCGACGGACAATCCCCGGATGGATCTCGTCGACGTCGCCGACCAGCCCGAGTTCCGGGTCGCGTTGACGGGCCACGATCAGGCGCCCGTCCTCGCCCGACATACCAACGGCGAAGGCCCCGTGCATGTTGATATGGCCGATGATGTTGCGCCCGACTTGCCCGACCAGCACCATCCGGGCCACGTTCAGGGTTTCGGCGTCGGTGACCCTCAGGCCGTCGCGAAATTCGGTTTCCTTGCCCAGTCGACCCAGCAATTCGCCAATTTGCGGACCGCCACCGTGCACCACGACCGGCTTGAGCCCGACGGATCGCAACATCACGATGTCCTCGGCGAAGGTCCGCAAGACGTCATCGTCGACGATGGCATTGCCTCCCAACTTGACCACGATGACCGAGCCCCGGAACCGCTGGAGGTAGGGCAGGGCCTCGACCAGGGCGTTGGCCCGCAGCTCCGGGGAGTAGCCCCGACCGGTCCCGGTCACGGGTAGACCCCGACGGTGGACAGTCCTGCGGTCTCGGGAAGACCACAGGCGATATTGGCACATTGCACTGCCATTCCCGACGCCCCTTTCATCAGGTTGTCAAGCACACCGATGGCCAGGACCAGCCCGGTGCGGGCATCGACCCGCGCGGTCAGATGTACGGCATTGGACCCGAGCACCGCCTTGGTCGACGGTGAGCGTTCGTCGACCAACACGAACGGCTCATCCCGGTAGAAGTCTGCCATCACGGCGAGCACATCGCCGGTGGAGATGGCCGTGCCGGCGGGCCGGCCGTAGCACGAGGCCAGAATGCCCCGGTTCATGGGAACGAGATGGGGGGTGAACAACACCGAGGCCCGGGGACCACTCGCTCGGTGTCGGCCGAGCACGGCGGTCAGGGCCTGTTCGATTTCCGGGGTGTGGCGATGGGTGAGCAGGCCGTAGGCGGTGACGTTCTCGTCGACGGCGCAAAAGGTCGTGTTCTCCTTGGGCGGCCGTCCGGCGCCGCTCACGCCGGTGATGAGGCTGATCACGATCTCGTCGGGCGCGATCACGCCGGCGGCCAGCAGCGGCGCCAGGGCAAGAATGGAGGTTGCCGCGTTGCAGCCGGTGGCTGCGATCAGATCGGCCGAGGCGATGTCGGCCCGGAACAGCTCGGGCAGCCCGTACACCGACCGCTCCAACAGCTCGGGGCAGGTGTGCTCGGCCCCGTACCATCGGGGATAGAGGGCCGGATCATCCAGTCGGAAGTCGGATCCGAGGTCGACCACGACGCCGACCCGGTCGACGATGTCCGGCACCACGCCCATGCTCACCCCGTGGGGCAGTCCACAGAACACGACATCGAGCCCGTCGACGAGATCGGGGCTGTAGGCATCGAACACTCGGTCGCCATAGGCGAGGGCAAGGCTGGGATAGAGCTCGGCGATCCTCGTATCGGCCTTGCTGTCGCCGGTGGCCACCACCAGCTCGAAATGCGGATGGTCGGCCAGAAGTCGCATCAGCTCGGCCCCGGTGTAGCCTGAGGCCCCGACAATACCGACGCGGCGGCTCGGACGGCCCTCGAACCCACCCTCGGTCGAGACGGCGGACGGCTCGGATCGGGATGCTGCTTCGGGGCCGGTCGTATGGGGGGCGGACACCGCATCAGCCTAGCTGAGACAACATTCGCTTTGCTACATAACTATTCATATCTCCTCTCCCCTGCGGTCGTCCACTTCATCGAGATCGTCCATACCGGCTCACCGCATCCAACGGCGGCTCCGTCTTTCCGCCGGGCCGGCTCTTGAAGTAAACTTGGCATCCCGTGAGGACACATACGGGCAGCACGGTCATCGGATTGTGTGGAGGCAGCGGATCGGGCAAGACGACGCTGGCTCGGGAGGTGGCCTCCCTGCTCGGTCGGAATTGGGCTCGGTCGATCAGCTTCGACGCCTACTATCACGATCTGTCCCACTTGTCGGTGGAGAAAAGGGCCCGGGTCAACTACGACTCGCCGGTGTCGCTCGACGTCGACCTGTTGACCGAACACCTGGATTCGATACGCCGAGGCCGAGACATCGCCGTTCCCGTCTACGACTTCTCCACCCACACCCGCTCCGGCCATCTCGATCTGATCGAGCCCACCGATTTCGTGATCATCGAGGGCATCCTACTGTTCGCCTTCCCCGAAATCCGGGAGCTTCTCGATGTCCGGGTGTTCCTGGACTGTCCGGCCGACATCCGGTTCCGGCGCCGGCTGCGCCGGGATGTTGAGGAACGCGGCCGCACCGAGCAATCGGTGCGACGGCAGTGGCATCAGATGGTGAACCCCATGCACGACCTCCACGTGCAGCCCCACGCCGAGCACGCCCATCTCATCGTGGCCCACGGCCGCCGACCGCCGGAGATCGCCAGCACCATCGTGGAACTGGCCGACCGCCATCGCAACGGGTCGCAGCCCGACACCGGCGTCGGTGGTTCGACCGAGTCCGGCGTCGCAGCCACAGGATCAACGACGGTGGCCGGCGAGCGATCGTAGTCCCGCGACGGGACATCTCGGTCTACCCTGGAGTCATGAGAATCGGGCAGCTCGCCGAGCAGGCCGGTGTGTCGACCAAGACGATCCGCTACTACGAGACGGTGAAGCTCCTGCCCGAGCCCGAGCGCACCGCATCGGGCTACCGAAGCTATGACCGTGGGGCATTGGAACGGCTGCGGTTCATCCGTGATGCCCAGAGTTCGGGGCTCTCGCTGGCCGAGATCGCTTCGGTGCTGGAGCTCAAGGAGGCCGGCGCCACCTCGTGTCATCACACCCGGACCCTCTTGAGCCGACATCTGGACGAACTGGACCGCCAGATCGAGCGGCTCCAGGAGACGAGACGCAAGCTCGGGGCCATGGCCGAGCGGGCTGACAATCTCGATCCCAGCACCTGCACCGACCCCAACCGCTGTCAGGTCATCACCGACGCAGTCGAGACCCGCGCCGCCGGCCGGCCGTCAAACCGGCCCGATCCGGTCCGATCGACGCCCGGCGGCTGATTCCACCATTACCGGTCGCCCCGATGAGTCATGGCCTCGAGCAGTCGGGGACCGTCAAGATGGGCCACGAACGGGAGAGGGTCGACGCCGGTGGCGATGATGAAGTCGGTCACGGCCGATCGAACCACCGCCAGCAGCTCGTCCGGTTGCCACGGCTTGGCGATGTAGTGGTTGAGTCGGGCCTGATTGACCGCCTTGATCGTGTCCTGATGATCGGCCTGGCCGGTGATCAAGACCTTGCGCACGGCCCGAGTGGACGGAGTGTGGTCGAGTTCGACCAGGAAATCGACTCCGGTGGTTCCCGGCAGTCGGTGGTCGACCAGCACCAGGGCCACGACCACATCGTCGTCTGCCAACTCCTCCAGAGCCTCACGGGCGTCGGGCACATCGTCGGCCGATTCGACGCGAAGCACCGAACCGAGCGGCGCAAGATCACGCACGATGGCGTCCCGAACCTCGGGCTCGTCCTCAACCACCAGCACGCCCAGTTCGACACGGTCAACCACCGGTTTTCCACCCCCTGATCTTCACCGTCGCCATGCTAGCTGCGACCGCGGGGCCATGGATCGACCGATGCCTGGACTCATGACGGCGACGGTGGAGAAGAGATGGGCAGCACCACGGTGGCCACCGTGCCGGGACCCCGACCACCGGCCGGCGGACCGGCATCGCCGGTCGCCCGGACCGGCGAGTCGAGATCGACTGTTCCTCCATGTTGCTCGACGATGCGGCGGCAGATGCCGAGTCCGAGCCCGGATCCGAAACTCACCCGACCGTGCTTGGTGGTGAAGTGGGGTCGGAACAGCTCGTCCCGAATCGACGAATCGATACCGGGGCCGTCGTCCTCAACCCGAACCCGGACCGACGTTGCGCCGTCCTCCGACACCGTGCCGTCATCGGCGAGGGTGTCGATCCGGACCACAATGCGCCCCCCGGGACCGGCGGCGTCGACGGCATTGGTGATGAGGTTGGTCCACACCTGCTGCAGCGGGCCGGGACGACCCTGGATGGCCGGTACCGCGCTGTAGTCATGCTCCACGGTCAGATCCTGCAATCGGTGACCGACCAGGCGCAGCGCATCGGCCATGGTCTGCACCACATCGACATCGGCGCGCACGGCATCATCGGATTCACCCCTGAGGTATGCCCGGAGGCTGTTGACCAGGTCGGCGATACGGCTGGAGGCCAACTCGAGGTTCCGCAGTTGCACCCCCAGCTCGTGACCGACGGCCAGCAATTCGACATCGGCGCCACCGGCCACGAGTTCGGCCGCACGGCCCACGTCGGTGATCCCGGCGTCGATCAGTCGGCGGGCCAGATCCGGGTCGCCCAACCGATCACCGATCTCGCGTCGGGCCCGACGGCGAGCGGCCGAGGCCAAGGGTTCGGATCGGCGACCTGTGGCCAGCTGATCCTGGAGCTGATCGAGAACACGGTTCAATCCGGGACGCTCGTCGTCGGCATGCCGTCGGAGCCGGGTCAGCAGCCGGTTCGTGGTGTCGACCACGTGCTCGGCGTTGCGAATCAGCGCCGCCGCCGGGTTGTTGAGCTCATGGGCGATCCCGGCCGCCAGCTCCCCCAGCGTGGCCAGGCGGGCCTGTTCGATCAGCTGCATCTGGGCCTTTTCCAGCCGGTCCAGAGCATCGGTCAGCTGATCCCGTTCGGCCTCCAGCGACGAATTGAGCACATCAATCCGGACCTGCAGTTCATCGGCGTCACGCAGCCGGTTGGCCAGGGCATCGATCAGGGTGCGGGTCAGCAGGGGGCCGACGTCGGATTCGGCGGCGATGGCCCGCGACAGCTGATTGAGGGTCACCGGCAGAGCCCGTACCTCGGTTGCAGCCCGGACTTCGAGGAACGCCCGCTGCTGGGTGGCCAGCGCCAGCAAACCGACAATCGGTCCGGTGGCGCCCCGGTGCACGATACGGACCCCGGCCTCGCTCTCACGGCGGAGCACGACCTGGCCGTCGAGAATCACGTAGATCCCGCCGACACTGGTGTCCTGCTGGAGCAGGACGGTTCCCGGACCCACCCGCAGCCGGGGCGGGTGGCCGAGACTGCGGTCGAGGGCATCGACCAACCGGCGCACCACCTCGTGGTCATCGAGCTGGGGCTCGAGCAACACATGGGTCTCCTGCTCATCGATGCGGGCCGATGCCGCCCGCCGCTGGGCCAACCGCTGTTCGGCCTTGGCCACCACGGCGTCGTCGACCAAGCGGGGGAAGTCGGCGAGACGACCACGGTCGTGTTCAACCAGAAACGTGACCAGGCGGGCTTGAAGTTGGGCCCGAAGTCCGGCCGTCGACCACGGCCGGATGAGCAGGCCGTCAATGGCGCGGCCATCGAGCGCCTCGGCAATGGAGTCGAGTGATGTCGATGCGGTGACCAGAATGCGGTGGGTCGGCCGGAGTTGGGCGTCACCGGCCATGTCAAGGGCCAGTCGAGCACCGCCCGAGCCCGGAAGCTCCCGCTCGATGACGGCTACCGGCATGGAGCGGCCGGCGTCGAGCGCCTGACCGGCCAGATCCAGGGCTCGACGATCGGAGTCGGCCGTGATCACCTCGATCCCGGACCCGAGTAGCTCGGCGACCTTGGCCGCCAGTGCCCGAAGCCGGTTCGAATCGTGGTCGACGACCAGGATGAATGCGCGGTCTCTGACCCCGCGTGGATCGAGGCCGTGGCCGAACTCGGTCATGGCACCAGACCCAAAGCCTGCCAAACCGCAGGCGCCAGAAAGACCACCAGAGCCGAGCCGACGGCGGCCACAACCGTACCGACCCGAGCCAGATCACGGGTCTCGATGAGACCGGTGGCGTGGGCGATGGCGTTGGGCGGCGTGCTGACGGGTAGGGCCATGGCCAGCGAACAGGCCACGGCGATGAGCACTGCGGCCAACACCGGCGAGATGGCGATGGCGTCCGAGGCGGCCAGACTCACGCCGATGGGGATCATGAGGTTGGCGGTGGCCGAGTTGGAGATCACCGTGCTCATGACCAGGGCAAAGACCACCAGGACCAGGGTCAGCGCAGCCACCGGTAGATCCGACCAGTCGATCAGCCCCACGAGCCAGCGGTCGAGACCCGTTGCCGCCACTCCGCTGCCGAGTGCGATTCCGCCACCCACCAACCACAAGACATGCCAGTTCAACTGCCGCAGATCGTCAGAGTTCATAACCCCGAAGGCCAGCAGGAACACAACCGGCACGAAGCCGACGACGGTGGACGGAATCCCGTGGAGGGGTTCGGACAACCAGAGCACGACGGTGAGGGCGAAGGTCAGATACAGCACCCGGGCCGGCCGGGACCGGTCGAAATCACCACCCAGCCGGATCTCCACCGTCTCGGTTCGGGCCGGGTAGGCCCGGATCAGGTAGAACCAGGCCACGGCCAACACAATGATCACCAGGGGGACGGCCAGCGCCATCCAGGTCAAGAAGTCGATGCCGATCCCGTCGTCGCTCAACCGACCGAGGGCGATTGCGTTGGGCGGCGTCCCGACCGGGGTTCCCAGCCCACCGATGTTGGCCGCCACCGGGACCGACAGGGCAAGCGACGACCGAAGCGGGTCGTCGGGGCTGAGCCCGGCCACCACCGGCAACACGACGGCCATCATTGACGCTGTAGTGGCGGTATTGGACATGAACATCGACAACAGGGCGGTGATGGCCATCAGGCCGGCAATGAGCGCCGACGGGCGGGTTCCGAACGGAGCAAGCAACAAACCGGCCAGGTTCCGGTCGAGTCGAAACTTGGCCGCCCCGTCGGCCAGCAGGAAACCCCCGAGGAACAGCATCAGCACCGGATGGGCCAGGGCAGCATAGAACGTGGTGTAGGCTGGGGCGTCAAACCCTGCGGGCAGGGCCCAAACCGCCTCATCCGACACCAGGGCGATCTCGGCCAGGATGATCACGACGGCGGTGGCATACAGCGGGATGGCCTCGGTGATCCACAGCACGACGGCAACCCCGAAGATGGCCAGCATCCGCCGACCGGCCGGGTCGAGATCGGCCCAGGGAACGAGGAGGGCGATGACCACCCAGGCGGCGGAAAGGGCCAGCCCCAGTTGTGATCGGTCGATGGCGGGACGAGTGCGACGGGCGGCCTTGGCCGGTTCGCTGGTCGTCGGGGGGGTGGTCACCGCCAGATCTTAGCCGGGCTCCGAATTCGGCGGTGGTGATCCTCGGTCACTCCGCCCGGGTACCGCGCCGACCGACTTGACCTTCCAGTCGACTGGAAGCTCTACACTGAACTCATGGCATCACCGACATTCCGCCAACCCCCGGCCGCCGGTCGAGGATCCGATGGCACACCGTCGAGCGGGCTCTCGACCGTCGAGCCGGCGACCGATCGATCCGACCTGCTCATCGACGGAATGACCTGCGCCGCCTGTGCCAACCGGATTCAACGCAAGCTGAACAAGCTCGATGGCGTGTCCGATGCCTCGGTCAACTTCGCCACCGGGCGGGCCACCGTTCGCCATGCGCAGACCGTGGGCGGGCCCCAGTTTCGTGAGGCCATCGAGGGGCTCGGCTATGAACTGATCGATGACGGCACGGCCGATGAGGCGACCGAACGACGCCAGGCCGAGCTGGGCCGGAGGCTACTCGTCGGGGCCGTACTGACGGTACCGGTCGTGCTGATCTCGATGCTGCCACCCCTGCAGTTCAGCGGCTGGGAGTGGGTGGTGGCCGTGCTCTCCACCCCGGTGATCTTCTGGTCGGGCTGGTACTTCCACCGGGCCACCCTGCTGAACATCCGCCACGGCTCAACCACCATGGACACACTGGTCTCGATGGGTTCGTTGTCGGCCTGGTTCTGGTCGGCGGTGGTTGTCGTCCGCCAGAGTGTGGGCGACGGGACGACGGCCGAAGGGGCCGGAGGCCACGCCCCCGTCTACTTCGAGACCGGGGCCGTGATCGTCACCCTCATCCTGCTCGGGAAATGGCTCGAGCATCGGGCCAAACGGCGTTCGGGCGACGCCATCCGCGCCCTGGCCGAACTGGGCACCAACACCGCCCGACTCACCGACGGCACCGAGATCCCGCTGGAGCAACTCCAGGTCGGCATGCGGTTCGTCGTCCGGCCCGGCGAGAAGGTGGCCACCGACGGTGTGGTGGTCGAAGGCAGTTCGGCGGTCGATGCGTCGATGATCACCGGTGAACCGGTCCCGGTCGACGTCGGCGTGGGCGACGAGGTGGTGGGAGCCACGGTAAACGCCAACGGATCGCTGGTGGTCGAGGCCGGCCGGGTCGGAGCCGACACCGCCCTGTCCCAGATCATCCGCCTGGTCGACGAGGCCCAAGGCAGTCGGGCCGAGGTCCAGCGGCTGGCCGACCGCGTGGCCGCAGTTTTCGTGCCCACCGCCATCGCCATCGCCGTCGGAACACTGGTGGTGCGGCTGGGATTGGGTCATGACCTCGACACCGCCTTCACCGCGGCGGTGGCCGTGCTCATCATCGCCTGCCCTTGCGCCCTCGGGCTTGCCACCCCGCTGGGCATCATGGTCGGCACCGGTCGTGGGGCCCAGCTCGGCATCATCATCAAGGGTGGTGAGGTGCTGGAGGACACCCGGTCGGTCGACGTGGCCGTGGTCGACAAGACCGGTACCATCACCTCCGGCACCATGGCCGTGACCGATACCGTGGTACTCGAGCCGACGGCCACACTGCCCGCCGGCCGGCCGGCCGGCCGGCGACGGACCGCACAGTTGGCGGCGTCGGTCGAAGCCCGATCGGAGCATCCAATCGCCGCCGCCATCGCCGCTACCACCGATCGTCACCTCCCGGTCGACGGCTTCACCAATCGGCCCGGCTACGGGGTGACCGGCACCGTGGATGGTACCGAGGTCCGGGTTGGCCGACGCAGTCTGTTCGAGTCGATTCCCGACGAGTTGGAACGGGCGGCGGTTCGAGCCGAGTCCGAAGGTTCCACCGTGGTTTTCGCTGGGGCCGACCAGGGTGCCGGCACGGTGTCCTCCGACACTGTTTTTGTTGTGGCCGACACCATCAAGGACACATCACGAGCGGCGATCGACGCCCTACACGATCTCGGACTGTCGGTCACCCTGCTCACGGGTGACAACGCCAAGACGGCCGAGGCGGTGGGGGCCAAGGTCGACGTCGACCGGATCATCGCCGAGGTACTGCCCGACGACAAGGCCGACGAGATCCGGCGGCTCCAGGCCGAGGGCCGTCGAGTGGCCATGGTCGGCGACGGCATCAACGATGCCCCGGCCCTCGCCCAGGCCGACCTCGGGATCGCCATCGGCACCGGGACCGATGTGGCCATCGAGGCCTCGGATCTGACCGTGGTATCGGGCGATCTGCTGGCCGTGGCCGACGCCATCGCCCTGGCCCGGCGGACCCTGAGCACTATCAAGGGCAACCTGTTCTGGGCCTTCGCGTACAACGTGGCCGCCATCCCCCTGGCCGCAGCCGGGGTTCTGAACCCCATGATCGCGGCCGGAGCCATGGGCATGTCGTCACTGTTCGTGGTGTCCAACAGTCTCCGGCTCCGCCGGTTCAAGGGCTATCGACGCCGCAGCCGTCCAACTCCAACCAAGGATGACCAATGACCGATACCGCCACCCGAACCTTCACCGTGCCCGACATCTCGTGCGGACACTGCGTCGACGCCATCACCTCGGAGGTCACCCCGCTTTCCGGCGTGACCGCCGTGAACGTCGATGTCGACACCAAGACGGTGACGGTGACCGGCGGCGAGCGTGACGGCATCGTGGCCGCCATCGACGAGGCCGGCTACGACGTGGTCGACGACGCCTGAAATCACCGATCATTTGTCCCTCCTCGTCCCGCTTCTGGAAACGACGAGCCGCCGAACGGCGGAAGTGAGGTGCTCGGGCTACTGATCTCGCATTCGCTCGACCAGCGCCACCAGATGACGGTGGAAATCGGTTGCGGCCGGCGACAGATCGGAAGCATCCCGGCTCCAACCGTGACCGCAGAAGAGTCGGTCGAACCGTAACCCCGAAGCGGCAAACCGGTCGAGGGAGGCCGTTTGCTCCTCCCACGAGTACCAGCATGCCCGGCGAAAGGCTATCAAACGCTCACGCTTCGGGTCCCAGGCCAGCGAGTCACCGGAGAACAGCAGTCGGCCGTCGATGTGGAAGAGCACGCTCCCTCTGGTGTGGCCCGGGACGGGGAAGGCGATCACCCCCGGAGCGACTTCGATCGGGTCCCGGCCATGAAGAATGTCGGTGGCATGGGGCGCCGCCGATCGATCGTCGTGGTGGATCCAGACCCTGGCTCCGAACTCGTCGGCGTACCGCTCGGCGTCGGCCACGTCGTCCCGGTGGGACAACAGGATGTGGTCGATCCCACCCATGTCCCGCACCGGGGCTGCGACCTCACGAGTCCAGCGGGGGGCATCGATCATGAGGTTGCCTCCCCGTTCGATGGGGCGAACCATCAGATAGGAATGGGCTCCGAACGAATCCCGGGAGTTGTGACCCAACCGGTGCACGCCATCACTTAGATCGTGGGGAAACACCGCATGAGGCGGACGGCGCTCGGTGACATGCCCCACTGAGCGGGTGGGACAGACCAGCACGGCCCGCCATGCCATGTCGATCTCCTCGGGAGTCGTCGGCTGGCGGACGAAGTAGGAAATTCCGTCCCCCGGGTTTCGCTCGATCAATCCGGGAGCGACATGGCGTGCCGCGTCACAATCGATACAGCGATGGTCCACAAACCACGGGCCGGGGGCACCGGCCGGATGGCGGGCGTCGAGTCGTGCCATATCGGCACGGTATGGCGGTACCCGAAGGTTCGTCAAACGGACGGGTTCGAGCGGCAACGCCCACTGCTCGACCTTTGGCGTTCGGTCGTTCCATCAAGGGTACGAGCAACCACCAAAGTTCCTCGGGCGTGGGACGATGAGGGACAAAAGGTCGGGGGCGATGCCGGACGGGACCCGGTCAGACCAGGCCGGCCTCGACGGCGGCATCCTCAGCCCGGATCAGCTGAGACTCGACAATACGGAGGCCGGCGTCCCAGAACTCGGGATCGGCCAGATCGCAGTCAACGATGGCGCCCAGCTCCTCGGGCGAGCGGGAACCGCCGGCCCGAAGCAGATCGAGGTAGGCGGACACGAATTCGTTCCCCCGAGCCTCGTACTGGGCGTAGACCGAGAGGGCCAGCAACTGCCCGTAGGCGTAGGCGTAGACATAGCCCGGGCTGCCGATGAAGTGGGGGATGTACGACCACCAGCTGGCGTAGTTGTCGGTCAGCTCCACCGAATCCCCCATCATCTGGCGCTGGGTCTCGATCCACAACTGCCCGAAGCGGTCCACGGAGAGCTCACCCACGTCCCGACGCTCGGTGTGGCAGGCGTGCTCGAACTGATTCATGGCCACCTGGCGGAAGACGGTGGCAACCGAGTCGTCGACCACCGAAGCCAGCAGAGCGAACCGCTCGGCCGGATCATCGAGCATCGACAGCAGGCGGTTGTTGGTCACGGTCTCGCCGAAGACCGATGCCGTTTCGGCCAACGTCAGGGGCGTCGTCTGGTGGAAGATGCCCTGGTCCCGAGCCAGATAGCCGTGGACACCGTGGCCCAATTCGTGGGCCAACGTGAGCACATCCCGGGTTTTGGAGGTCCAGTTCAACAAGACATAGGGATGGTGCGACGGAACCGAGTAGGCGCAGAAGGCTCCGGGCTGCTTGCCCGGACGGATTGGCGCGTCGATCCATTGTTCGTGTACGAACCGGTCGACGATGTCGGCCAACTCGGTCGAGAACGATCGGTAGGAGTCCCGCACGATGCCGGTGGCCTCGGACCAGCCGATCTCCTGCTCGGTTTCGGCAATCGGGGCCATTCGGTCGTAGTCGGCCAACTTGTCCACGCCCATGGCTTTCGCCTTGAGCCGATACCACCGCTGGGGCAGGTTGTAGCGGCCGACCACGGCCTGAACCAGGGCCTCGACCGACTCGTCGCTGGCCTCGTTGGCCAGGTTACGGCTGGAAATCCAGGTCGGGAAACTCCGAAGCCGATCCCGGATCGACTTGTCCAGCAGCAGGGTGTTGTAGATGAACGCCCGGGTTCGGATTGCCGGTTGGAGGCCGACGGTCACGGCCTGGGCCGCTGCCGCTCTGGTCTCACGGTCGGGATGGGCCAGCATGGACAGGCCCTGCTCCAGCGATCCTGTGATGGTCTCACCCTTCGCGCCGGCGGGCTGGGGCAGATCGACTTCGATCGTCGAGGTGAGTTCGGAGAAGAGTCGGACCCAGGCCGAGGAACCGGGCACCGATGTCTCCAGGAGGATCGTCTCCTCCGGTTCACTGAGCATGTAGGGCCGGTTGCGGCGGGTGTTCTCCAAATGGTGGCGGCAGAAGTCCAGCCGGTCGTCGGCCAGGACCGTGTCGGCGTGACCGTCGTCGGCGGCGGCGAACTCGAGGTCGATGAACATGAGCCGGGATGCCAGGGCCGTCGATTTCTCCTCCAACCGCTGCATCTGGGCCGCGTTGGCCGAATCCTGGGTGTTCTCGGCGAACTTGAGCATGCCGTAGTGTCCGGCCCTGCTCACCAGCTCGTTGACCCTGGCCAGCTCGTGCATGAGATCGGCAAGCTCACCGGCATCCATCTCCCCCACCGTGCCCCGGGTCTGTTCGATGGTGGTTGCGATCTCAGAAGCCTGGTCGAGAAGCCTGTCCGGGGTCTCGGCCCCGGCCAACAGCGTCTCGAGGTTCCAGGTCACGTTGGCTGCGTTCAGATCGTCGGCAGCCACATGGTTCGGCTCGGTCGTGGTCATGGTCTTCCTCTCGAAAGGGCGTACCGGCGGTCGCGTCAGCGAAGCTCGGCTCCGTGAGCGGAGGCGACGGCGTCGATGCAGCTCTGACGGAGCTCGGCCACATCCTCGTCGGTCAGGGTTCTGTCGGGGGCCTGGAATCGGAGTCGGTAGGCCAACGACCGTTGGTTCCGGCCCAGTTGCGGCGAACGGAACACGTCGAACAGCTCCACCGACTGCAGCAACGGGCCTCCGGTCTTGGACAGGGTGGTGGCCACCGCCGTGGCCGGGACATCATCGGGGGTCACGAAGGCCAGATCGATGTCGCTCGACGGATAGAGAGAGATCTGCTTGTACCGGGCCGGAGTGTTCACGACCTCCACCAGTGGCGCCAGCTCCAACTGGAGCCAGGCCACTCGACCGTCGATGTCGTAACGGTCGAGGACCCGGGGATCGATCTCACCGACCTCGCCGATGACCTGCCCCCGGAAGCGCACCGTCGCGGCCCGGGTCGGATGGAGGCCGGGCCGCTCCTGGTTGCTGATGGTCAGTCCCCGTAGCCCCAGCTCGGCGCCCAGGCGGTACAGGGACCGGACCGCAGCATAGGCGGCCGTGCTCGCCGCCTCGCTCCCACCGTTCGATGGTCGGCCGGGCCCGAAGCCCGAGGCGCAGGCCGCCACCATCTCGTGCTCGTGAGGCAGCTCGGCATCCGCCGGCTCGTACACTCGACCCAGTTCGTACAGCCTGACCGGCCCGTTGCGGTGCGACTGGTTACGGACGACGGCCTTGAGCAGACCGGGCAGTAGCGAGGTTCGCAGGACCGACTCCTCGGCCACCAGTGGGTTGCTCAGGGTCAGGCCGTTGGGCTCGAGACCACAGTTGGCCAAGTCGTCGGGGGCGAGGAACGGCAACGGCATGGCCTCGGAGAATCCGTCACCGAGAAGGGCCCGGCGGATCCGGCGCCGAGCAATCTGGGTCGGGCTCAGCCGGCCGACCTGGGTCGGCGTCGGAACCCGTCGGCCCGACTTGTCGTAGCCATGATGGCGGCCGATCTCCTCGATCACGTCGACCTCGATGGCCGAATCGGGACGCCAGGTCGGGATGATCACATCCAGCGCATCGGCCAAAGCCGGTGTGGGATCGGTTTCGGAACCATTCATCCTCACCGGACGAGTGGTGAAGCCGATGGGGTCGAGCAGATCGGCGATCTCCGACGTAGTGAGTTCGAGATTGAGCAGGCTGTTCACCCGATCGGTGCGAACCCGCACCGTGCGGGGCGGCTCCAGGTTCCCTTCGGCCACGATGCGACCCGAGGCCACAGTCGCACCGCATATATCCACCGCCAGCTCAACGAAGCGATCGAGGGCCAGCTCGATGCCATGGGGATCGACACCCCGCTCGAATCGAGTCGACGCCTCGGATCGCAATCCGAGACGCCGGCTGGTTCGGGCAACGGTCATGCGATCCCAGACCGCGGCCTCCAGCAGCACAGATGTGGTGGACTCGCTGATCTCGGTGGAGGCGCCACCCATCACACCGGCCAGACCGATGGGCCGGTCTTCGGCGTCGACGATCACACCATCGGTCGCAGTGATGGTGCGTTCCACATCGTCCAGGGTGACCAAGGTCTCGCCGTCGCGACCCATGCGAACGCCGAGTCGGCCGTCGGGAACAAGCTCCAGGTCGTAGGTGTGGTTGGGTTGACCCAACTCCAACATCACGTAATTGGAGATGTCGACAATGGAGTTGATGGGCCGCATGCCGGCGGCAACGAGCCGTGCCGCCATCCACGACGGCGATTCGCCGATGGTGACGTTGTGAAGGACCCGGACCCCGAACCGGGGGCAGAGATCGGGGGCCTCGATATCGACTGCGGCCAGGGCATCGACCGACTGCTCGGCTTCGGGGAACTTGGGAGAGGGCAGGGTGAAGGGCACGCCGAGCCGAGCAGCGACATCCCGGGCCACACCGGCAACCGACAGGGCATCGGGTCGATTGGCCTCGATGTCGAGATCGAACAGGACATCACCATCCGCCCCCAGGGCTTCGGCCAACGGCCGGCCGACAGCCAGTCCCGGATCAAGGATCATGATGCCGTCGGCGTCGCCGGTCAGCTCGAGTTCGGCCGGCGAGCACAGCATGCCGTTCGACCACTCGCCTCTGAGCTTGCGCCGGCCGATCTCCAAGCCACCGGGCATGGTGGTGCCGACCGTGGCCAGCGGCACCAGGTCTCCCCGCTTCATGTTGAACGCGCCACAGCAGACCTGGAGCGGTTGGCCGTCACCGGCGTCGACGTCGACCAATTGAATTCGATCGGCCTCGGGATGGGGCCGCAGATCGAGGATCTCGGCCACCACGATCCCGTCCCACGCCGGGCCGGTGTGGACGACGTCCTCGACCACCATGCCGAGATCGATCATCACCTCGGCCAGTTGATCGAGGTCGTTGTCCACTGGCGCGAACTCCTGCATCCAGGAGAGAAGAACCTTCATGATTGCTGCATTTCTCGTGTTTCTGCGATTGTCGTCACGGTCACCGTCTCGGGCGGCATCTGGTTTCGCTTACGACCTGGACTTTCATAATCATGTCAAAGCTCCGCAACTCGAAGTTGCCTGAGCCGCCCCGTCGGCGAACACTAGAACTGGCGGAGGAAACGGACATCGTTGGTGAACAGCTCCCGTAGGTCGTCGACACCGAACTTCATGAGGGCCAGCCGGTCGATCCCGAAGCCGAAGGCGAATCCCGACCACTGCTCGGGATTCACACCGCCGGCCCTCAGCACATCGGGGTGGACCATCCCGCAGCCCCCCAGCTCCAACCACGAACCGTCTGGGCGTTGGATATCGAACTCTGCCGAAGGTTCGGTGAACGGGAAATGGTTGGGGCGGAGTCGGGACGAGAACCCGGGGCCGAAATACCGCTCGGTGAAGACCTCGATGGTTCCGGCCAGATCGGCGAGAGAAATCCCCTTGTCGATGACCAGACCCTCGATCTGGTGAAAGACCGGCATGTGGGTGGCATCGGCGGTATCCCGGCGGAACACCCGGCCGGGGGCGACGATGTAGATCGGGGGCTCCGACTGCTGCATGGCCCTGATCTGCACCGGCGATGTGTGGGTCCGCAACAGGGTCGATCCTGCCTTGCCGTGATTCACATAGATCGTGTCGAACTCGTCACGGGCGGGATGGCCGGCCGGGATGTTGAGGGCATCGAAGTTGTGCCAGTCGGTCTCGACCTCGGGCCCTTCAGCCACCTCGTAGCCCATGCCCACGAACACATCCTCCAGTTCCTCCCAAGCCTGGGTGACGATGTGGGCATGGCCTGCCTCGACCGCAGGGGGAACTTCGGTCAGATCGAGGCGCTCGGCCACGAGCCGACTGGCCCGCTCCGCATCGGCCAGCGTGCGCCTGCGGTCCTCGAGCATTGATTCCACCCGGCGACGGGCCTCGTTGAGGGCCCGACCGGCTTCCTTGCGGTTCTCGACCGGAATCGACCCCAATTGCCGTTTGCTCAGCGTGAGCGGGGCCGATCTTCCCAGCTGATCGCTCTCGACCTGCTGCAGATCGGCCAGGGTCGCGGCCGACTCGACGGCGGCCGCGGCCTCGTCGGCCTGTCGTGTGATTTGATCGATCATCGTCCGTCAAGCATAGAAGACTCGTCCCCTGATCCGTTGGCCATTTCGGCTCCACCGGCCGCGGCGACAGCTCATGCACCGGTCGGCCGGCGGTGGCGTCGTTGCCGGGCGGCCTCGAAGGCCAGCACGGCGGCGGCGGCAGCCACGTTCAGCGACTCCGACGGACCGGCCATGGGGATGGTCACCGCCTGATCGGCCATCGCCGCATGGTCCGGCGAGAGCCCTCGGGGCTCATTGCCGATCATGATGGCCGCCGTCGTCAGATCGACCTCGTCATAGGGTGGGGCGTCGGCGTCGACGACGGCGGCAACCACCCGATGGCCGCCGGTCCTGAGCAGAGCCACGGTTTCAGACAACGGTCGTCGGGGCAGGACCGGGAGACGCAGAATCGAGCCGGCCGAGGCCCGGACCACCTTCGGGTTGGTCACGTCCACCGAGTGGTCGGTGACCAACACCGCGCCGAAACCAGCGGCCTCCGCCGTCCGGATCACGGTTCCCAGGTTGCCGGGATCCCGCAGCTCGACGGCGATCATGACCGGCCGGTCGGTGGCAACGGAGTACTCGGACCACTGGGGCGTTTCGACCACCGCCGCCACCGGCCGGGGCGTGACCGGATCGAGCACCGAGCGCAGCACCTCACCATCGACCGTAAAGACCGACGGCCGCCGATCCTCGGTACCGGGAGGTGGGCCCGTAACCAGAAGGTCGGGGTCGATCACCGGGCCCTGGTGGTCGACCCCGATGAACACCTGGTGCACCGTGAGGGGCGAGGCCAGAGCCTCGGCCACCAGCGTCGGGCCGTCAACCACAAAGACCCGCTCCCGAGAGCGGGTCTTTGTCTGGCGTATCAAGCGCCGCAACCGTTTGATCTCGGGATGCTTGGGTCCGAGAGGTCTCGGCTCCGGCTCGATCATCGGGCGGTCGGGGGTGCGACCTTGATCAGGCGGCCTGGTTCGACTGGTCGGCGATTCTGACCAGAGCGGTGAAGGCGTCGGCGTCGTTGACGGCCAGGTCGGCCAGCACTTTGCGGTCGACCTCGACCTCGGCCGCCTTCAGCCCGGCGATGAACCGGCTGTAGGTGGTGCCGTTGGCCCGGCAGGCGGCATTGATTCGCTGGATCCACAGACGCCGAAACTCACCTTTGCGGGCTCGACGATCCCGGAAGGCGTAATTGCCTGAGTGCATGACCTGCTCGTTGGCAGCCCGCACGCTCCGGCTCTTGTTGCCGTAGTACCCCTTGGCCCGCTCCAGTGTGGTACGGCGACGCTTCTTGGAATGCACAGCTCGTTTCACACGTGCCATCTGTCTCTACTCCTCTTTGCAGTGCTTCTCGTACTCCGGCTTCTCCCGCCGGAAGTGTGCGCGTTCGGGTCCGACCCCGGGGAGACCGGGCTCGCAGTGTGCTCAGCTCGACAGCAGCTTCTCGATGCGAGGAGCATCGGCTTTGTCGACGACCCTTTCACCGGTCAGCCGGCGCTTGCGGCGGCTCGACTTCTTCTCCAGGAAGTGGTTCAGGTTCTTGCTCCGGCGCATGAGCTTACCGGTGCCTGTCTTCTTGAACCGTTTCTTGGCTCCCTTGTGGGTTTTCATCTTTGACATGGTGTCTCCTCGACGGTTTGGACCAGAGCTTGAGAGCTCGGGCCGAGGGGGGTGCCGGTGGCAGAGCGGTGTCTCGGCCGACCAGTGCGCTTCGATCGGTATCGACTCGTGACCGGTTCCGATACCAACTGCCGTCACCGTCGTGTGTGCGACAGACGGGGCTGAGGGGGATTCGGACTCAGTCCGACTGGTCGTTGACTCCGACCTCGGCCGCTGCGGCAGCTGGAACGTCCTCGTCGACCTCGGCTGCCGTGACGTCTTCTGTGACGTCGGCAGCCGTCACGTCTTCCTCGACCCGGGCAGCCGCCGCCTGCTCGGCCTTCTCCCGACGTTGGCGACGGGCCTCCTCGGCCTGCTTGGCTTTCATTTTCTTGGTGTCGGGACCCAGAACCATGGTCATGTTCCGCCCGTCAAGCCGAGGGTAGGCCTCGATCTTGGCGTAGTCGTCGACCCGTTCGGCGATGTCGTCGAGGATCTTCTTTCCCAACTCGGGATGTGTGACCTCACGACCTCGGAACATGATCGTGATCTTGACCTTGTTTCCCTCTTGCAGGAACTTCTCGACTTTGCGGGTCTTGGTGTCGAAGTCACCGACCCCGATCTTCGGGCGGTACTTCATCTCCTTGACGACAACGTTACTCGCCTTCTTGCGGGACTCTTTGGCTCGCTGGGCCGCCTCGTACTTGTACTTGCCGTAATCCATGATCCGGCACACCGGCGGATTGGCCTTGTCGGCGACCTCGACCAGGTCGAGCTCCATTTCACGGGCCATGGACAGAGCCTGGGGCATGGGTTTGATGCCCAGTTGCTCTCCGGTCGGTCCGATGACACGCACTTCTCGAGCCCGGATCTTCTCGTTGATCCGGGGCTCAGGCGACGCTGCTATTGTCGATCACCCCTCATGGTGTGATACACCTCTCCTTTGGTCTTCTCTCGTTGACTCGGACTTGAGTGAAAGAGGCGGGAGGCAGTCACATGAGACCGGCACCAAGATCTTGGAACGCATTTGCGTGATGCACGTGCGCTGGGCAGATCTGCGGTGATGTCGACTGGCGACATCGGTGTTCATGGCAACCCAGTCGCACCTGGCGTGACCGCGAGCGGCCGCTGACGGTGGCTGGGTGGGGCCCGAAGCCCACTTTCAAACATTGTCCGAGTTCAAGACTAGCGGCGGATCGGGACAACGCAATCACATCGGTCAAAAGCCGCGGGCAACGAAACCGAGACGGCGATTAGGGGAGACCGAGCCGGTAGATTCGAGACATGAGCCTATGGACCCCCGACGGAGAACGACCGATTCCACCCGCCTCGGATTCCCGGGCCGGTTCGGACGCCCAACCCGATGAGCCCACCCTCACACCCGAGCAGGAGGAGCAGGCCCGTGCCATGGCCCATGAGCTGGCCGAGGCCCGGGCCAGGTTGTTGGAGACGCCGGCCAGCACCGTGGTGGTCAACCACGCTCTCGGTATCTACGAGTTGGCCGCCATTCACCTCACCGCCGATGAACCCGATCTGAGCGAGGCCCGGCTGGCCCTCGATGCCCTGGCCGCCCTGGTCGAGGGGCTGTCGGGCCGGCTGGGGGAAGCGGAATCCACACTCGTCGACGCCCTTCACCATGCCCGGCTTGCCTTCGTACAACAGGCCCAGGGGCCGCAGGCGGCGACCGCCGCTCAGGCCGGGTCCGACGATGCCGCGCCGTCGGATGAGTTGTCGTCGGATGACGAGCCGGTCCCGGAGGACTCCGCCGACGAGGAGTGATCCGACGACATGAGATCGGTCGGGGCCGGATGATCCGGGCCCGATGAGAATCCCGAGTCGACCGGCGTCAGACGAGGGCGCTGAGCCAGGCGCTGGATATGACGGTCGATGGCCTCGGGAGGTCCGGGGCGTTGGTACAGGAAACCCTGCTGGAACCGCACACCGAGATCGCTGAGAATGCGGGACTGATCGACCCGCTCCACCCCCTCGGCCACCACCGACATACCGATCTCATCGGCCAGGTTGACCACGGCGGCCACGATACTCCGATCGATGGAGGCGTCGGCCAGCCCCTCGACGAAGACTCGATCGATCTTCAGCGTCGAAACCATGGCCAGCCGTTGCAGGCGTGCCAGTGAAGCCTGGCTGGTCCCGAAGTCGTCGATGGCCAGTCCGACTCCCAGTAGTTCCAGCTGACGCAGGACCAGCATCGCCTGGTCGAGCTTGTCGATCACCAGCTCCTCGGTGATCTCCAACTCGAGCCGGCCAGGCGGCAGACCATTCTCGGCCAGGGCTCGACTGACCGTCCCGACCAGGGCCGGGTCCAGGAGTTGGCGCTCGCCCATGTTGACGGCCACGGTGACCGGATGTCCGGCCTGTTCGGTCCACTCCACCGCCTGTTGACAAGCCTGGTTGAGGACCAGTTCGCCGATGTCCACGATCAACGACGACTCGGCGGCCACGGACAGGAAGTCGGCGGGATGAATCATGCCGCGCTCGGGATGCTGCCAGCGAACGAGCGCCTCGTAGCGATCGGCGTCTCCCGTTGCCACGTCCAAGATGGGCTGGTAATGAACCACGATCTCGCCACCGGCGAGTCCGCGACGCAGATCCTGCTCCAGCTGAAGACGGGCCACGGCCCGGGCCCGTACTTCCGGGTCGAACAGTGCATACCCCACTCCGCCGCCGCTCTTCACGGTGTTCATGGCGCTTCCGGCGTCCCGGAGCAGCTCGCCCGTGGTCACCGACTCGTCGGTGACCGAGCCGAGACGGTCGAGTGTCGGGCGCCACCGCCGGCCGGCCCGGCGAGCGGTCCAGGCAATGCCGATGCTGCAGCTGACGGACTGGCTGGAGCCATCGGCCAAGACAACGGGACGTTCCAGTGATTCGGTCAATCGGTCGGCCAGAATCTCGAGATCCCGCACCGCAGGCAGCTCCGAGGTGGCGATGACGAACTTGTCCCCGGCGAAACGTCCGATCGAGTCGTTGTCCCGTACCGCTCCGGCCAGGCGGGCGGCCACGATCTGCAACACCTGATCACCGGCATCGTGACCGAGCGAGTCGTTGATCACTTTGAGCCGGTCGATGTCGCAGAACAGGATCCCGGTCACCCCGTCGCCGGAAGGATCCTCCAGCCGCCGGCCGATATCGGTCGTAATGCCGGCTCGGGACAGCACTCCGGTCAGCGGATCGAGTCGAGCCTCGTGCCCGACGAGACCCCGCTCCCGTCCAAGCCGTGCCATCCGTTGCAGCACGGTGACCAGAACAACCGTCACCAAGGTCAGGCCCAGCGAGGTGGTCAACACCAGCGTCGATCCGAGATGACTTGGTCCACCGGACAACTCGATGGCCAGGCTCGCCCACCAGGCCAACACCGACAGGGCCGACAGGTTGGCCAACACGACCCAGCGGGGGAAGCGGGCCACCAGCTTGGCAACCGAGCCGACCAGCCGGTCGAGTCGATCGTGGCCCTCATCGACCGGCGGGGCGAGCGACCGCATCATCTCGGGCAACTCGTGCGGGCCGAGACCACCGGGAAGGGCGTCCTCCGGCAGGTCGATATCGGTCGGCTCGAAATCGAGGGAAGGGGCCATCATCGGTACTTTCGGCCTAGTCGGCCGAAAACTTACCGAGACAGCGCTCAGTGGACGATCTTGGCCAGTGGTATCTCGATGATGTCGGACGCCCCGGCGTCCTTGAGGTCGGGGATGAGGATGTTGATGTCGATCTTGGGTACCACGGTCTCCACGGCGAAACCGGCACCGCCATGGAGTTCGTTGACGGTCGGCGCCTTCATGGACGGCAGAAGGCCGATGACCTTGTCCAGAGCCACCTTGTCACCCACATTGAGCTTGACCAGCACCTTGGTTCTGGCCTCCAGCGCACCGTCGAGCAAGGTCATCAGCTGGTTCATGGCGTGCTGCTTTGCCGGGTCGGCATAGGACGCCGGATTGGCGATGAACTCGGTGTAGCTGGTGATGATGGTGTCGATGATGCGCAGACCTGCGGCCCGCAAAGCCCGCCCGGTCTCGGTCAGATCGACGGCGACATCGACGATGTCGGGCACCTTGGCCTCGGTGGCACCATAGGACAATCGGATGTCGGCCCTGATTCCCTTCTCGACGAAGAATCGTTCGGTCAGGCGGGGGTACTCGGTGGACACCCGAACACCGTCGCCCAGTTCGGACACGCTCCGGATGGGGGAATCGTCGGGAACGGCAACCACGAGCCGAACCGGATCCGAGGTGGCCTTCGAATACTGCAGCTCGCCGAGCGACACCACATCGCTCGAGGTTTCCTCGATCCAATCCCGGCCGGTGATGCCGAGGTCGAACAGGCCCTCGGCCACATAGATCGGGATTTCCTGAGGTCGAAGGATGCGGACCTCGGCGACCCGAGGGTCACGAATCGACGCCGAATACTGGACCGACGAACTCCGTTTGACCTGGAGATCGGCGGTCTCGAACAGATCCAGCGTCGACTTCTCCAGCGAACCCTTGGGCAGAACCAACTTGAGCATCAATTCAACCTAGCGCCCATGCCCGACCCGGCAACCCGACCGGAACCAGGACCGATCACGGCTCCGGCGACCGTACTCTCGCCGGGGATCAGCCGGCCGACTCTCCGACCGGTCCCTCCACCGCCGGCTCGTCGGACTCGTCGGCATCGTCAAGCTCCAGGAAGTGACCGAGACGATGCTGTTTGGTCCGCAGATAGGCGATGTTCTGAGCCGTCGGGATCGTTCGAAGCGGGACACGGTCAACCACTTCCAGGCCGTAGCCGTCCAGGCCCCCGTACTTGGCCGGGTTGTTGGTCATCAGCCTCATCGTGCTCACGCCGAGGTCGACCAGCATCTGGGCTCCGATCCCGTATTCCCGACTGTCGGCCGGAAGCCCGAGTTCCAGGTTGGCGTCCACCGTGTCGAAGCCAGCTTCCTGCAGGCCGTAGGCGCGAATCTTGTGGCCCAGGCCGATACCTCGTCCCTCGTGGCCCCGCAGATAGATGACGATGCCCTCGCCTTCGGCCGCCATGGTGGCCAATGCCTGATCGAGCTGGGGGCCGCAATCACAGCGAAGAGACCCGAAGATGTCGCCGGTCAGGCACTCGGAATGGACCCGGACCAGCACATTCTCTTTGCCGGCGGGCTCACCTCGAACCAGGGCCATGTGCTGCTCACCGTCGAGCATGGATTCAAAGACCACGGCCCGGAAATCGCCGTATCGGGTGGGGATGGTGGCCTCGGAGACCCGTTTCACCAGCTTCTCGTGCTTGCGGCGATAGCGAACCAGATCGGCGATGGAGATGAAGACGAGATCGTGCTCCCGGCAGAAGCGGACGAGGTCGGGGACCCGGGCCATGGTGCCGTCGTCGTTGACGACCTCGCACAGCACGCCGGCCGGTGTCAGTCCGGCCATGGTGGTCAGATCGATGGCGGCCTCGGTGTGACCAGCCCGCTTGAGCACGCCACCGGGCCGGGCCCGGAGCGGGAAGATGTGACCGGGGCGGGAGAAGTCGGCGGCCGTGCACGATTCGTCGGCCAGGGCTCTGATGGTGACCGACCGATCGGAGGCCGAGATACCAGTGGTGGTGCCGTGTCGGTAGTCGACGGTGACGGTGTACGCGGTCCGCATGGCCTCGGTGTTCTGGGCCACCATGAGCGGGAGGTCGAGCTGGTCAGCCCGTTCGTCGGTCAAGGGGGCGCAGATGACCCCTGACGTGTGGCGGATGATGAAGGCGAGGGCCTCCGGCGTGGCGAACTCGGCGGCCATGATGAGGTCGCCCTCGTTCTCCCGGTCCTCATCGTCAACAACGACGACGATCTCGCCCCGGGCGATCGCGGCCACGGCATCCTCGATGGGATCGAAGATCGTCCTCTCACCGTCGGCCTCGGCCGTCGTCTTTTCTGCTGGTGTGGACTCGTTGTCGGTCACCGATGCGCCTCTTGTCGTGCGTGTGCCAGGTCCGTGTTCCGGATCGACTCGATCAGACCCTTCGTTTTCATTGTGACCGGTTCTGATCGGATTGCGTCGAGTCGGACCGATTGAGGAAACCTACGAGCAGATGCTCGGCGTATTTGGCCATGACGTCGACTTCGATGTTCACCCGATCACCCGGGCCCTTGGTGCCGAGGGTGGTGACCTCGGCGGTGTGGGGGATCACGGCGACGGTGAACCCCTCGGTCGACGGATCGACCACGGTCAAACTAACACCGTCAACGGTGATCGAGCCCTTCTCCACCACGTATCGGTGCAATTCGGGGTCCATCTTCACCTTCAGATTGGGACTGGGCTCGACGATGACCCCGACGGCGTCGACGTGACCCTGTACCAGGTGACCACCAAGCCGATCCGACAACCGCACCGGCCGCTCGAGGTTCACCGGGTCGCCGGGCTGCAGATCACCCAGCTGGGTTCGGTTGTAGCTCTCTTCGGTGACATCGACGGCAAACCAGGTTCGGGCATCGTCCCAGTCGACCACGGTCAGGCAGCAGCCGTTGACGGCGATCGAGGCCCCCATGGTCACGTCGTCGAGCACCGTCCGGCACGACACGACAAGTCGGGAGCCGTCCCGGGATCGCACCGCTCCCAACTCCTCGACTATTCCGGTGAACATGCCGACTCCTTCTTTGTTCGTCCTGGCCTGCCCGGAGGCGATACATCTCGACCCCCAACGGTAGACCTTCAAGTTCACTTCACGTCAAGGGCATCGGCCGGCGGACCGATTCCTCGTGATCGATCGATGACCCAGTGTGCCGCAACGATCGCGGCCTCACCCACCTCTGAAATCCACCTCGACACGGATGTCGGCACCGAGGCGGGTCACCGATCGAATGGTGCCCCGCCGCAGATCGTCCATGTTCGGTGCCCCCGGCCCGGCGAACATAGCCCGTCCGTCGCCCCCTCCCATGAGGGCGGGCGCGTAGTAGAACACGTAGCGGTCGACCAGTCCGGCCCGGTGGAAACGCCCGGCGACGTCGGCTCCTCCCTCGATCAGAACCTGGAGCACATCCCGTCGACCCAACTCATCCAACGCCGCCTCCGGGGGTCCTTCGAGTTCCAGACACGGGTGCACGGCGGCGCCCCGGGGTGCCCGACCGAACACGACCCGTTTCGGTTCGCGGACCGGATGACCGTCGGGACCGACAACATCCCGGACCGTCAGTCGGGGATCATCGGTCCGGGCCGTGCCGGCCCCGACGGCAATGGCGTCGGACTCGGCGCGCAGCTGCTGGACATCGGCCCTGGCTTCGGGCCCGGTGATCCATTTGCTGGAACCGTCGGGCGCTGCGGTACGGCCGTCCAGGGTGGCGGCCAACTTCAGTACGACAAAAGGGCGACCGGTGCGTCGATGATGAAGGTAGGGCGCGAGCTGTTCCTCCACCAGCTCCTGTTCACAGCCGGCGACGACCACGACGCCGGCGTCCCGCAGGGCCGCCGCCCCCCGCCCCGCCACCCGAGGGTCGGGGTCGTCGACGGCGTACACCACACGGGAGATTCCGGCGTCCAGCACAGCACTGGTACATGGCGGCGTGCGGCCGTGGTGATGACACGGTTCGAGGGTCACGTACAAGGTGGCCCCCTCGGCCTGCGGCCCGGCCCGCTCGATCACCTGCCGTTCGGCGTGGTTGTCCCCGGGGCGACGGGTCGAACCCTCGAAGCTGACACCGTCGGCGGTGACGAGGACGGCCCCGACCCAGGGATTGGGCGGGGCCAGAAGTCGACTGTGAGTGGCTCGATCCACCGCCCGCCGCATGAGCGCTGCATCGTCAAACGTGCCGTCACGTCGGACCGGGGCGCTCAATGGGGTCGCTCACCGGCCAGCAACTCGATGGCGTGGGGAATGACGTCCAGCACTGCCTCCATGGTCTCCAACGCACCCTTGGTCGAGCCCGGGGTGTTCACGATCAGGCATTGCCCTCTGGTGCCGGCCACCGCCCGACTCAGCCGACCGAGACCGGCGGGATTGACCAGCCGCATGGCCTCGGCCAGTCCCGGCGCGTCCCGTTCGATCACGGCCTTGGTTCCCTCCGGGGTGAGGTCCCGGGGACCAAAGCCGGTACCCCCGGTGGTGACGATCAACCCGTTGAAGTCACGGGCCATGTCGATCAGCGCCTCTCTGACCGGCTCGACCCCGTCGGCCGTGGTGCGACGATCCTCGATACTCCACCCGTTCTCCCGTAGCAGCTCGACCAGGGCCTCACCCGAGGAATCCTGGCGGACGCCGGCCACCACGCCGTCGGAGACCGTGATCACTTTTGCTTTCAAGGTTGCCATACCACCATCCTGCCATGACATTCTGCCGTGACATTCTGCCCGCCGTTTGCCTCAGTCCACGCACCGGTAGCCTCATCGTGGTGGACGGCTCCTCCCCCGACGACACGACAGCCGGATCGCTGAACCGCCGGTCGGAAGGTCGCCGACGACACCACCTCGAGACGGTGGCCGTCATTGCCGGGCGGCCCGAACACCCGGGGGAGCCGCTCAACCCCCCTATGGTGCCGGCGTCCAACTACCGCATGGACCCCCTGATCGGCACCACCGACGACGAGCCTGGCCATGATCACACCTCTCCTGCGCCGTCGTCATCGCAACGCCTCTACAGCCGAGGCGACAACAACCCGACATGGGAGGCCCTGGAGACGGCCATGGCCGCCCTCGAGGGAGGAGGTGCCTCGCTGGCGTTCTCGTCAGGCATGGCCGCCATCTCGGCCGTCCTGTCCGGACTCGATTCCGGGGCCACCGTGCTCGCACCGGCCGACTGCTATCAGGGTGTTGCCGGACTGTTGGAGGAAGGCTCGCGTCGACACGGTTGGATCATTCACTGGATCCCCACCGACGATACCGACAGCTGGCTGGAGGCCATGGCCAAGCCACCCGATCTCGCATGGCTCGAATCGCCATCCAATCCCATGATGCTGGTGGCCGACCTTCCCACCATTTGCCGCCGGGCCATCGACCTCGGGGTGTTCACCGCCGTCGACGGGACGTTCGCCACTCCCCTACTTCAGCAGCCACTGGACTTGGGAGCGACCGTCTCGATACACAGCGCAACCAAGTTCATCGGCGGACACTCCGATCTGCTCGGCGGGCTGGTCACAACTCGTCGGCCCGACGTGGCCGAGCGGCTTCGCCGTCACCAAACGCTACACGGCGCAACCATGGGAACACTGGAGGCATTTCTTGCGCTCCGGGGTCTGCGGACCCTACCGCTGCGGCTGGAGCGAGCTCAGGCTTCGGCTCTGGAACTGGCCCGCCGTCTACAACAACACGACAAGGTGACGGCCGTGCACTACCCGGGCTTGACCTCCGACCCGGGCCACGAACGGGCCCGCCGCACCATGGGCGGTCCGGGAGCGATGATCTCGTTCCAGACGGTGGGTGACGGGCCGGGTTTGGATCGGGCCATGTCCAAGCTGTCCCTGATCGTCACCGCCACCAGCCTCGGCGGCGTGGAGACCACGGCCGAACGCCGAGCACGTCTGGCCGGACAGGAGCACATCCCACAGACCCTGATCCGACTCAGCGTGGGCTGTGAACACGTCGACGACCTGTGGCACGACCTGACGGAGATGTTGGATCCCCTGGCCGACATCGTCTGAGGTCAACTACCGGACGACAACTTCTGCTGGACGGGCTCGTCGTCGATGATGTAGGTTTCAGACACAACGAATCGGTTGCAGACCGAGTCCGTCTTTCCGAAGTCCGACCTCGCCTCCCGTAGTGCTGGAGCCGAGCCTCGCCACTGGAGACATCATGGAGATTCTCTACGCCGACTCCGTCGACGAAAAGGCGCTTGGCCGCCTCCACGAACTCGGGGCTTCCTATCGGGTCAAGCCCGAACTCACGGCCGAGACCCTGCCTGCAAACCTTCACGGCGTCAATATCCTCGTGGTCCGCAGCACGAAGGTCACGGCCGACGCCATCGCCGCCGCCGATCAGCTGGGGCTGATAGTCCGGGCGGGGGCCGGAACCGACAACATCGACCAGCAGGCGGCCTCGTCCCGAGGCATCTACGTGTGCAACGTACCGGGTCGCAACGCCATCGCCGTGGCCGAGCTGAGCATGGGGCTCCTGCTCGCTATCGATCGACGCATCGCCGACAACACCGCCGACCTCCGGGTCGGGCGATGGGACAAGAAAACCTACACCAGGGCCGACGGTCTGTACGGCAAGCAGTTCGGTATCGTCGGGCTGGGCGACATCGGACTTGCGGTGGCGGTGCGGGCCAAGGGATTCGGCATGACGGTGGCGGCGGAACGCAAACCCGACCGCTCACCCCGGGTCCAGTCGTCCATCCGGAGCATCGGCATTCGCCTCGTCGACGGGCAGGAGGAGTTGTTGGCCGGCTCCGATGTGGTGTCGATCCACGTCCCCAAGGCGCCCGATACCGTCAAGCTGGTCGACCGCCGCTTCCTGGCGTCGATGCAGGACGGCGCCATCCTCCTCAATACATCCCGGGGTGATGTGGTGGACGAGCCGGCCTTGCTGACCGAACTCGACGCCGGTCGCCTGAGGGCCGGCATCGATGTCTGGGACCACGAACCATCGACCGGTCAGGCCCCGTTCGAGTCGAGGCTGGCCCGTCATCCGGCGGTGGTCGGGACCCATCACATCGGCGCCTCCACGGCCCAGGCGCAACGGTCGGTGGCGGACGGAACGCTGGATGTCATCGAGAGTTACCTGGCGGGATCGCCGGAGAACTGTGTGAACCTCCGTCTCGATCTGACCGGTGAGAGCTGCATCACCGTTCGCCATCTCGACAAGGTCGGAGTTCTGGCTCAGGTCTTCGCCGTGCTGCGCCGCCACGGTCTCAACGTACAGCAGATGCAAAACCAGGTGTTCCAAGGGGGCCGAGCCGCCGTGGCCTCCATCTTTGTGAACGGCGATGCCGAACAGCTGGTGGCCGCCGAGCTCGGGTCCATCGACGAGGTGTTGAACGTCTCGATCACCGAGGCCCCTCCGGCCGGACGCTGACACACCTACGACCAGATCTCACACTCATCACACCGCACCGCCATGTGCCGTGACCACGCCAAGGGGCCTCCATGAAACGAGTACACAACTTCTGCGCTGGACCATGCACGCTTCCGGTCTCCGTCCTGGAGGAGCTGGCCGAGGAACTGCCCGACTTCGGGAACTCGGGCATGTCGCTCATCGAGATGAGCCATCGAGCCGAGGCCTACGACGCCGTCCACCATGAGACACTCGGGTTGCTACGGGAGCTGTCGGAAGTCCCTGACGACTTCTCCATACAACTCATCCAGGGTGGGGCGACGCTGCAGTTCGCCATGGTCCCCATGAACCTGCTGGATGATGGGCGGCGGGCCGCCTACGTGGTGGGTGGCAGCTGGGGCAAGAAGGCCCTGGCCGATGGCGGAAAGGTCGGGGATGCCTACGCCGCCTGGTCGGGAGCCGACGACGGATTCACACGAATGCCGGCCGAGGAGGAACTGACCCTGGAGCCCGGCACCCGGTACCTGCACATCACCTCGAACGAGACCATCGGCGGCATTCGCCTGCCCGAGTTCTACCGGACCGATGTGCCCATGGTGGGTGACATGTCGTCGGACTACCTCAGCCGTCCCATTCCGTGGGACCGGTTCGACGTGGTCTATGGCGGAGTCCAGAAGAATCTGGGTCCGGCCGGCATGGCCGTGGTCTTCGTCCGGACCTCGTTGCTGGAGTCGATTGCCGAGACGGTCCCCGCCTACCTGAGCTATCGGACACATCACGATCAGGACAGTCTGGCCAATACTCCCCCCATGTTCACCATTTGGGCCACCAACAAGGTCCTGCACTGGATGAAGGCCAGCGGGGGCGTGGCCGCCATGCAGAAGCGGGCCGAGCAACGGTCGTCCAAGGTGTACCGAACCATCGACGAGGCCGACGGCTTCTATCGCAGCCCGGTCGACGCGGCCTGTCGATCGCACACCAACATCGTGTTCCGGCTGGCCGATGAAGGCCTGGAGGCGACATTCATCTCCGAGGCGGAGGCCAACCAATTCGAGAATCTCAAGGGTCACCGCTCGGTGGGTGGCATGCGGGCCAGTATCTACAACGGCCTGCCCGACGAGAGCGTGGACGCGCTGGTCGACTTCATGTCCGATTTCGCCCGACGTCACGGGTAAGCCGCCCATGGCGACGATTCGTCCCCTGTCACTCGATGTCCTGCGTCCGGCCTGGACCGGCGAGGTCCCGTCCCCGCCGCACGACGCCCTGACACCGGCGCAGCGACGGGACCACCTTCGGCGCTTTCCGCTGTCGTACCTCGGGGTGACCCGGGCCCCGGAGGACGTCGATCCCGATCGCCAGATTTCACCCCAGGATCTGCTGATTGCCGGTCGCCGGTCCTTGGAGGACCTGCTGGCCCGCAACGTCTTCGAACCGACGAGCGGCCCGCGCTACCACGTGTACCGACTGGAGGTCGACGGCCGGAGCCAGACCGGTCTCGTGGCCGGCCTGGCCGTGGACGACTACGACTCCGGCATGGTGCGCATCCATGAACAGATCAAGGGGAGCCGGGCCCAGCACTTGGCCAACCATCTCGGCATTGTCCGGGCCCAGTCCAGCCCCATCGCCCTGGCCTGCGCCGACGACGACCGGTTCTCGGCCGTCCTCGAAGAGGTCAGCGCTCGATTACCAAGCCTGGACTTCGTCACCCACGACGGCCTGCGCCAAATCGTGTGGTCCGTGAACCGGCCCGACAAGGCGAAACATCTGACCACCGTGATGGACAATCGGCCCTTGTATCTGACAGACGGCCATCATCGGGCCGCGGCCGCCGCCTCCTACCGGGCTCGGCGACGGGACCAACAGAACAACCGGAACGGTCATCCCGATCCCGAGTTGCCGGGAATCGACTGGATGCTCTCGGCCATCTTCCCGGCGTCGGAGATGAGGAACCGGGCATTCCACCGGTTCGTCACCGTCGATTCCTTCGCCGACTTTCTCCAGCGCGTGGGCGAACGACTGGCGGTCCGATCGGCCAATCATGACGAGATTGCCGATCGGAGCCTGTCCGAGGTGCCGATTCTGGGGTGGATCGGAGACGGCCGTCGGTGCTGGTATCTGATCGATCTACCGCTGGCCCCGGGCAACCTACCGTCGACCGTCATCGACAATCTGGACCCGGTGCGGCTGCGGGAACACGTGCTCCACCCGGTGCTCGACATCGACGAGTCCCGGTCCAACGGCCGATTGACCCACCGTCCCGGCAGCGACGATCCGGCCGTCGTCGAGGAGATGCTGGAACCGGGCCAGATGGTGTTCGTCATGCGCCCGGTGTCCATGGCCGATCTTTTCGAGGCTTCCGACCGTGGTCTGACCATGCCTCCCAAGTCGACCTATTTCGAGCCGAAGGTGCGGTCGGGGGTCTTCCTCCATCGAAAGGAACTGGTCTGAACTCCGCACCATCACGGGGATCGGAGCGGAAGACGCTCCCCTTCGGCCGCCGGCATCACATTGACCCGATAGGCGTTGACCAGAGCCCCGAACACGGTGATGATCAGGAAGGCGCCGAAGCCAAGGCCATAGGAGATCACTGTCCTCGGCCTCACCGTCGGTTGTCCGTATCCTGCGCTTCACACTGGCCGAAAGGCCACGGGCGGAGGTCCCACTGGTAACGCAAGAACGCCCGGCAAACAACTACCGGACCTGACGGCGACGCAGTTGGGCCAGCATCATGCCATCGGACTCGTTGTCGGGCAGGAGCACCGACATTGTGCCGATGATGAGCCACGGCTCAGGCCGGGGATCGAGCAGTTCGGCGTCCGGTTCGGCGTCCAGCACTGATCGGACCACGTCGTCGCCCTCGACCCGGCCGAAGGTGCAGACGCTATAGGTGACCACCCCGTCGGGGCGGACGAGCTCGAAGGCGGCGGCCAGGATGTCCCGCTGCAACTCGCCGAGACGTTCCGGGGCCTCCTGCTCGATCCGCCACCGGGCATCGGGGCGGCGACGGAAACTGCCGAACCCGGAACAGGGGGCATCGACAAGAACATGGTCCAGACTTCGGGGCCGGAGCGGCGGGGTACGGGCATCGCTGACGATCAGCGGCAACTCGAGCCCGAGGCGGCGGGTATTGTCAGCGATGAGACCGACCCGACTGGCCCGACGATCGGCTGCGATGACCGTGGCACCCCGATGGGCCATGCCCGTAGCCTTACCCCCAGGGGCGGCACACACGTCGGCCGTCAGATCGCCGGGGCCGACGCCGGTGGCCGCCACCACCAGCTGTGACGCCGGGTCCTGGACATACCCGTCCTGCCGCACCGCGGTGACCGCAGGCCGATTCATGGCCTCCAGAGCGGCCAGTGCCCGGTCCCGACCCAGGAATGCGGTGAACTCGTCCATGATCCAGTCGGGATAGCTCAACCGTATGGCATCGGAGGGGAACTCGATCGGGGAGGTGGCCACCCGGCGCAGAACGGCGTTGACCACCGATCGACCCTTGCTTCGGACCGCTCCCACGGTGGCGTCGACCGCAGCGTGAGCCGGAGTACGCAGATAGCAAAGCTGGTAGGTCCCGATTCGAAGCCCGGCTCGCACCTGGTCGTCGACCTCCCCCACCAGAAACCGATCGTAGAGATGATCGCAGGCCCGCTGCATCCGGGTCGCGCCGTACACCAGCTCGGTCACGAAGCGACGATCGGCGGCCGACAATGACGATCGATCCAGCATGTCGGGCAGGACGAGGTTCGCATAGGCTCCCGACTTCTCGATCCGAATCATGGCGTCGATGGCCAGCTCACGACTGGCCACGCCGGGGACCCCAGAACCGGATCCTGTTCGCTTCGACCGGGGCGAGGGCCGACGGCGACCCTCCGGCGTCGGCCCACCGCTGCGCTTGCCACCGCCTCGCTTGTGGCCGTTCGAACGCCTTGAGTCCCGACCCTCAGGCAAGAGGCTCACCGATTTCGGGGCCGGCACCGTTGGCCCAGTCCTGGACCGACATGGCCCGTTTGCCCTCTGACTTGACCCGCTCCGGCACCAGTAGACCGTCTGCGGTACCGATGGCCCACCGACCATCGGACGAGGTTGTCAAGGTACCGATCGGAGCTGTGCCATCGATGGCCCGGGCCCGCTCGATGATGAGCCGCGCACCCCGAAATCGGGTCCAGGCTCGACCCAGCCTGACTCGCCGGGCCGCCTGTTCGGCCGATTCGGAGAAATCGAGCATCCGCTCCTCGGGTTCGACCTTGGCCGCGTACACCGCTTCACCAACCTGGGAAGTGGGACGAGGTAACCCGCCGCCAAGGGTTTTGACCAGTGTGTCGGCCCCCAGGTCGGCCAGGCGCCCGGTCAGATCGGCCGCGCTCTCATCGGGCTCGATGCCGACCGTTACCGAGGCGAAGACGTCGCCCTCATCGAGCCCCTCGGCCACCTGGATGATGTCGACACCGATTGTGGTGTCGGCAGCCAGGATGGCCCGTTCCACCGGCGCCGCTCCCCGCCAGCGCGGCAGCCGGGAGAAATGCACGTTGACCATGGCAAGACGTTCGAGCAGCTCCCGGCGGATGATGCGGCCGTAGGCGACCACGACGCCGAGATCGGCGTCCAGATCGGGATCGAGCAGGTCATCGGGTCGATGACGGACCTCGAGACCCAGATCGAGCGCCGCCTTCTTCACCGGCGACGGATCGAGGCGGGATCCCCGGCCTCGACGACGATCGGGCTGGGTGATGACGGCGACGACCTCGTAGCCGGCGTCGACCAACGCCTTCAGCGACGGCACGGAGGCCTCCGGGGTGCCCAGGAAGACGATGCGTTCGATCTCGGCCGGCGGTCGGGCCAGGGGTGGTGGAGTCATGGACCTCGATCGATCAGGGTAGTCGCAGCCCGGGCAGGACCCCGGGTCCGTTGGATGGTCGCCCGGCATCTGGATCCTCATCGACGAAGCGCTCCCGTACCAGCTTCATTGCCTGGCGTCGCCGGTCGTGGTCGAGGTGATCGATCAGCAGCACCCCGTCCAGATGGTCCAGCTCGTGTTGAATGAGCCTGGACAGCAGTTCGTCGGCTTCGAGCGAGACCTCGTCGCCGTCGAGATCGTACCCGGTCACGTGGATCTCCTTTGGCCGCACGATCTCCCACGACAGGCCGGGCACGCTGAGGCAGCCCTCCTCGTAGACCCACTCCCCGTCGGATTCGGTAATGGTGGGGTTGACGATGGCCCGAGGGCCCTCGCCGATGTCATAGACGAAGAACCTGCGCTGCACCCCGACCTGGGGGGCGGCAAGACCGATCCCGGGTTCGGCGTACATCGTCTCCACCATGTCGTCGGCCAGCTTCACCAACTTGGCGTCGATGTCGGAGATCTCCTTGGCCACCTTGCGGAGCACGGGATCCCCGAAGATTCGAACGGCGTAGGGGGCAGCCATAACCGTCAGTCTACGTAATGGGTGCGACGACCGCCGACGATACCGTGCCAGATGTGAGCAACACCGACGGTCACTACTTCAGTTCGGAGCCCTCGGTCGACTCCCGACCGGTACGGGTTGAGCTGAACCTGCCCGACGTCCACCTGGTGCTCGATACCGATCGTGGGGTGTTCGCCCGGGGCCGCATCGATCCCGGCACCAAGACCCTGTTGCTGCATGGACCGGGTCCGGTGCCCGAGGATCGGAATCTGGTCGATGTCGGCTGCGGGTACGGCCCCATCGCCCTCACCCTGGCCGTCCGCAACCCATCGGCCACCGTGTGGGCCGTCGACATCAACCCTCGGGCCATCGACCTGTGCCGAGCCAACGCCGAACTCAACGAGCTCGACAACATCGTGGTCTGCGATCCCGAATCGGTACCCGCCGACCTCATCGTCGATCGGGTCTGGTCGAATCCACCGATACGTATCGGCAAAGCGGCGCTCCACGAACTTCTCGACCGCTGGTTGGCCCGCCTGGGCCCGGCCGGCACCGCCCATCTCGTCGTCCAGAAACATCTGGGGGCCGACAGCCTGCACCGCTGGCTTGACCGCACCGGCCATTCCACGACGCGACGCCGCTCCCAGTCGGCGTATCGCCTACTCGACGTGTCGGCTGGTGGCCGATGAGCAGACCACTGTCACCCACCGAACTGAAACGCCTCCATCGGCAGTGGCGCCGGCAAGCCGATGTGGACACCGCCCTCATCCTGGATGGAGTGCAGAACCCCTACAACCTGGGGGCCATCTTGCGCTCGGCCGCCGCCTACAGGGTCGACCCGCTGTGGGTGGTCCCTCCAACGGTGGACCCCCGGCATCCGAAGGTGGCCAAGACGGCCCTGGGATCGGACCGGCTTGTGATCATCGAAACCGTCGAGAGCGGGGACGAGGCGGTGTCCCTGGCCCGCTCCGCCGGATTCACCACGGTGGCTCTGGAGTTGACCGATGACGCAGCGCCTCTGTTCGACTTGGAGCTGCCGGCGCGGGTCTGCCTGGTGGCCGGACACGAGGAGCGGGGGGTTCACCGCAGCACGCTGGCCGTCGTGGATCACGTGGCCTTCCTACCCCAACTGGGCAAGATCGGCTCGCTCAACGTCGCCCATTCGGTCACCGTCGGTCTGTACGAGGTGGCCCGTCAGGCTCTGACCCGGCACGGCGACTAGCGGGGCCCAAGGTCACGCCCGTGGCGGATCCACCGCAACCCGGGTCCGAATGTCACGGCGGTCGACCCCGGCCAGGGCATCGGCCAGCTCGCCCCACTCCGGAGCCCTGACCAGATATCGTCCGTCGGGGCGGGGGCCGAGCACCACCAGGCCGGGTCGCTCGAGCTGTTCCAATCGATGGGTCAGGGTGCCCGCATCCCGGCCGGAGATCTCGGCCAGGGCGGTGAACGGAGGGAGTTCGAGAACCCGTCGCTGCTCAGACTCCACCGTGATCAGCTCGCTCGGATCGGCCGAGACCGCGGCCCGGAGGGTGCGGTGGTCCGGGTTTCGGGTCTGCACCACGACGCGATTGCCGCCGCCCCGTCCCCCCACCAGGCGGGCGGCTCGAGCCAAGAGCACCATGGCCTGCTCCGCCGCCCGGTACCGGGGTGCCATGAGTTCCTGGTCCATGTCGAGAAAGGCGACCATCGGCGTCAAGCCGGCAACCGTCGAGAACGGGGTGGACGGAAGTCCGGGCTCACCCCGATCGGGCCGCCCGGCGCCCGAAGTGTGTGCCGATTGCCCCGACCGGTAGTGGTGACGGAACAAGGCGGCCTCGGTTCCCAGCACGATTACCCCGGGTCCGACCGCCGCCGGATCGTCGGCCCGGTCGCCGGTGACCTCGATCACGGTGTGCTCGACCAGACGGGAGAGCTCCTCGGCCGCCCTCGACACCCCGAGACGGAGCCGCTTCAACGTCGTCCCGGTGCAGACGGCGCAGATCAGAGGTCTCGACTCCCCAGTGGCCGGGGCGGTCAGGACACCGTCGTCCTCCACCATCAGGTGCTGACCATCCTCGGTTCGAACCAGTTCGCCGCAGGAGGCGCAGGCCAGGAGCCGAGCCCGACCCTTTCGGTTCAGGACCAGGACGGCCGAAGGGCTGGTGCGAAGAAGCTGCACCAGTCGAGGGGAGAACAGACCGGCACGACCCGGCTCCTCGGACCGGCGATCGACAACCTCGACCACCGGCCATCCGTGTCGAACGGTGCGTCGATCGACCTCGACCACACGGTCGGCGACAACCCGTCCGGCAAGTGACAGGCACGGTCCGGCGAGAACGCACCGGGCACCGGCCCGCCGGGCCCGTTCCACGGCCACGTCCCGGGCATGCCAGGTTGGCGACCGTTCCTCCTGGAGGCTCTCGTCGTGCTCATCGAGGACGACCACGGTTCGCAGATCGGCGATCGGAGCCCACACCGCGGAGCGCGACCCCACCACCACTCCCCCGGTCAGACCACCGGCCCAGTCGTCAGCGGCGAGATGGGCCCGATACCCCTGTCGGCGGAGCCAACGAACAAGGTTTCGGGCCCGCCTGATCTCGGGGACGACAACAAGGCAGTCGCCACGATCGCCCGCTTCGGCCGCCAGCCACCGCTGATCATCGTCAGGGGCCAATTGCAGCGCCGTGACCCCGGGATGATCAAGGACGGCGGCGGCAAGCTCGGACCGGGCGGCCTCGAACGCCGGCGCCGGCCCGGCCCGACGACGGGGACCGACCGGCTCCGGCGGGACCGGCACCATCCTGTGGGGCGACGCCGCCTTGAGGACACGAGCCAGCCTCCCCGCCCAACGGTGGGCGGCCCACCGGGCCAGTTCGACGGTGTCGGCCGATGGTCCGACGGACGAGAACTTGGCAATCGACTGCAGCGACACCCCCGGCGGAGGTTCGGTGTCGAGACCGACGACCCAGCCCCCGACTCGCCGGCCGTGAAGCTCCACCCTCACCATCGATCCGATCCGCACCCGGTCCTGGAGATCGGGCGGACAGAGGTAGTCGAACACCTTGTCAAGGCCCGACACATCGGGGAGCACCCGGACGATCCGGCCCGAGTTCACTTCGACACCGGCGGACCGCTGGTCGATTTCCTCACCCCCGGTCTGATCCGGCGACGCGGCAGGGCCGCTCTTGTCGGCCTGCTCGAACGGTTCGGTGTCGAACAGACGATTGCGACCGGTCACCGCTGACACACCTCGACCGTACCCCGGCCGGCGCCGGGGCCGGTCGGGGTCGAGGCAGAACTACAGACCCAGCTCAGATCGCAGGGCGTCGACTCGATCGGTGCGCTCCCAGGTGAAGGACCGGCCCGGCTCGCGACCGAAGTGACCGTAGGCCGACGTCGGCGAGTAGATGGGACGGCGGAGATCGAGATCGTCCAGGATGGCCCCGGGCCGGAGGTCGAACACTGACTTGACGGCGGCCTCGATCTTGTCGACCGGGGCTCGCTCGGTCCCGAAGGTCTCGACCATGATCGAGATCGGGTGGGCCACACCGATGGCATAGGCGACCTGGACCTCGCAACGCTCGGCGGCACCGGCGGCAACCAGATTCTTGGCCACCCAGCGGGTGGCATAGGCGGCCGACCGGTCGACCTTGGAAGGATCCTTGCCCGAAAACGCCCCTCCGCCGTGACGGGCGGCGCCGCCGTAGGTGTCGACGATGATCTTTCGTCCGGTGAGACCGGCATCGCCCACCGGGCCGCCGATCACGAATCGGCCGGTGGGATTGACCAAGACCTCGTAGTCGTCGTCGGCGAACTGCTCAGGGATGACGGGCCGGATCACGTTCTCGATGAGATCGGGCCGGATCATCGAATCCCGGTCGATGCCGTCGTCGTGCTGGGTGGAAATGAGCACCGTCTTCAGCCGCGTCGGCCGACCATTCTCATACTCGAAGGTGACCTGGGTCTTCCCATCGGGTCGAAGGTAGGGCACGGTGCCGGCCCGCCGCACTTCGGACAGCCGCTCCGCCATGCGATGGGCAAGATGGATCGGCAGTGGCATGAAGACGTCGGTCTCATCGCAGGCGTAGCCGAACATCATGCCCTGATCGCCGGCACCCTGCTCGTCGTAGATGTCCCCTGTTGCACCGGTGGAGCGAACCTCCTCCGACTTGTCGACGCCCTGGGCGATATCGGGCGATTGCTCGTCGATGGCCACCATGACCCCGCAGGTGTTGCCGTCGAAACCATAGCTTTCGGTGTCGTAGCCGATCCGGGTGATGGTTCTTCTCACCACGGAGGGAATGTCCACATAGCCGTTGGTGGTGATCTCACCGGCGATGATGGCCAGACCCGTGGTCACCAGGGTTTCGCATGCCACCCGGCTGTTCGGGTCCTGCTCGAGAATGGCATCGAGAATGGCATCGGAGATCTGGTCGGCCATCTTGTCGGGATGGCCTTCGGTCACTGACTCCGAGGTGAAGGTGAAGTTGTTGGTCACGACTATGACTTTCCTTTTTCCGGCAATCGCTCGATCACGGCGCCCAGCACCGCCATGGCGATCGCTTCTTTGCTGGCCAGCGGCACCTCTTGGACCACGCCCTCGGCGCCGAAGATCGTCACCGCGTTCGTGGCGTGAGCAAAGCCCACGGCCGGTTGCGATACGTCGTTGGCAACCAGAAGATCCGCTCCCTTGCGTTTGAGTTTACCAAGAGCATTCATCGGCAAGTCGTTGGTTTCGGCGGCGAACCCGACCACCACCTGACCCTCCGGCTTGTCCCGACCGAGTGTGGCCAGGATGTCGACCGTCGGCTCGAGTTCGAGGTGGGGAACACCGTCGGCTTTCTTGAGCTTGCGTTCAGCCGAGCTGGTCGGGCGGAAGTCGGCCACGGCGGCGGTCATGATGATCACGTCGGCGTGGCGCCGGGCCAGGACGGCGTCGGCCATGTCGGCTGCGGACTCGACGTCGACCCGCCGGACCGAGGGCCGCACCGGAAGATTCGAGGTCGTGACAAGGGTGACATCGGCACCCATGGAGGCCGCCACGTCGGCCAGAGCATGACCCTGCTTTCCCGACGATCGATTGCCGATGAACCTCACCGGATCGATGGCCTCCCTGGTTCCCCCGGCGGTGACCAGCACCATTCGCCCGGCCAGAGGACCGCCGCTCAGGGTCGAGACCACGGCGTCGACCACCGCCCCGGGTGAGGCCAGACGGCCGGCTCCGACGTCACCGCCGGCCAGTCGGCCCTCCTCGGGCGGCACGATGATGGCACCGCGGCCGGCCAGAACGGCCAGATTGTCCTGGACCGCAGGGTGCTCCCACATCTCGGTGTGCATGGCCGGGCAGAGCACCACGGGGGCTCGGGAGGCGATGAGAGTGGCGGCCAGCAGATCGGCTGATCGGCCGGTCCGGTAGTCGGACAGAATGCGGGCCGTGGCCGGACAGACCAAGACGAGATCGGCATCCTGACCAAGCCTGGTGTGGGGAATGGGGTCGGAATCGTTCCAAAGCGAGAACTTGACCGGTTCAGAGGCCAAGGCGGTCAGCGTGGTAGGGCCGATCATCTTCTTGGCCGCATTGGTCATGATCGGCGACACATGAGCGCCGAGGTGAACGAGGCGACGACAAACATCGACCGATTTGTATGCGGCAATGCCTCCGGTGACGCCGAGGACGATCCGGCGACCGTGCAGCACGGTCGACTACGACTCGCCGTTCTCGGACCGAAGCTCGTCGCCGGTTCGAACCGGCACGATCTTGTCGGCGGCGATCTCCTCGAAGGCGATCGACAGTGGCTTGCGGGCCACCGAGGTGACCTGGGGCGGGATCATGGCCCCAAGGCCCTCTCCGAGCTGACCGAAGTAGGCATTGATCTGGCGGGCCCGCTGGGCCGCCAGCGTGCATAAACCGAACTTCGATCCGGCCTTTTCCATGAGCCCTTCGACCTGGGGGCTCATCATCGAATCGTACGTGTCAGCCATTTGGGCTACCTCCAACCAATCAGTATAGGTCGGTCACAGCCCTGTTCGGCCCTGAGCCGCCCGGGCCTTCTCGATGATGCTCCACATGATCTCGACCGTCTCGTTGATGTCGAAGTTGGTCACGATCTGGGCGTTGAGTTCCCGACCGGCGTCGGCCTCCTGGGTGGCCTTCTGCACCCGCTGGGCCACTTTTTCCTCGGGATCGCCCCGTCGTCGCAGACGGGCCAGTTGCTCCTCCTGGGACGGGGCTTGTAGGAAGATCAATACGGCCTCGGTCTCCCTGCGCAGAACCTGCCGAGCCCCCTGAACGTCGATCTCGAGAATGACGTCGCGACCGTCGGGCGGTACGAAGACAGGAGTCCCGTAGTAGTTGCCGAGGAACTCGGCGTATTCGAGGAAACCGTCGGCCTCGATGCGAGCTTCGAACTCCTCCCGGGAAACAAAGACATACGCCTCGGGATCCTCGGTTGGTCGGCGCTTCCGTGTGGTCCACGACCGACTGAGCCATAATTCTGGATAGCGGTCGACCAGAGCCTTGACCACGGTGCTCTTGCCCACACCTCCGGGGCCGGAAACCACAACGAGAAGAGAGTCAGCTGTCATCGGCCTACCTTTCGCACCCATGCACGCCAACCTCCAGCCGGCGACGTTCCGCCACAAGCGGAACTCGGTAAGGACCTGCTCCGCAGGTCCGACCCAGTCAGGAGAACACCTCCAGCAGGGACTTGCGTTGTTGAGGACCGAGGCCCGACAACCGCCGGGATTCGGCGATCCCCAAGCGCTCCATCGTGCGCCGGGCGGTGACCTTGCCCACCCCCGGAAGCGACTCCAGGGCGGTCAGTACCTTGATTTTGGCCACCATAGGTTCCTCATCGGCCTGCATCAGTAGCTCAGTGAAGGTCATCGACCCGATTTTGAGTCGATTCTTTATTTCCGATCGCAATTGTCGGGCCTTGGCCGCCTTTTCCAGGGCCGCCTGGCGCTGTTCCGATGTCAGTTTTGGGGGTGTAGCCATAAGTGAACGCTCTTGAAGTCGGGGGGCGAATTCAGCCGAGCGAGCGGCCGTCACGATCATGGGGTGGGTGACAGCCGATTCCGCCGCTTCGACACGACGTCAAACGTCGTATGTACAGTTTGCCCCGAAACCGGTGCCGGAACGAACATTGTTGAGGATTGGGCCGATCTCGCCGGGCGAGCGATGGATGGGTCCGGTCGCCGGCAGCGTTGCGATGCATCACCCCGGGTCGGGCAGATCGGCGAACAACTCGGCGGCGGCCGCCGCCGGATCGTCGGCCAGGGTGACCGCCCGGCCGACCACCAACAAATCGGCGCCTTCCTCCAAGGCCTTGGCCGGGGTGAGTGGATGTGGCTGATCATGGCTGTCCCCTCCGGCGGACCGGATACCGGGCGTGACCCGCGTCGTCCGCGGTGACAGTTCTCTGGCATCACGGAGTGTGGCACCGGAACACACGATGCCGCCGCAACCGGCCTCGACGGCCAACCGCAACCGACTCGGCATGATATGGGCCGGAGCATCGCCGTCGCTCGTCAACACGGTTATGGCGACAGCGACCGGAGCCGGTAGTCCGGCGTTCATGGCCCCGGTCTGCAGCCCCTCGACCCCGGCTCGCAGCATGGCCTCACCTCCATGGGCGTGCATGGTCAGATAGGAGGCCCCGAGGGCTCCCGCCACATTGGCCGCCTTGCCCACCGTGGTCGGGATGTCATGGAGCTTGAGATCGAGAAAGACATCGAAGCCGGTGTCGATCATGGCCCCAACGGCGTCAGGCCCGGCTGCGGTGAACAATTCCAGCCCGATCTTGGCCACGCCGAACCAAGGAGACAGCTTCCGGGCCAGTCGAACGGCCTCGACCAGGTCGTCGACGTCGAGGGCCAACGCCATCTTGGCTCGCAGTTCGGGGGTCAGGCCGTCGATAGCCGGCTCGGTAGTGGTCGCCACGAGTGGATTCTCCTCGGTGGATTGCGTTTGATGTCCTCCCCCAAGACTAGGCCAAGTCCACTCATAGCCGGGCCGATCCCACCAAATCGGCAAACGAGGCGACATCATGGTCGTCACACCACCGTGCCAGCTCCGGCCCCAGCCGACCGACGGTACGGGGATCGGCCAGGGTGGCGGTGCCGACCTGGACCCCCGATGCCCCGACCCGGGCGAACTCGACCACATCGTCGGCGGTGCGAATACCGCCTACGCCGATGATGGGTAACGAGGGATGGGCGGCGGCCACATCGGCCACGGCCCGCACCGCCAGGGGTTTGATGGCCGCTCCTGACACTCCACCGGCGCCGCCGCCGAGGACCGGTCGACCGGACACCGGGTCGACAACCAGCCCGAAGTAGGTGTTGACCAAGGTCACGGCTTCAGCCCCGCCGGCGGCTGCCGCCGCGGCGATGTCGACAAGGCCGGTACCGATGTTGGGGCTGAGTTTGGCCCACCGGGGTCGGCCACAGTCCTCGGTGACGGTCAACACCTCCTCGGTCATCTCGACGGAGTGGGCGAACATGGCATTGCCGGCCTCGGTGTTGGGGCAGGAGATGTTGACCTCGACGGCGACCACACAGTCGGGGGCGGCGGCCAACATCCGGGCCGCCTGGCGATAGTCGGCAACCGTCCGACCCCAGATGGAGGCCACGACCCGGGCCCCGCCGGCTGCCAGCTCGGGCAGTTCGTCGGCCAACCAGCGCTCGACGCCCGGACCCTGCAGGCCCACCGAATTGATCATGCCGGCAGCAGTTTGATGAACCCGCACCGGAGGGTTGCCGTCCCACGGGTAAGGGGCGAGCGATTTGACCACCACCGCACCGAGGGTGGACAGGTCGACGTAGGCCCCCAACTCGGCGCCGTGGCCGGCGGTACCGGCCGCGGTCATGATTGGCGACGGCAACCGCACCGATCCGATCACGGTGGCAAGATCGATGCTCGGCGCCGACCCTCGCCGCCAGTTCGTTCTCCGCCGCCGCATCAGCGAGCCCATTGGCGTACGGAATGAGTCATCTTCATCAACCCCCTTGGATGCCATCACCGACCAATCGGGGTCAGCCGGCCACACCGTTGTGGATGTCCTGAAGGCTTCGTACCGACAGCGAGTTGTTGCGCAGATCCCGCATTCCCCGGGCTGCGGCCAGAGCGGCGGCGATCGTGGTCACCAGTGGGACATCGTGCTGACCCGCCGCACGTCGAATGTAGGCACCGTCGCTTCGAGGCCCCGGACCCCGGGGGGTGTTGATGACGAGGCAGATTCGACCCTGCTCCAGCAGGTCGACGGCATTCTCGTCCTCGCCGTCCAACCGGCTCAGCACCTGGGCCACCTTCAACTCCGCCTCCTCGAGCCGGGCCGCGGTACCTGCCGTCGCCACCAGGGAGAACCCGAGCTCGGCCAGGATCTCGGCCACCGCTACTCCGCCCTCCTTGTCACGATCGGCCAGCGACATGAAGACGCACGACTCGCCCGAAGCCGGCAGGTTCGTCCCGGCCGCGAGCTGGCTCTTGACGAAGGCCACACCGGGGTTGACGTCGATGCCCATGACCTCCCCGGTGGAGCGCATCTCGGGACCGAGCAGGGCATCGGTCTCGGGAAAGCGGCCGAAGGGAAGCACGGCCTCTTTCACCGCCCAATAGCCTTCGACCACCGAATCCGACAGCAGACCCTCGGCCCTGAGCTCGGCCAAGGTGGCCCCGGCCATGACTCGGGACGCGATCTTGGCCAAGGGTCGACCGGTGGCCTTGGCCACGAAGGGCACGGTCCTCGACGCCCGAGGGTTGGCCTCGATCACGAACACCTCGTTGTCCTTGACTGCAAACTGGACATTGATGAGGCCCCGAACATCGAGTTCGGCGGCGATGCGAGCAACATAACGCTCGAGGTCGGCCACCACCGTCGGCGACAGGCCCCGAGGTGGGAGCACACAGGCCGAGTCGCCGGAGTGGACGCCGGCCTCCTCGACGTGTTCCATCACACCACCGATCAGCAGCTCCCCCTCGGCGTCGCGAACCGCATCGACATCCACCTCGACCGCGCTTTCCAGGAAACGGTCGATGAGAACCGGTCGTTGCGCCGACAGGCCGCCTTCCCGACCCAGCGATCCAGACCCGCCTATTGCCTCCATGGCCCGGGTCAGATCCTCATCGTTGTACACCAGCTCCATGGCCCGACCCCCGAGCACGTAGCTGGGGCGGACCAGGGCAGGGTAGGTGACCTCTGCGGCCACGGCCAAGGCCTCTTCAACGGTTGCGGCGGTCCCGCCGGCAGGCTGCGGGATGTCGAGGCGATGGCACAGCTCACCCCAACGGTCGCGGTCTTCGGCCAGGTCGATCGAGGCCGGCGCTGTCCCCAAGACCAGCTTCGGCGGCAGGAGATCGGCGAGCTTGAGCGGTGTTTGACCGCCCAGTGACACCACGATGCCGACCGGCTTCTCGACCTCGACGATATTCATGACATCCTCGAGGGTGATCGGCTCGAAGTACAGCCGATCCGAGGTGTCGTAGTCGGTCGATACCGTCTCCGGGTTGCAGTTGACCATGATGGTCTCGTAGCCGGCGTCCCGGAGGGCGAAGCTGGCGTGGACACAGCAGTAGTCGAACTCGATGCCCTGACCGATCCGGTTGGGACCCGAACCGAGAATCATGATCTTCGGTCGGTCCGATGGGCGGATCTCGCTCTCGTCCTCGAAGGTCGAATAGTGGTACGGGGTCTCGGCCTCGAATTCGGCGGCACAGGTGTCCACCGTCTTGTAGGTGGGAACCACTCCGTGTCCGGTGCGCCGCTCCCGGACTTCAGCGTCGGGAACCCCCAGCAGGTAGGACAGTTGGACGTCGCTGAAGCCGAGCTGCTTGGCACGACGCCAGTCGGAGCGGGTCAACGATTCGGCCGGGCGGCCTTCGAGACCGAGCCGCTCGTCCACGATCATCGCCATCTGATCGAGGAACCAGGGGTCGATGCTGGTGATCTCATAGAGCTCGTCGACCCCGACACCTGCCCGCAAGGCGGCCTCGATCTGGAAGATCCGATCGGGGGTGGCGACGGCCACCTGTTTCTTCAGCTCCTCGACCGACGGCTCATCAAACCGTTTCTCGACCTCCGATCCGTTGAGCCCGAACTGGCCAAGCTCCAGGGAACGGCATGCCTTCTGCAATGACTCGGGGAAGGTTCGACCGATGGCCATGACCTCCCCCACGGACTGCATCGAGGTGCCGAGCACGCCGGGGGTTCCCGGAAACTTCTCGAACGCCCACCGGGGGATCTTGGTCACCACATAGTCGATGACCGGCTCGAACGACGACGGGGTCTTCTTGGTGATGTCGTTGGGGATCTCGTCCAGCGTGTAGCCAATGGCCAACTTGGCCGCGATCTTGGCGATCGGGAACCCGGTGGCTTTGGAGGCCAGGGCCGATGACCGGCTGACCCTGGGGTTCATCTCGATGATGACCATACGGCCGGTGTCGGGATGGAAGGCGAACTGGACGTTGGAGCCACCGGTCTCCACTCCGACCCGGCGCAGGCAGGCGAAGGCGGCGTCCCTCATGGTCTGGTACTCGACATCGCTCAGGGTCTGCACCGGGGCCACGGTGATGGAGTCGCCGGTGTGGACCCCCATGGGATCGAAGTTCTCGATGGAGCAGACGATGACCTGATTGTCGAGCCGATCCCGCATCACCTCGACCTCGAACTCCTTCCACCCGGCGATGGACTCCTCGATCAGAATCTCCGAGATCGGGCTGGCGGCCAGGCCGTCGGCGGCCATACGGGCGAACTCCTCGGCGCTATGGGCCAGACCGGTTCCCCGGCCCCCGAGAATGTAGGCCGGACGGATGATGACCGGCAGCCGGATCTCATCGACGATCTTGTGGGCCTGGTCGACGGTGCGGGCCACGCCACTACGGGGCACGTCGAGGCCGATCTCGACCATGGCGTCCTTGAATCGCTGTCGATCCTCGGCGGTGGCGATGGCCTCGGCGTTCGCCCCGATCAGTTCGACATCGAACCGGCCGAGTACATCGGCCTCCTCGAGCTCCATTGCCAAATTGAGTGCGGTCTGACCACCCAGCGTGGGCAGCAGGGCATCGGGCCGCTCGGCCTCGATGATCTTGGTCAGAACCTCAAGCGTGAGCGGCTCGACGTAGGTGGCGTCGGCGAAGTCGGGATCGGTCATGATCGTGGCCGGGTTTGAGTTGGCCAGAATCACCCGGTAGCCCTCCTCCCGCAGCACGCGACAGGCCTGGGTTCCCGAGTAATCGAACTCGCAGGCCTGGCCGATGATGATCGGTCCGGAGCCGATGACCAGGATCGAATCGATATCGGTTCTCTTCGGCATCTCAGTCCTCCTCATCCTCGGATGACGCCGCGGCGACCTCCACCGGCTTCAACCTGCCGTCGTCCATCAGGCGGGCGAATCGTTCGAACAGGTAGCCGCTGTCGTGGGGGCCCGGCGCCGCCTCAGGATGATGTTGCACGCTGAAGGCGGTCCCGTCCTTGAGCTGAATTCCCTCACAGACCCCGTCGTTGAGGTTCACGTGGGTCAGCACGGCCGTGCCGTCCACCGATTCGGCATCGACGGCGAAGTTGTGGTTCTGACTGGTGATCTCCACCACGCCCGTCGTCTGATCCATGACGGGGTGATTGGCACCGTGGTGGCCGAACGGCAGCTTCACGATGCGGCCCCCCACGGCCAGTGACAGAACCTGGTGGCCCAGGCAGATCCCGAACACCGGGACCCGGCCCAACAACCGGCGGACGGTGTCGACCACATACGGGACCTCGGTGGGATCCCCAGGTCCGTTGGAGAGGAAGACGCCGTCGGGGCCATGGGCCAGCACAGCGTCGGCATCGGTCGAGGCGGGAACCACCTCGACCCGGCCCAGCCGGGCCAGGTTGGCCACGATCGTCGACTTGATCCCCAGATCCAGCGCCACGATGACCCGCTCCCGGTCGGGATCGGAGGCCGGAACCGAATAGGGCAAGGGTGTGGTCACCTCGGCCACCAGATCAACACCATCGGTGCCGGGCTCCTCCACTGCCGCCTGCTTCAGCGTCTCCAGCGTGATGGCCAAGGGACCCTCGACCGGGCCGAAGGCGCCGGACATGGCCCCGCTCGATCGCAACAACCTGGTCAATCGTCGGGTATCGACACCGGCGATACCGGACAGGCCGTGGTCGATGAGGAAGGCCTCGAGTGGGCGCTGGGCCCGCCAGCTGGAATGGCGGCGAGCGAGATCCCGGATGATCACGCCGCGGGCGAAGGTGGCCCTGGACTCCGAGTCGTCGTCGACGGTGCCGTAGTTGCCGATGTGGGGATAGGTGAAGGTGATGATCTGACCGGCATAGGAAGGATCGGTCAGGATCTCCTGGTAGCCGGTCAGAGCGGTGTTGAACACCACCTCACCGGAGGAGACCACCGGACCCGACTCCGGCACGGCACCGAAGTGTTCTCCTTCGAAAACCGAGCCGTCGGCCAGGACCAGGGCGGCGGCGTACGGTCGCATCGGCGGCCGGGAATCGCCGGTCACGGGAACATCGCTCATCGGGTTGCCTTTCCGTCGATGACCACGGGTTCTCCTTCGTAGATGGTGTGGCGGATCCTGCCTTTCACCTTCCGCCCGTGGAATGGGGTGTTGACCGCCAGGCTGGCCAGCCGACCCCGATCCACGGTCCAGGCGTGGTCGAGGTCGATCACGGTCAAGTTGGCCGGCTGACCGGGGCGGATCGGGCATCCGTGCCGACCGCCCAGGCCGGCGATCCAGGCCGGCCGGGTCGACATGAGCTCGAGCAGCTTGGCCAGCGGCAGATCGAGTTCGGTGTTGGCCAGGGCGAACGCCGTCTCCAAACCCAACATGCCGGGTGGGGCGGCATCGAAGGGCCGTTCCTTGGAGTCCTGGGTGTGGGGCGCGTGGTCGGTGGCGATGGCGTCGATGGTGCCGTCGGCCAGCCCCTGGCGAACGGCGTCCACATCGGAATCGGTTCGCAGCGGAGGGTGGACCTTGAACACCGTGTCGTAGTCGGCGCAGCAGGCATCGGTGAGAGTGAAGTGGTGCGGGGTGGCCTCGGCCGTAACCGGATGGCCTTCGGCCTTGGCTCGACGCACCATCTCCACACTTCCGGCGGTCGACAGATGCTGGACGTGGACCCGCTGACCGGTCAGCCGGGAAAGGGCGATGTCCCGCATGACCATCAGCTCCTCGGCCTCGGCCGGCTGGCCGCCGAGTCCGAGCCGGGCCGACCAAGCCCCCTCATGCATGACCCCACCCTGGGACAGCGCGGTGACCTCACAGTGCTGGGATAGGACGATCTCGGCTCCGTCATCGGCAGCCAGGCTGCCGGCGTACTCCAGCGCCCGACGCATCAGCTGGGCGTCCTGAACCCCGGTCCCGTCATCGGTGAACATCCGCACACCCAGCTCGACCAGCTCACCCATGGGCGAGAGGGCATGACCGTCGCGGCCGACGGTGATGGCGGCCGACGGCTTGATGTGGCAAAGCGCCGACTCGGCCCACGACAGCACCTCGGTGACGACGGCGGCCGAATCCATGCACGGGGTGGTGTTGGGCATGGCCACCACCGCGCTGTAGCCGCCGAGGGCGGCGGCTCGAGAACCGGTCTCGATGGTCTCGGCCGCCTCGTTACCGGGCTGGCGGAGATGGACATGGAGATCGACGAAGGCGGGAACGAGGATACAACCGGTGGCATCCAGTTCCCGGTCGGCCTGGGCCGGATCGAGCTCGACCACCTGTTTCGTCGACTGGTCGACGACAACCGGCCCTGCTCTCTCCCCGTCTTCGTCGACGACGGTTGCTCCCATGATGGCGACGGTTGTCATATCACTCCTTGAGCCAGCGGCTTGTTGTCGGGTTCGTGACCGGAGGCGGGCGCCAACTCGACGTCGCCGACCGTAGCCCGGTTGTCGTCGAACTGGCCGGGACCCATGAGCCGGTAGAGCACGGCCATACGAATCGGCACTCCGGCTGCGACCTGATCGAGCACGACCGAGCGTCCGTCGTCGGCGACCTCGGGGTCGATCTCCACCCCCCGGTTCATCGGCCCGGGATGCATGATGAGAGCTTCGGGCTGGAGGCGACGAGCCCTGTCCACCGTGAGACCCCACCGGGTTCGGTACTCCCGTATCGAGGGGAACAGCGCATCGCCCAGCCGCTCCTGCTGGATCCGCAGCAGGTACATGACGTCGACCTCGGACACCACCTCGTCGAGATCGTGGCTGACATCGACCCCCCAGTCGTCCCACCGGTCGGGCAGCAGGGTTCGAGGCCCGACCAGCGTCACCCTGGCCCCCAGTTTGACGAAGGCGTCGACATCGGAGCGCGCCACCCGGGAGTGATTGATATCGCCGCAAATGGCGATGTGTCGCCCTTGGAGCCCGCCGAGACGGCGGCGGATGGTGAAGCAGTCCAGTAGTGCCTGGGTGGGGTGCTGATGCCAACCGTCTCCGGCGTTGACCACCGAGGCCCGGGTCCACTCGCAGATCTGCCGGGGGGCACCCGAACTGGAGTGGCGAACCACGATGGCCTGAACTCCCATGGCGTCGATGGTCTCCACCGTGTCCCGCAGCGATTCGCCCTTCTTGGTCGATGAGGACGAGACCGAGAAGTTGACGACATCGGCCGACAGCCGCCGTGCCGCCAGGTCGAACGAGGTCCTGGTCCGGGTCGAGTCCTCGAAGAAGGCCATGACCACCGTCTTGCCCCGGAGGGCCGGCACCTTGGGGATGGAACGATGCTGGATCTCGTCGAACGACTCGGCCAGATCCAGCAGTTCGACCAGTTCGTCGGCCGAGAGATCGGCGATGGACAGCAGATGCCTCATCGTGACGGCTCCCTGCTCATCTCGCCCACCTCGACCCGATCCAGGGTGGCGTTGATGGCCTCGGTGCGCCGGGTCGGGATGTTCTTGCCGACATAGTCGGGCCGAATCGGGAGTTCGCGATGGCCCCGGTCGACCATGACCGCCAGCTGGATCGCTCGGGGCCGGCCCTGATCCATGATGGCGTCGAGGGCGGCCCGAATGGTCCGACCGGTGAACAGCACATCGTCGACCAACACCACGACCTTGCGATCGATGTCATGGGAGATCTCGGTGGCGGCTTCCGGCAACACCGGGCGAATGTTGATGTCATCCCGGTAGAAGGCGACGTCGAGCTTCCCCACCGGAACGTCCACTCCCTCGATCTCCATGAGGGCGCCACCAATGGCCTCGGCGAACGGCACCCCTCCGGTCTGCAGCCCGATGAGCACAATGTCGGCCAGGCCCCGGTTGGCCTCGACGATTTCGTGGGCCATTCGGCGGATGGCCCGACTCACCGCCTCCGAGTCGAGAACTTCGCTACGGGCAACAAAAACGCCCCCGTACGGGGGCGTGCGTCGTCGTTCGCGTTCGGCCAAGTGCACTCCTTCCGTCTGGGTCTCACCGAACCCACTTCACGGATTTGCCTATCGAGGAGGCTAGCCCTCATCCGAAGACCGCGCGCTCCTTGTGACGGATTTTGGCTCGACACCCGGTCGTGGCCGTTCCTGGGAGTCAAGGCGAGGGGTCGAGACTGCGGCGCCGTGGGCGGCGTTACGAGCCGGTCGGAAGGCCAACGTCGAGGAAGGCCAGGGCGGCGCGGGAAATCGGATCGAGCGCCCGGTCGAGTGGCGACCCGCCGATCTCGGGTGCAGCAAGGATGATGACGTCATAGCCGAAGTCGAGAGCCGCATCCGATGAGGACCACGTCCCGTCCTGGGGTGGGCCGACATTTTGGATGGTGACCGAAACCGTGACCTCATCGACGGTGCCGTCGGTCAGGGGCTGCACGACGAGACTCGAGATCGTGTCCGGATCCGGTTCCCAGACCACGAGGGACGATGGGACCTCGCCGACCTTGGACTGCCGGGTCACCACGTCCGGCTCGATCACCCTCCCATCGACCTCCATGGTGACTCGGGCATCGTCGAAATCGGCCTCGGCCAGGGCGAACGACCAGCGGGGGTAGACGATGGGGGCAGGAATGTAACCCCGGGGCGGCCACGCCACGAATCCGTCGGGCTCACGGGTGCGCACATCGTCGGCGAACGCCCGGTCGTCGAACACCCAGAGCACGTTGGCGGCATGACGATCGTCGGCTGCGGCCACATGGCCCACGCCCATGGTCCTCGTCGGCGGGTGGAGGATCGTGCTCCGGTGACCGACATCCCGATTGCGATCACCGGGATCCTCGATGTAGCCGTCGATGGCCTGAGGACCGGTCCGGCCGAGATAGAGGTTGCTGTTGGCCGCCGCCAGTTGGCCATCGGCGGAAAAGCAGGCGTAGTCGGGCTCGGGGTGATGGGTGAGTGCGCCTTCGGCGCTCATCATCAGGGCCGCAGCCTGGGCCAGCCTCGAATGCTCGGGATCCTCCACCACCGAGGCCGGTACTCCGGCCATGGCCCGGTAGTAGGCCACCCGCTCCAAGGTGGCCCGTCGCAGGTTGTCGGGACTGTCACCGGGCTCGCACCGACCGTGAGCACCGGACCAGGTCAGCTCGGGCGTCGCTCTCCCGAAGGCGTCGACGTAGGCGGCGGTGACGGCGCCTCGATCACCTGTGTCGAGCCACAAGCCGTCGATGAGGCCGGTCGGTGGTCGGGGACGAACCGGTAGGTTCGGACTCGAATCCGAGGCCGCCACCTCGGGGCCGAACAGCAAACGATCGGGAGCGAATCCCGAACCCCGGCGATCGGCGCCGCCATCGGCCATGGTCACGCCGGTGGTCGAGGCCAGGACCACGGCCACCAGCATCAGGCGAAGCAGCCAACGACCGCTCGGTCTGGCCCGGGACCACAGTGGATCGGGCCGATTCGATGCGGCATGGCCGTTGGACTCGGCGGTCGACGTCGGCTCGGGCACCGATGCCTATCGGCATGGCCGAGTCGGGGATTAAGGCCGCTGGGCACCTCGACCCGGTCGCCGCCGCCGCCGAGGCATCATGGCGACAGGAGCAGACCCAGGGATCAGGTCGGACGGACCTCACGAGCGATGGCGGCCAGGACACCGTTGACGAACCGACTCGACTCATCGGTCGAGTATCGACCGGCCAACTCCACCGCCTCGGACAGCACCACACCGGTCGGGGTGTCGGCGTGCAGGAGTTCGGCGGTGGCCATGGTCATGACGAGGCGATCGAGCACGGGCATCCGGGTGATGGGCCAACCCGTCGATTTGGCATCGATGAGGCGCTCGGCTTCGTCCCGATACTGCTCGGCCCGGCGCAGCAGCTCGACGACGAAACCGTCGGGGGTGATGGCCAGCGAGTCCAACAACTGGTCGACGGTCCAGCCCCGGAGCTCGGCCTCATAGGCCAACTCCACCGCCCGTTCCCGAGCCTCTCGACGACTCCGGGCCGTGGTGTGGTCCATGACCGCCTTCACGCTCTGGTCTGATACTCGCCGCTGCGGGTATCGACCTTGATGCGATCGTCGACCTCGACGAACAACGGAACCTGGACGACCAGTCCGGTCTCGAGGGTCGCCGGCTTGCGTGCCCCCGATACCCGATCGCCCTGAACCCCGGGCTCGGTCTCGGTCACCGACAACTCGACCGAGGCCGGCAGGTCGGTACCGATGATCTCATCGCCATACATCAGGAACACCACCTGGCTACCCTCGGTGAGGTAATTGACGGCATCCCCCATGGCTGCGCTTGGAACCGACATCTGCTCGAACGTCTCGGAGTCCATGACGGCGAAGGCATCGCCGTCGCGGTACAGGTACTGCTTCTCCCGCTTCTCGATGTAGGCGCTCTCGACCTTCTCCCCGGCCCGGAATGTTCGGTCGATCACCGCACCGGTTCGGACGTTACGCAGTGTGGAGCGGACGAAGGCGCCTCCCTTGCCCGGCTTGACGTGCTGGAACCCCTGAATCTGGAACAGGCCATCCGACAGCTCGATGGTCATACCGTTCTTGAAATCGGTCGTGCTGATGGTTGCCATGGGGGACTAGTCCACCTTTTCGTGTGAGTACTGGTGTTGAACGGTACCGGCCCGGACCGCACGGCTGTCACGCCGCCACCACGGGATCCTTCGGACTGAGGGTCAGCGGGATATGGCCGGATTCGGTGACGATGACGGAATCCTCGATTCTCACCCCACCCAATCCTGGAATGTAGACACCGGGCTCGATGGTGATCGCCTGACCGGAGCGGATCATAGCGTCGCTGATGCGGGACAAAAACGGATGCTCGTGGATTTCGAGCCCGATCCCGTGTCCGGTGCCGTGGACGAAGGCCTCAACCAGATCGTGTTCGGCCAGGACCCGGCGGCAGGCCTGGTCGACCGCCACCGCCTCGACGTCATGCTTCACCGCGGCCAGACCGGCGGCCTGGGCCGATTCAACCGCCCGGTACAGCTCCTCGGTCTCGGAAGTGAAGCCGCCGATGGCGAAGGTTCGGGTCATGTCGGAGCCATAGCCGTCGACCCTGGCCCCCACGTCGATGATCAAGAGATCGCCACGATCAATGGTGCGAGCGCCGGGTCGGGCGTGGGGAAGGGCGCTGTTCGGGCCGGAGGCGACAATGGTGGGGAAGCTGGCATCATCGGCGCCTCGGTCGAGCATGGCCGACTCGAGTCGACGAGCCAGCCGTCGTTCGGAGTACGACCCCGGTCCGAGCTCGGTCAACTCGGTCATCACCTCGGCCAGCGCGCCATCGGCTATCTCGGCGGCTCGGCGAAGTCGATCGACCTCGCCGTCGTCCTTGATCTGGCGGAGGTCGTCGATGACCGGACCGAGAGCTTCGAGTTCGGCAGCCGAGCCCCAGCGCTGCTCCAGTTGTCCGAGCAGCGACCGCTGCCGGTCCCAGGTGATGTGATGGCTCTCCACGCCCAGACGCGGCGACGATCCCAGCCGTTTGTCCAGCTCGGACAACAGGAGATCATCGAGCTTCCGTCCAATCAGCACCTGGGCGGTCACGCCCGCCTCGGACAATTGGTGCTCGATCTGGATCCGGTACCGCCCGTCGGTGACCACGATCAGCTCGTCACCGACCAGGGCACCGGAGCCGTTGGAACCGGTGAAACCGGTCAACCACCGCAGGTTCGCCGGCTTGGAGATCATCACGGCGTCACATCGGTCCCCCACCTCGCGAGCCAGTTGCCGGGCCCGTCCGGCGACATTCATGGCCAAAAGCGGTGGGGACCCGGCCGGGGGCGAGGGGTGGTGCGATGTCACGGCCGGCCCACACGATCCAGGGCATCGGCCAGGACCTCCCGATCGTTGACCCGAACCGTTTCGACACCATCCGGTCCGTCGAGCACGAACGTTACGCCGTCGACCGCCTTCTTGTCCCGGGAGAACAGGTCGAGCAACTGATCGACATCGATCGGACCGACCGGGTAGCGGTCGATCAACCCGGCAAGTGACGTCGACAACCCGTAGCCGGTCACCACCCGCCGGTGCTCGTCCACTCGAGCCTGATCGATGCGGTCCAGGCGGTGGGCCACCTCGGCGGCGTAGACCAGGCCGAGGGCGACGGCTTCGCCATGGCGGATTCGATAGCCACTGGCCGTTTCCAGCGCGTGGGCCAGTGTGTGGCCGTAGTTCAGAATGGCCCGACGACCGCCCTCCCGCTCATCACCGGAGACGACCTCGGCCTTGATCCGGGCCGAGGCGGCCACCCGCTCCGCCAGCGGGAGACGGTTCAGGCGGCCTCCACCGAGGAAGTGGTACTTGGCCAACTCCCCCATGCCCGACACGAACTCGTCCGGAGGAAGCGTATCGAGAGCCTCGATCTCACAGACCACCGCCACCGGCTGCCAGAACGCACCGACCAGGTTCTTTCCCTCGGCCAGGTTGACCCCACACTTGCCCCCGATGGCGGCGTCGATTTGCCCCAACAGCGTCGTCGAGACATGGACAACCGGTATTCCACGGTGGTAGGAGGCAGCCACGAACCCGCCGACGTCACTTACCACTCCCCCACCGACCGTGACCACGGCGTCGCCCCTTGTCATGCCCCAGCGGGCAAACCGGGAGCACAGGTCCTCGACCACCGACAGCGTCTTGGCCCCCTCCCCGGCGGGGAGCACGAACGTCTGCTGCTCCCGCCCGGTCTCGACATCGACTCCGATGCCGTCCTGGGTCAACACCGCCACCCGTCTCGCCCGATCGGGGACCAGCTTCGACACCAGCTGCCGTGCACCCCGTCCCACGTGGATGGCATAGGAGCGTCCACCGTCGACGGTCACCGACTCGGTCAACTGGCGGGCGTGACCGGGAGGGGCGACCCGGGCCAGGGCGGCGACAACATCCTCGGCGATCAGGTGGTCGGGGCGGTGGTCGATCTCGACCAGTACATCGGCCACCGTGGTCAGGGGACCGAGAAACCGGCGTTTCACGGCCGGCTCGACGGCGGATCGGGGATCGTCGACCCAGACCGTGACGGCCCGGTCCCGAACCGATCGCCGGACCTCGACCGACTCCAGTGACGCAGCGGTGGCCACCACGACGGACCCGTCGGCGCCGGACAAGACCCGAGCCCACTCCTCGATCACGGAACGATCCGGCCCGCGAACCACCGACCGTTCCTGTCGCGCCGCCACCGCCGACACCACATCGTCGACGGGAAGGCCGGGAAGGGCGACCACTACGGTGGGAAACGACGTCACCCCGTCAAGGCTAACGGTGAGGTCGACCACCGGCCGCCGTCATCGAGAAGGCGGGCCAAAAACGCCGGTCCCGCCCCACGATCGTGAGGCGAGATCGGTGCGAGCCAACGCGACGGGGTCCGTTGCGGTTCACATCCCCGTCGGCGACTCGGTCGCCGACGGACGGATGATCAGCTGTCCTGCTTGAGGTACTCCATCAGCAAACCACCGTTGACGTCCTCGCTGTTGACCAGGTCGGAAGCGCCCCTCTGTCCATCACCGAAGTCATTCATGTCGGCCGGAGACGAGTTGCCTCCGGGGTGAACGGTTCCTGGAGGCATCGGAGGTCGGGCCTGGGTTTGACTGTCAGGGGTCGAGCTGAGCGACAGCGATCCATTGCCGTTTCCGCTGGTGGCGGCATTGACCAATGGGGAGGACGCCTGAACCCGGGGTCGGGTGCTCGACGGCTCACTGATGATCACCAGCTGGCGCTCGGCCAGATTCTTGATCTGCCGGCTTCCCTCGACCTCACCCAGATTGAGACGCTCGCAGACGACCATGGCCGGACACCCGGCGGCGATGGTGGTGAGGGCCGACCACTCGCCTCGGGTGATCGTGACCTCCTCGGCCGGAAGATCCGACACCGGGGTGACGATGTGATTGAGGGTGGGGACCACGGCCTCGATCGATCGCCAATCGAGTAGACGGTTCTCCGCGTCCTCCAGGACCGACATGACGTCCTCGTCGAACTCGGTGGCTTCCACCTCCTCGGCCGAGAAGGTGAAGTTGCCCTCGCTGTAACGGAGCAGTTCGAACATCACGTCACCGATGCCGGTGCCGTTGGCGGCGTAGCTGGCCGTACCGCCGATCAGGCGGCCCTGACGGAACGAGAGCGAGCCCGTGCCCCTGTCACCCTTGATCGACAACTGACCGGTTTTCGACGTACTCGACAGCAGTCCTAACACTTCGTCGAGCGCAAAGTTCTCGAGCGAACCCTGAAGCATGTTGGTGATACCTTTCCTGTCACGCCCGGCAAAGCCGCTGGACGAATCGTGGCTACACCAGTTCATTCGGCCCAACTCCCATGGATTTGAGCCGGCGGGAAAGGATTGGAGCGGTTTTGTCGACGGCAGTCGACGGCGATCGGGCCAGGGCCCCTCTCGACAATCAGACCCGGGGGCCGACTGAGTGGCGCATGACATCGATCGGGGCCGGCTTTCCGGTCCAGCGTTCGAACTGCAGCGCGGCCTGGTGGATCAGCATGCCCAGACCACCAACGGTTGTCGCCCCGACCTCCCCGGCCATGGCCAGCAGCGGGGTTCGTTCCGGTTCGTACACGATGTCGACCACCACCTGATCGGCGCTCACGAGATCGGCGGGAACGACGCTGACCCCGGGGGCCGGACCGCCGGCCATGCCGACGGCGGTGGCGTTGACGATCACATCGACATCGCCCCACCCCGGCTCGGTCAACGGGACCGGCACGGCCTGGGGGGCGAGTTGGGCAGCGTCATCAGCCTTGTCCGATGATCGGTTGGCCACCAGGATCGACGCCGCTCCGGTACGACCCAGTGCCTCGATGATCGACCGGGCGGCGCCACCGGCACCGATCACCGCCACGGTGGCGCCGTCGAAGCCGGTGCCGGAGCTCCGACCGAGTTCGTACTCGAACGCAGCGACGAATCCATCACCGTCGGTCGAATCCGCAACCAGCTCCTCACCGTCCCAGAACAGGGTGTTGGCCACACCGAGACGTTCGGCCACGGCGCTACGACGGTCGGCGAAACGGGCGGCTGCCTCCTTGTGGGGCATGGTCACCGACAGCCCGGCCAATCCCAGGGTGCGCATGGCTTCGACGGCTCGTCGCCCGTGCCCGGGACTCACATCGAACGCACCGTAGACCCAATCGAGACCGGTGGCTCGGAAGGCGGCGTTGTGAAGGGCCGGTGATTTCGAGTGACGAACCGGCCAGCCGATGACACCGGCGACGCGAGTGTGGCCGGTGATCGCCATCTCGGCCGCCGGGAACGAACCGGTCACCCGCCCAGCAGTCCGGCCTCTTCCGAGATCGCCTTCTGCTCCAGGAACTCGTCGTAGCTGTTGGTGAAGAAGTGGTTGCCCCGCTCGTCGGCCAGGACATAGAACAGCCAATCACCGTCGGCCGGGTTCATGGCCGCCTCCAGTGAGGCTCGGCCCGGGGCTGCGATCGGGGTCGGGGGCAGACCGTCCCGGGTGTAGACGTTGTACTCGAAATCGGTCTGGAGCACGTCGGTGGTCAGCTGGGCCTGGCGGTCGGCGAGGCCATAGAGCAGCGAGGCATCGATCTGGAGGCGCATGGGTTCCCGAAGACGGTTGTAGATGACCCGGGCGATCTTGGCCCGGTCGCCATCGGTCTTGGCTTCGGCCTCGACCATGGAGGCGATGATGATGACCTCATAGGCCGACATGTCGTGAACCTGCTCGGCGGCGCCGTAGCCCAACTCACCGGTGACTCGGGCGAATTCATCGTTCATCTTGGCCAGAACCTCGATGGCCGTGATGTCGCTTTCGATGAAGTACTTGGAGGGGAACAGCAGGCCCTCCCACGAGGCAACTCCGGACGGGCGATATCGAGGCTGGAGGCGACCGGAGTCGAGCGCGGCCCGGAGTTCACCCGCGCTCACGCCATCGATCTGAGCGGCGATGCGGGGCAGCATCTCGTCGACCCACAGGCCCTCGGGAACCAGGAACTCGCCGTATTCGATCTGCGCCGGTCCACCCTGCAACACGGCGATGGCCTCATCGGCCGACATGTTCTCCCGGAACGTGTACTCACCGGCCTGGAAGTTACCCTGATCCTTCCACTGGGCGTAGTAGCGGAAAAATGTGCTGTTGGGAATGATCTCCTTGCCCACCAGGATCGATCCGATGTCACTTGTGGTGGCGCCGGCCGGCACGTCGACCGCGACTTCGGCCCCCGGTTCGCCCTCGGGATCGAGCTGACCGGCGAACCAGTCCCGACCGGCCGTGTAGGCCACGTAGCCGATCACGACCAGCAACGCCATGGCCACCAGCACCCGGATGATGCGGAACCCGGCCGGCCGGGTCCGCACGAACTCGGACTGATCGTCCCACTCCAGCTCGGGTGCCGAGTGGTGGCCGGCATCATAACCGACGGCCTGATGGTTGGACGGGCTCGAGTCGGGGGCACCGCTGCTGTTTGACCCACCGACGTTTTGTCCACCGCCCTGCTGGTCGATGATGCTCACCCTGCCATGCTAGAGGTAGGTTGCCGACCTGCGGCGGCAATCGGGCAAATGCAGCCGGGCGTCAACCCCGTCCGTCGATCCAATGCTGGAGAACAACCGAGGCCGCCACTTGATCGATCATCTCCCGTCGATCACGGCCTCGAACCCCCTGCCGCCGCAGCGAGTCGGCGGCGGTCGTGGTCGAGTGGCGCTCGTCCTGGGTGACCACGGAGATCCTGCGGGGCGCCAATCGCCGCCGCAAGGCCTTGACCTCGGACAGGACCTTGCGGGCAGCGGGGCCAAGGTTGCCGTCCAGCGACATCGGCAGACCGACCACGATCATCGTGGCGCCGGTCTCGTCGACCAGGGCCTCGAGACGGTCATGTTCCCGGGGACGGTCGCCCATTCGGTTGACCGTCTCATACGGGGTGGCCACGAGTCGGGCCTCATCGCACACGGCCACACCGATCCGACGGTCACCGAGGTCGAGCGCCAGAACCCGACCGTGTTCAGGGAACCCGGTGTCGACGTGATCCCTCAAGGGCGTAGGGCTCCGTCGCCGGTCAGGAGCCGATCCCAGCCGCTCGGCGGGCCAGCTCGAGGGCCTGGTCGATGCCATCCGGGTCCTTGCCCCCGGCCATGGCCAAATCGTCACCCCGGCCACCTCCACCCTTGATGGCCTTGGCCCCCTCGGCGATCAGATCTCCCGCCCCGAAGGGACTGTCGGGGTTCACCGCCGCCACCAGCGCCGCTCCCCCACTGTCGGGAACCCCGCCGAGAACCACCGCAGCCACGTCATCATGGGTGCGGACGGCCACGGCGAGATCCTTCAGCTCATCCCGTGACAGGTCGTCGATCCGGGCCACGACCACCCCTTCCACGGCAGTGGACGCCAGCTCCCGCGCCCGGTCCTTGGCCAAACGGCCCCGCAGCGTGCGAACCTGGGTCTTCAGGTCGTCGAGTTCGTCAAGGCGCTTGTCCAACCCGCCGAGCACCTCCCCTCTGGGTACGTTCAGCCGCTCGGCCGCCCGGGCCAGGGTCTTCTGCTCCCGCCGGAGCAGGTCGATGGCGCCGGCACCGGTCACGGCCTCGACCCGGCGAAGATTGGATCCGATCGAGCCCTCGGACACGATCTTCATCAGACCGATGTCGCCCAGTGCGCCGACGTGGGTTCCACCGCAGAACTCGAGGGTCGGACCGGCCTTCAGAACCCGAACCAAATCACCGTACTTGTCACCGAAGAAGGCGACGGCGCCGATGGCCTCGGCCTCCGCCTTGGTCATCTCGGGATGCTCGGTCACCGGATTGGCCAGCACCTGCTGGTTCACCACATCCTCGATACGGGTGATCTCGTCGTCGGTCAAGGGTTCGAAATGGCTGAAGTCGAACCGGAGACGATCGGGGCCGACCATCGAGCCCTGTTGCTTGACGTGGTCACCCAGCACCTCTCGTAGGGCCCAATGGAGGAGATGGGTTCCGGTATGGTTGCGCCGGATGGCGTCCCGGCGCTCGGTGTCGATACTCAGTGTGGCCCGCTGTCCGGGCCGGATCTCCCCGTCGATGATCTCGATGAGGTGGCGATGCACACCGGGTACGGCGTACATGGTATCGAGGACGCGGGCTCGGCCCGTTTCGGTCTCGATGATGCCGGTGTCGCCGATCTGGCCGCCCGACTCGGCATAGAATGGGGTGCGGTCGAAGAAGGCCGACACGGTGGAGGTACCCAACCCGGTGACCAGCAGAACCGTGGCGTCGACGTCAGTCAGCTCGTCGCGCCCGACGAACTCGGTGAGCCCGTTCGACTCGACCAGGGCCTGAACCTGTTCGAAATCGGCGGCCTGGACCGCGCCCTTGCGGGCCGCCTTGGCCCGGGCCCGCTGCTCCTCCATGGCCTCGTCGAAGCCGGCCCGATCCACGTCGTAGCCCCGCTCGGCCACCACCTCGGCCGTGACCTCGAACGGGAAACCATAGGTGTCGTGAAGCAGGAAGGCCACCGAGCCGGGAAGCACGCCACCCTCAGGCAGGTCGGCCAAGTGCTCATCGAGAATGGCCGAGCCGGTTGCCAGCGTCTTGCGGAACTGGGTCTCCTCCCGCTCCACCACCGAACGGACCAGGTCGTGGGTGGTGACCAGTTCGGGATAATCGGAGCCCATGATCTCGACCACCGCATCGACCAGCCGCCCGCAGACGAGATCCTCGACACCGAGGAGGTAGGCGAAGCGAACGGCCCGGCGCATGATGCGGCGCAACACGTAGCCCCGATCCTCGTTGGAGGGGAACACACCGTCGCTGATGAGGAAGGTCATGGTTCGGGCGTGCTCGGCCAGCACCCGCAGGGCAAGATCGGACTTCTCGTCGTGACCGAGGTGATAGCCGGTCACCGACTCCGCCACCTCTATCAGCCGGGCCATCTCGTCGATCTCGAACACCGAGTCCTTGCCCTGGAGTACCGCCAGGATGCGCTCCAGGCCGGCGCCGGTGTCGATCGAGGGCTTGGGCAGCGGCTTGGACTCCCCCGACTCATCGGTCTCGAACTGCATGAACACGAGATTCCAGATCTCGACATAGCGCTCGTCGGCCTCGGGGTTGAGCGGCCCGCCCTCGGGGCCGTAGTCCGGTCCTTTGTCCCAGAAGATCTCCGAACAGGGGCCGTTGGGACCGGTGTCGGCCATGCGCCACCAGTTGTCCTCGTCCAGCCGCTGGATTCGTTCGGCCGGAACCCCGACAATCTGCTCCCAGATTCCGGCCGCCTCGTCATCGCTCAGGTGGACGGTAACCCACAGGCGCTCGGTGTCGAGGCCGAGCGCCTCGGTGACGAACTCCCAGGCCATGGGAATAGCCTCGTCCTTGAAATAGTCGCCGAAGCTGAAGTTGCCCATCATCTCGAAAAAGGTGAGATGGCGGGCGGTGCGACCCACCTCATCGAGATCGTTGTGTTTCCCTCCGGCCCGAACACACTTCTGGACCGTGACCGCCCGGTTGTGCTCCGGCTTCTGCTCACCGATGAAATAGGGCTTGAACGGCACCATGCCCGAGTTGACGAACAGCAGCGTCTGATCGTGGGGGATCAAGCTGGCCGAGGCCAGGTGCTGGTGGTCCCGCTCCACGAAAAAATCGACAAAGGCCTTGCGTAGCTCGTTGGCTTCCATGATGAAAACCAGGCTACCGCCGCAGACGAATCGGCGCCGACGATTCCGGCCGGTTCGTAACCTGCGACCGGACCCACCGGCGACGCCCAGCCGGAGTCGGGATTACGGTCCGGTCAACGGTCGAGATGCGATCGGCCGGTCCGCCGAGATGCCCGCCTCGGCCGGTCCCACGGCTTGACCGGGCGGCGGTAGGTGCGGAGCCGTCGATTCACCGGCGGTGGCGGCTCGTTGACCGAACGAAACCGGCCCGTTGGCACGGCCTCGGGAATCTCCGGTAGTGGATCCTCCTCGCCCCGCGCGCCGGCAGGATCGAGTCGATCCAGCAGCAGCTCATCGGCGGCCCGGAGGTCACCCTCGGCCCGTCGGTACTCGGACCACAGGAGGCGTTGATCACGTTTGCTCTCTTGGCGAACCTGATCGATGAACCGGCCGGGAATCCGGCGGACGGCGCGGGTGCTGCCGGACACTCGCCCGGCCACCCGGGACACCGAGCCTGTGGCCCGACGTGATGCTCGATACGCCGACCTGGCTCCCCGAGACGTGGCCAGCGCCGAACCGCCGACCCGCAGCGGATCGCCGGGCATGGTCGACAGCGCCTGGACCACGTTGTCCGGCAGCCGATCCTTGAGCTCGTCGGAGGCCTGATCCACCGATCGACCGGCCGACCGCCGGACCAGGGCCCGTAACGCCGAGACCAGAGCCACCCAGCGAAGGCGACGGACCACGAATCGGGCCAGCCATCGCACCATCATCGGCGACCCGATCCGTTGTGGCCGAACGTTCCACGTCGTCCCGACTCCAGCGCGCCGCGACCACCGCCTCGACGGGAACGCAACCAGCGCCGCGCCACGCGGCCGGTGCCGGAGGCAACGGCCAGGGTTCGGATGACGGGGTCCTGCACCGCATCATGCGTGCGTCTGGTCGTTTCGCTGATGGCCGTGGTGGCCTGATCAGCCCGGTCGAGCACAATGTCGACCTTGTCCAGCTCGGCGTCGGCGTCAGCCACCAGCTGACGAAGTTCCTGAAAGGCGGCGATTCCCTCGCTGCGGAGTTGGGTCGCGGTGTCCTCCAGTTTGGCCAGAGTGTTGTTGAGGTTGTTGACCGCGGTGATCAGGAAGACCGCCGCCACTACAACGGCGATGGCCACAATGATGGCGGCGAAGTCGGTGACTGTCACTGATGCTCCCCTTTGGTCAGCCCGTCGTCGGATTGCTGTGGGACCGGGCGGCCGGACGGCAGATCCGGCCGATCCCGCACGGTGGGCACGTAATAGCGGTGCTCGGACACTTCGTCCGGCAGATACTGTTGCTCGACCCATCCGTGGGAATGGTCATGAGGATACCGGTAGCCCCGGCCGTGGCCGAGTGATGCCGCCCCTCGGTACGAAGCGTCCCGAAGATGGGGTGGGACCTCGCCGGCCGGAAGATCCTGAACATCCTCCATGGCCCGGTTGAGACCGACGTAGGCCGAATTGGACTTGGGTGACGTCGCCAGGTGGACGGTGGCGTGGGCCAGATTGATGCGGGCCTCGGGCAGACCGACGAAATCGACGGCCTGAGCGGCCGCGATGGCCATCGGGAGGGCGGCGGGATCGGCCAGGCCGATATCCTCCGAGGCGGCGATGACCAGACGCCGGGCGATGAATCGAGGATCCTCACCGGCGCTCAGCATGCGTGCCAGCCAATACAGCGCAGCGTCGGAATCGCCACCCCGGATGCTCTTGATGAAGGCGCTGATCACATCGTAGTGCTCGTCGCGGCCGTAGCGAAGCGCCTTGAGATCGGTGGCCGATTCGGCGTCGACCAACCCGACCACCAAGGGCCCTTCAGGTACCGAGGCGGTGTCGGGCCCGGTGTCGCCGATGTCGTCCGTGGCCCGGGCATGGGCCAGGGCCACGGCAACCTCTAGGGTGGTCAGGGCCTGGCGTCCGTCGCCGGAAGCCCGGGCGGCCAAATGGCGAAGCGCCTCGTCGGCGGCAGTCGCACCCTCGAGCTCGAGACCCCGATGTAACAGGGTGAACAGAGCTTCGTCGTCCAGCGGGTCCAGGCGGAACAGGGTGGACCGACTGCGGAGCGGGGCATTGACTTCAAAGAAGGGATTCTCGGTGGTGGCACCGATCAGAACCAGGACGCCCGACTCGACGGCCGGCAACAATGCATCCTGCTGCGCCTTGTTGAACCGGTGGACCTCGTCTAGAAATAGAATTGTGCCTCGACCATGGGCGCCAAGAGTCTGCTCGGCAGTGGCAATGACGTCACGCACGTCTTTTACGCTGGCGTTGACGGCCGATAGCTGAACGAACTCCTTGGACGATGCCGAGGCAACAAGACGGGCGAGTGTGGTTTTGCCCGTGCCGGGAGGGCCCCAGAAGATGACCGATGACAACCGATCCGCCGCCACCAGACGACGCAAGGCTCCATCAGCCCCGAGTAGGTGGGGCTGGCCGACAACGTCGTCAAGCCGCTGCGGCCGCAGCCGATTGGCCAACGGTGACCGGGTGGCCAACCGCTCCTCGGCGGCGGCGGCGAAGAGATCGTCGGCAGGCATGACCCTTCACGCTATCCCCGCCCACGACCTGATGCCGTCGGGGAGACGATCATGAACGGGCGGACCGTCCTCACCCTGCTGTTGTATCTGTGGATCGGCATCACCGTGGCCATGGTGCTGATGTGGCTGTTGCGGCGCCGATCCGAGCCGAAGACCACGCTCGGCGGCTCGACCACGCTCGGCCCGCCGACCGACATGGGGACCGAGGACGAAGCCGATATGCCTCAGCCGGTCAACCCCGACCGGAGTCCCGATTCCAGCGACACCGTGGTCCTGGGGGGAATAAGCCCGACCCGGCAACCGTCCGGCGACGACGAGGGCCTCGACGACGAGGACGATGGTCCGGCCGTCGGTGGTGATCGTGAGCCGGCCGGGCCCGATCATGACGATCGCGCCCTGGTGTCGACCGCGCTCGGTGTCGGACTCACCCCGACGCCGTCGAGCGGCGAGTCTGTGGCCGACCTACTGGCCGACATCGAGCTGCCCTACGACCTCCAACCCGTGGACCTCGGCAACAAGGTGCGGCGGGCCGTCTACCTGAGCCCGCATTCGAACCCGGAGGATGTGGGAACCGAGTTCGCCGACGAGCTGGTCAAGCTCGGCTACTCCATCGAACCGATGGGCCTGGATCAGGCCGTCGCTCGACGAGGCCATGACGTGCTACACATGAGGATCGTGCCTGAGGCCGGGACCGTGGTGGCCGACGACGGCGAAACCAGGCCCTATGACCAGGCATCTCCAACCGACACCGCACTGGAGGTGTGGATCGGTGGCGAGGCTGACGCCGCCATCCGTTGGTAGCACGTCGACCGAACCGGACCGGGCGACATCGATGTCATCAGTGATTGGGCGCCTTCAGTCCACCGGCGGTGGCAGCACACGCAAGCCGAGCTCGTGGAGCTGGGATTGCTCCACCTCGGTCGGAGCACCGGTCATGGGGTCGAGGCCGGACTGGGGCTTGGGGAAGGCGATAACCTCCCGGATGTTCTCTTCCCCGGCCAGAATGGCGGCCAGCCGCTCCAGGCCGTAGGCAAAACCGCCGTGGGGTGGCGCTCCGTACTTGAACGGGTTGAGGAAGAAGCCGAACCGAGACTCGGCCTCCTCCGGTCCGATGCCGAGCAGGGTGAACACCCGCTGCTGAAGCTCGGGGTCATGTATCCGGATACTGCCCGAGCCCAGTTCCCAGCCGTTGAGTACCAGGTCGTAGGCCCAGGCCCTCACGCTCATGGGGTCTGATTCGAGCTTGTCGATGTCCTCGGGACGGGGATGACAGAAGGCGTGGTGGCCCGCCTTGGGCCGCCCGGTGGCGGCATCGACCCCGACGAACAGGGGGAAGTCGACGATCCACACATACCGGAACGGCCCCTCGCTGACCGGGGGGCGACCCATGCGGTTGCGCAGCTCACCCAGCACCTCGCAAGTCGTGTGCCATTCATCGGCAATCAGCAGGAGCAGGTCACCCGGGTTGGCCTCCAGCCGCTTACCCAGCTCCTGTTGCTCGGTTTCGGACAGAAACTTGGCCACCGGCGATTCGAACGAGCCGTCGTCGGCCACCTTGAGCCACACCATGCCCTTCGCCCCGAACGACTTGGCCGTGTCGGTGAGCCCGTCCAGCTTGTTGCGACCCCAATCGGCGGCCGCTGCGATGGCGTTGATGCCCTTGATGCTCCCGGCCGAGGCGAAGGCCTTGAACTCGGTGGCGGCGAAGACGTCGGTGAGCTCCACCAATTCCATATCGAATCGAAGATCGGGCTTGTCGGTACCGAAGCGGTTCATGGCCTCAAGCCAACTCATGCGGGGAATGGGATCGGGCCGTACACCGGTCACGGCCTCGGCCGCGTCCAGCACCGATACTTCGACCGCCGACAGTACGTCGTCGACCTCGACGAAGCTCATCTCCAGATCGAGCTGCATGAACTCGTACTGTCGGTCGGCCCGCAAATCCTCGTCCCGCAGGCAGCGGGCGATCTGGAAGTAACGATCGAGTCCGCCCACCATGAGCAGCTGCTTGTACAGCTGGGGTGACTGGGGAAGGGCGAAGAACGTGCCCGGCCTTTGGCGGGACGGCACGATGAACTCCCGGGCTCCCTCCGGAGTGGTGGGCATGAGCATCGGAGTCTCGACCTCGACGAAGCCCTGGTCGACCATGGCGGCCCGGATGGCGGCGTTGACCTGGGACCGGATGCGCAGGTTGCGCTGCATTCGGGGACGGCGCAGATCCAGATAGCGGTGGCGGAGCCGGACCATCTCGTCGACGTCGTCGGCCCGTTCATCCAACGGGAATGGCGGCGGTTCGGCCGTCGACAGTACCGTCACCTCGGCCTCGGTGATCTCGATCTGGCCGGTGGCCAGGTTCTCGTTGACGGTGCCCTCCGGACGCTGGCTCACGGTCCCGGTCACCGTGATGACGTACTCGGAACGAACATCGACGGTGTTATCGACCACACACTGGACGATTCCGGAGTGGTCACGGAGATCGACAAAGGCCAGATGTTCACCATGCTCCCGACGCCGATTGACCCAGCCGGCCACGGTCACGGTCCGGCCGATGTCGGCCTGGGTGAGCTCTCCGCAAAGGTTGGTGCGCATCATGGCAGCAGTGACCTGACCTTCTTCACTAGATCCCGGCGATCGACTTGTTGTTGTTGGTCGCCTGAGCGATCGCCGTCGCGTAACGTTCGAACGGCCACGGTACCCGCTTCGACCTCCTGTGAGCCGATGATGACGGCGATCTCCGCACCCGAGCGGTTGGCCGCTTTCATCTGGGCCTTCATCGACCGTCCGTCGTAGGCCCGGCCGGCCGAAATGCCTGATGACCGTAACTCCTCCACCGCCTCCAGCCCGGCCAGATCATCGGTGGTGCACACGACCCAGACGGCAACGGTGTCGTCGGCCGGAGTAAACACCCCTTCCTCGTCACAGGCCAACAAGGTTCGATCCACTCCGAGAGCGAAACCGACACCGGGTTCGGGCGGGCCGCCGAGGGCCTCGACCAGCCCGTCGTAACGCCCGCCGCCTCCCAGCGCATTCTGGGCCGCATCGAGCGAATGGGACACGAACTCGAACGTGGTGCGGGTGTAGTAGTCGAGCCCCCGGACCAGGCGAGGTTCGACCCGGTAGTCGATACCGAGGGTATCGAGACCGGCCAGCACCCGATCGAAGGCGGCCGTTGCCTCGGGTGAGAGATGGTCGCTCATGACCGGAGCCTCGGCCGCCACCGCGGCGTCACCCGCTCGCTTCGAATCGAGAACCCGAAGTGGATTGACCACCATGGTCTTCTGAGCCTGCTCCGAGAGACGTGACCGATTCGCCTCCAGGTACTCGGTCAGTGCGGCCTGGTAGCGAGGCCGGTCGCCGGCATCACCCAGTGAGTTGACGACCAGGGTGAAGTCGGCCAGGCCGATACGCCGGAAGAACCGCCAGGCCAGGGCTATCAGCTCGGTGTCGATGTCGGGGTCGTGGGAGCCGACAACCTCCGCCCCGACCTGTTCGAACTGGCGGTACCGGCCCTTCTGAGGCTTGTCGTAGCGAAAGCCGGACCCCACATACCAGGTCTTCCACGGCGTCAAGGGACGGTGCTGGGCGAAGGCCCGACACACCGACGCCGTGAACTCGGGGCGTAGGGCGATCTCCCGCCCACCTTTGTCCTTGAACGAATAGAGCTCCTTCGACACCACATCGGAGGCCTCACCGAGACGAACGAACACCCCGACGTCTTCGAACATCGGCGTGACGATCTGGCCGAAACCGGCGGTGACGGCCTCGTCGGCAAATACCTCGACCAGCCGTCTGACGCGCCCGGCATCGGGCTCGGTGATATCACGGGTTCCCGGTGGTGTCTGGAAGTCTGGTCGAACCATGGCGTCTGTGAGCGTACCGGCCCTAGTTTCGCTTGATGGCTTGGATGTTCACGATTGAATCAAGTCTCGGCGACGTTTGGCCGAAGGCCAAACTCGAAGTAACTCGGAGAGTTGTCGTGAGCCGCTCCGCCCCGAACACCGGCGGGAGGCTCCGCCGACTTCGTCGGCACTCGTACCGATCCGCCCAATCAAGCACCTTCGGTGCGATTCGGCCAGCCCTTGGGTCCCGACGGGGCGGTCCATGCGACCCCCGATGATGTGCAGGCCTCGAGCTTGGGCAGACCGAGATTCCAGTGATTGTCGAGGGATCGAAGGATGCACAGGGCTTGGGGGGCGACGATGGGACCGGTGGGCACGGTGTCGGCATCGAGCTCGACGAAGATGATCCCTCGTTCCCCGGCCGGCCCCCACTGGGCGGTGGCCACCGGGAGATGGCCGCCCGCCGCCGGCGTCACCTCGACGTCCTCGGCCGCCGATGCCACCCTGAGCTCGACCTCGGCGGTCACACCAAGCTCCGGGTCGAGGGGTTCGACAGCCCACACCGAGGCCGTCAACTGGTCGTGGTCGGGCCCGTTGGCCACAAACATCATGATCCGACTCTCGCCCCGTTCGCTCAGCCGATCCCGAACCCAGCGCTGGAGATCGCCCGGACCGATGTCGTACTCCTGGCCGCGGAGCTCGCCGGCAACCTCGGCCAGATTGGTGAAGTAGAGCGAGATCCCCGTCCCGTCGACGGTGGGAAGCACCGTGGGTAGTGCGGCCCCGTAGCGCATGTTGACCTCGGTGGGCACAAAGCCTTCACATCCACCGATCGAGCTGCCGGCCACACCATCGAGGGTGAACACCCCTCGGAAGTCGACCCGCTGCTGGAGGTCCCGGCCCACGGCCTCGGCCGCCGCCGTCATGGCCGCCGTGAGTTCGTCGGGTGGCTCCCAGAAGTTGGCCGACCGACCGTAGATCAGCTTCGGCACCGACGGCTCCCTGTACACCAGCATCTCACCGGGCCGAAACGAGATGACCTCGCCCCCCACGACCATGCCGTGGATGGAGCACGGCACGCCGTCCAGGAAGGGCATGATCCGGGCTCGCCGGTGCCTCGATGCCAGGTCCTGCCGCAGCCCGGTCACCCTCGACTCGGTCGGCACCCAGTGGGTACCGGTGATGCCCCCGTGCCAGCCAGCGTCGTTGTCAACCGCCCACACCGTACCCATGGGCCCGGCCAACTCGCCGTGGGCGGCGGCGACTGCGTCCCCGTCGGCCAGCTCGACCACCCGACTCGGGGCCTGCGTCACCCCGGCGGCATCCCACACGTCGAGAATGGCCAGCTTGTCCTCCAGCGCCTCCCATTCCGGCCGGCGACCCGCGAAAACAGGGCGACCGGCGATGTGGTGGCCCGACGAGGTGAAGGGCTGGATGACCCGGGCCTGATGATCGGGATCCCAGGCGTCGACCTCGGCCTGGATGTGGACCGGCAACTCCTCCAGTGCGGCGTGGGCCAGGCGTATGCCCTCCAGTATGTTCCCACCTTCGGGAACGTCCAACGAAAACACCCGGATGGAGTCGTCCAGCGTTCCCACTCCTTGACGACCGGCCAAGGCGAGCACGTAGTCGTGGGGATCGCGACCTGTCATCGATACCAGTCTGGTGGCGGCACCGACCGCAGACTGAGCGACCTCAGCCACGGTCAGCCATCGACCCGGCTCGAAGATCGCCCGCAGCCGGTCCCGAAGGCGGGTTTCGAACTGCCGTCGCCATCGATCTCGCTCGGCGTTGTCCGGTGACGGATCGCTGCTGGTGTCGGTGGCGGCCATGCCAAAGTGTGACCGGTTGATCACCCCGGCTCAAGCCAATTTCCGACCTCCGCCGGCACTCACTACCGACGCCCGGCTCCGCCGGGCACGATGCGGTAGACGTCGTAGACGCCGTCGACGTTGCGCACGCTGCGCATCAGGGCCTGAAGATGGGAGGGATCGGCGATCTCGAACTCGAACGACAGCCGGGCGATACGGTCGTCGGAGGTCTGGGTGGTGGATCCGATGATGTTCACGTGGTGCTCGGAGAAGCATCGGGACACGTCGGCCAGCAGATGGGACCGGTCGTAGGCCTTGAGCTCCAGGGAGGCCACAAAGTAGTCGGACTCCATGGTGTGATCCCACTCGGCATCGATCAGCCGATCGCCTTGGGCACCGGCCAGCGATTCGGCGTTGGCGCAGTCGGTGCGGTGGATGGAAACACCGCGACCTCGGGTGACGAAGCCCATTATCTCGTCGCCCGGGACCGGGGTGCAGCACCGGGACAGCCGGACCAGCACATCGTCCAGGCCTTCGATACGAACGCCGACCGCACCGGGTGGTTCCCGCCTGGGCGGTGACATGTCGGACTTCGGGGCACCGGGTAGCGATGGCGGCTGCGGTGCCTTCTCACCCTCCGTGAGCTTGACCAGGCGGGCCACCACCGACTGGGCGCTGACATAGTGCTCGCCGATGGCGGCGTACAGGTTGTCGGCATCGGTGTAGTTCATCTCCGATGCCACCCTGATGACGGTCTCCCCCGCCTTCTGGCCGAAGTCGGCCAGGGACAGCCCTTCCTTCTTCAGAGCCCGTCGCAGCTCGGTCTCGCCGTTGGCGATGGCATCGTCCCGCCGCTCCCGCGAGAACCATTGCTTGATCTTGCTGGCCGCCCGGTGGGACGACACAAAATTCAGCCAGTCCCGGGACGGACCGGCCCCGACCACCTTGGAGGTGAAGATCTCGACCGTCTGTCCCGAAGTCAGAGGCTCGGACAGCGAGACCAGCTTGCCGTCGACCTTGGCCCCGACACAGCGGTGCCCGATATCGGTATGGATGGCGTAGGCGAAGTCGATGGAAGTGGAGTTTGCCGGCAGGGTCGTTACCTGGCCCTGAGGGGTGAAGACGAAGATCTCCTCGTGGTCGAGGTCGACCTTGAGCATCTTCATGAACTCGTCTGGGTCGGACGCCTCCTTCTCCCAATCGATGATGCGGGTCAACCAGGGAAGATCAACCGACTTGTCCTTGTACAGGTAGTGGGCCGCAACCCCCGATTCGGCCCGGTTGTGCATGTCGCGGGTCCGGATCTGGACCTCGATCGGCTTGCCCTGGGGACCGACCACGGTGGTGTGCAGCGATTGGTACAGGTTGAACTTGGGCATGGCCACATAGTCCTTGAACCTGCCCTGAACCGGCTTCCACGTGGCGTGAATGGAACCGAGGGCGGCATAGCAGTCGCGTACACTCTCGACCACAACCCTGATACCGACGAGATCGTTGATCTCGTCGAAGGCCTTTCCCTTCACCTGCATCTTCTCGTAGATGGAGTACAGGTGCTTCTCCCGGCCCATGACCTCGGCGTCGATACCCAACTCCTTGACCCTGGCACTCACGTCCTCCAGCACCTGGGTGAGGTAGGTCTCCCGCTCCGGCGCCCGCAGGGCCACCATGTGTTCGATCTCGGAGTACCGCTTGGGGTGGAGAGCGGCGAAGCTGAGGTCCTCCATCTGCATCTTGAGTTCCTGCATGCCGAGCCGATGGGCCAGCGGGGCGTAGACCTGCAGGGTCTCGATGGCGATTCGCTCCTGTTTCCACGCCGGCAGGGCGGCCACGGTCCGCAGGTTGTGCAGCCGGTCGGCCAGCTTGATGATCAGGACTCGAAGGTCCTTCGACATGGCCACCAGCATCTTGCGAATGGTGGCCGCCTGCTGGGCCTCCTTGGAGTCGAAGCGAAGCCGCTCAAGCTTGGTCACGCCATCGACGATGGCGGCTACGTCGGGGCCGAACGCCCGGTCGATGTCCTCCAGTTCGATCCGGGTGTCCTCCACCGAATCGTGAAGCAGGGCGGCGGCAATCGAGACCTCGTCGAGGCCGAGTTGGGCGATGATCCTGGCCACCGCCAGGGGGTGGACGATGTAGGGCTCTCCCGACTTGCGACGCTGGGCGGCATGGGCCCGGGCCCCCATTTGGTAGGCCCGAATGACCACATCGATCTGCTCGTCCCTCCGATCGCCATTGAACCGCTCGATGAGCGGCTCGATCTGAGCTTCGATGGTGCGCCGCTTTCGTCGCCACGGCAGTACTCGCTCGACGGTGACCACGGGTTGCTGTGTCTCCGATCCAAGGGATCCTGTGATCCTCTCCTATCGGTCAACTATAGCGATCGTGTGACCCCGCCTGTATCCAGCCGGCATCTTGACACCCAACCCATCCAGACCTTCCGCGGCTCATCGTCCCCTACCGGGACGAAAACCCCCAACTGGTCACCAGCAGGGGCCACGGTCAGCGGCGCTTGCCTTTCTTCCGGGGACGGGGCGGACCACCACCCGGAGTGAGCAACGACGGATCGTCGTCGAGCCGGCTCGACGGTGCGCCGTCGTCGCCGGATTCGGACGCGGTCTCAGCCAACTCGTCGTCCACACCGTCGTCGGCGTCGCCCCAAGTCCGGCCACGTTCCGCCCGTTTCTCCCGCCGAGCCTCGATTTCGGCTGCCCGCCGGGCCTCAGGCTGTCGTTGCTTCAGCCACACCAGCACCGGCGCGGCCACGAAGATCGACGAGTAGGTCCCGAGCAGCAGGCCGATGAACAGCGCCAGGGCGAAGCTGCGGATGCCGGCACCCCCGAGCAGGAACCCCCCGATGAACAGCATCGACGTCACCGGGAGCACCGTGGTGATGGTGGTGTTGATGGACCGCATCAGCACCTGGTTCATCGAGGTGTTGATCAGATCCGACGGCCCCATCCGCTCGCCCAGGATGCCGTTCTGGTTCTCGTGCACCTTGTCGTAGACCACGACGGTGTCGTACAGCGAATAGCCGAGGATGGTGAGCAGGGCGATGACGGTGGCCGGACTGACCTCGAAGGCGAACAGCGAGTACACGCCGGCAGTGATGACCAGGTCGTGGACCACGGCGGCCAGGGCACCAATGGCCATTCGCCACTCGAGGCGCCAGGCCAGGTAGAGGGCGACGGCGATGAAGAAGAAGACCAGCGCTCGGACGGCCTGTGACGTGATCCGGTCACCCCAGGTCGGTCCGATCTCGGACACGTTGACGTCGTCGGTGGTGACATCACCCAGTTCGGCCATCTGAGCCACGATCTCATCGCTGCGGTCGAGAGCGGCCGAGCCGGCCTGGATCTGGATCAGATTCCCACTGCTGGTCCGAACCACCTGAATCCTGGCGTTCTCGGCCGAGGACACGGCGTCTCGGGCCTGGGCCACGGTGACGTCGTCGGCCACCGGCACCTCCCAGACACCGCCGCCCTCGAAGTCGATGCTGAGGTTCAGACCTCGCACAAACAGCAACAGTAGGGACACGACGATGGCCACCACCGCCACGACCAGGCTGATGCGCCACTTGGGTCGGAAATCGATGGAGGACTGTCCGGCATAGAGATCGCCGAGGACGCTCATGTGGTTCCTCCCAGGAACTTCGGCAGGCCCAGCAGGCGGGGGTTTCGCTCCACGGCCGAGCGGCGGGCCAACCAGGCGAGAGCCGGCCGCATGAACATGACCGAGATGATCAGATCGAGGATGGTGGCCAAACCGAGATAGAAGGCGAAGCCTCGAACCGCACCCACCGTCAGCAGGTAGAGGAGGACGGCAGCGATGAGGCTGACCACATCGGCCTTGATGATGGTGGAGATGGCGGACCGATAGGCCCGCTCGATGGCGGTCGGCACCCGCCGACCCGACATGTAGGCCTCCTTGACATTCTCGAAATACACGATGTTGGAGTCGGCCGACACACCGACCGACACGATGAGCCCGACCACACCGGCCAAGCTCAGCGCCAGCCCGTAGGTTTCGCCGAACCAGGCCACGATGGTCCACAACAGAGCGGCCGACAGCGCCAGCCCACCGATGGCCACCAGCCCGGCCAGCCGGTAGTAGGCGATGAGGTAGCAGGCGACGAGGGCCAGGCCGATGAGCCCGGCGATCGCCCCAGACTGCAGTACGTCACGACCGATGGTGGCCGAGACCGTTCTGATCTCCTGGGCCACCAGCTCCAGGGGTAGGGCGCCGAATCGAAGCGATTCGGCCAGCAATCGGGCCTCATCCTCCTCGAAATCGCCGCTGATGACGATCTGATCGCGGGAGAACCGCTGGGCATTGATGGACGGAGCCGAGATGACGTTGTGGTCGAGAACCACGGCCAATCGGCGGGTGGGGCAAACCTCGGGGTCGGCGTTGAAACAGAGGTCGGCCACCTCGTTGAACTGATCAATGCCCTGCTCACCGGGTCGGAAGGTCGGATTGACCTCCCAACCGGCACCGCCCAGTCCAAGGGCGACATCCGCCGTCTCCACCACCTCGCCGGTCAGCAGGGTGGGGCCGAGACAGAGCCGGTTGCCGTTGGTGTCGGCCAGGACCACGTAGGCATCGGCCTCGTCGTCGTCGTCGGGAGTGACGCCGGGGATACTGCAGGCCTGGAACGCAGCGAGCTGGGCCGGGGAGAGCGTGCTTTGATCGAGGGCCGGCGCATCATCGGCACCGGTTCCGGCATCGGCCACGGTGGTGGAAGTGGCGTCGTCGTCAGTCGTCGTGGTCGTGGTGTCGTCGGACTCGCCGTCATCGGAGGACTGGGCCGGTAAGGCCGGGCTGAACCGGCCGATCGGGGCCAGCGACTCCTCCTCGCCGCCCAGCGGTTCGTCGCCGCCATCGTCGCCGTTACCCGTCGAGGCGTCGGCGTCGGGGTCGGACGTCTCGCCATCGGTGCCGTCACCACCACCCTCCAACTCCGACAGATCGATGGGATTGCCGTCGGCGTCGGTGACGGTGAGATCGCCGGTATCGTCCAGGCTCAGCGCCGGACCCAGATCGGCGATGACCGGCCGGAACCGGAGTTCGGCCGTTTGTTGCAGGCGCTCCAGGGCCTGCTCCTGCTCCTCGACCACGCCGGGTAGCGCAACCACGATGTTGGTGCCCTGGCGGGAAATCTCCGGTTCGGCCACACCGATTTCGTCGATACGGCCCCGGAGCAGCTCGACCGTGAGATCGAGTGCCTCGTCGGTGACCTCGGCCTCCTCGGTCGACGTCGGCTCGAGAACCACCGACACGCCACCCTGCAGATCGAGGCCGAGCAGCGGGGAGTTCCCGGCGACCACGGTGTAGACCAAACCGGCCAACGCGACGACGATGACGGCCAGGGCCGAATACAGCGCGCTCCTATTCATCTTCATCGTCATCGGACTCGGATTCGGCTTCAGCCGCCACGTCGATCCTGCTGGCCACTGCGCTCTTGGCCACCCGAAGCTCGATCCCCTCGGCCACGTCGAGCCACACGACATCGTCGTCGACGGCGTTCACAAAACCGTAGATTCCGGAGTTGGTGACGACCTCGTCGCCTTCGGTCAGGGAAGCGAGCAATCGCTTATGATCCCGGGACTTGCGCTGCTGGGGCAGGAACAGCAGCAGGTACATGGCGAGACCAAATACGATCAGAACGATGAAATCCATCGGTGGATCACCTCCAGCCTGCGAACACTATCGCTTGTTCATGGTGATCAGACACCAGCAGCCAGGTATTCACAGCTTCGAAAGCACACTCGGCGTCCTCCAACCATAGCCTCCCGGCCGAGGCATGGCCGCCTACCGGAACAGGCCGGTTCGCCGGGTACGGGACAACCCGGGTTCTCGGTCAGAAACCGTCGACCGGCTGCTCCCCGGGTGCCCAGCGTGACCAGATCTCACGGCGCAGTCGGGCGAATTCGCCGGTCATCACCGCGTCCCGCATGCGACCGGTCAGCCGGGCCAACCAGGCCAGATTGTGCAGGGTGATGATGCGACCGGCCGTCGGTTCGTTGGTGACGAGCAGATGGCGAACGTAGGCCCGGGAGTAGCGCTCCGTGAGAGGATGGGCGAAGTCAGGATCGATGGGCCGATCGTCGTCGGCGAATCGCAGGTTCTTCAGGTTGATCCGACCGTGATCGGTCAGAGCAGTGCCGTGCCGGGCCAGGCGGGTGGGCAGCACACAGTCGAACATGTCGATCCCGTTGTTGACGGCCTCGACCAGGCCGATGGGATCACCCAAACCCATGAAGTAGCGGGGTCGGTCGGTGGGAAGATGGGCCGTGGCGGCGGCAAGAGCGGGGACCATGGCCGGCCGACTCTCCCCCACCGACAGACCACCGACGGCGTAGCCGTCGAACCCGATCTCCACCGTGCGGGCGGCCGATTCGGCCCGCAGATCCGTGTCGACCCCACCCTGCACGATGCCGAACTGCAGCTGACCGGGGGCGTGTTGTCGGGTGTCACCGTTGCGGTGGTGGTCACGACAGCGGCGAGCCCAGCGGAGGGTCATCTCCATGGCCCGGCGAAGGGTCTCGGTCTCGGCCGGCAGGGCCGAGCAGACATCGAGCACCATGGCGATGTCGGCCCCGAGCAGATGCTGCACGGCGACCGCCCGCTCCGGACCGAGTTCGACGTAGGAGCCGTCGTACACCGACCGGAACACGGCACCATCGTCGGTCACCTTGGGATCGAGGGAGAAGATCTGATAGCCGCCGGAGTCGGTGAGAATATGGCCGTCCCAGCCCATGAACCGATGCAAACCGCCGAGCCGAGCGATCACTTCGGGGCCGGGCCGTTCCATCAGGTGATAGGTGTTGGCCAGTACCACCGGCGGTCCCAGTCGATCCAGGTCGCCGGTGTCCAGGGTCTTGACCGCAGCCCTAGTACCGACCGGCATGAACACCGGGGTCGGGATGGACCCACGGGGGGTGTGTATGGCACCGGCCCGGGCACGACCGTCGGTCGCCTCAACCTCCACTGTCAGGGCGGCCTTCGCGGTCCTCCCGAAGTGATCAACCACGGCCGATGTCCTCACTCGGATCGTAAGGGGGCACCGACGGTGGCTCCCCCGGAACGGCCCGGTCCAGCAGCATGCAGTCGCCGAAGGACAGGAATCGGTAGTTGTGTTCGAGGGCCTCCCGGTAGAGGGAACGCCATCGCTCCCCCACGAAGGCGTCGATCATGACCAGCAGCGACGACCGGGGAACATGGAAATTGGTCAGGAGTAGATCGACGACCTGCCAGTGGAATCCTCGGCGAATGAACAGGTCGGTCGAGCCCTCCGACCGTCCGGTAACGGCCGCCGACTCGAGTGCCCTGACCACCGTTGTGCCGATGGCGAGAACCCGATCGGCGCCGATGACACGTTCCCATGCCTCGGGGTCGATTCGATACCGCTCACGATGCATCTCGTGTTCGGCCACGTCGTCGGTGGTGATAGGCCGGAATGTCGCCAGACCGACCACCAGCTCGACGGTCACGACCTCCACCCCTCGACCCCGGATCCGGTCGATCAGCTCCTCGGTCAGATGGAGGCCGGCGGTGGGGGCCGCCACCGATCCCGGTCGCCGGGCATAGACCGTCTGGTACCGGTCGGGGTCATCCAGAGGCTCAGTGATGTAGGGCGGGAGGGGAACCTGTCCCGCCCTCTCCATGGCGTCGGCAGCCACGGTGACCAGGCGCCGCCCGTCCGACAGCACGGAACCGACCGTGACCATCGGCCGGTTCCCATCGCCCCCTTCGCCGTTGCCCACAGGGGCGGTTCCGGCGCCGGCCGTGGCGTACAGATCGGTGCCGGGAGCGACCCGGCGCCCGGGCCGGACCAGAGCCTGCCACTCGTAAGGACGGCCCGTGGGCTCCAGCACCAGGACCTCGACTGCGCCTCCGGTCGCTTTGAACAGTTCGAGCCGGGCCCGGAGCACTTTGGTGTCGTTGACCACCATGACATCTCCGGGGCCGAGCAGTTCCTCCAGCTCGTGGACCCGACGGTGCCGGACCCGGTCGCCGGTGGCATCGAGCAACCGGGCCGAGTCCCTCGGTTCCACCGGGTGCTGGGCCACGGCATCGTCGGGAAGGTCATAGTCGAAGGCCGTCACCGGCTGCTCAACCGCCATCACCAATTGATCTTCGCTCACCGTTTTGCCGTCCTTCGTCCGACAAACCCGAGTTTGCCGACGGCAAACTCGCATACGAGGAAACCGAAGTCACCCATCGAACAGCGTCGTGACCTCGGGGACGTCACCGGCATCGGCCGGCGGAGCCAGACCCAGATGCCGCCACGCCGCCACGGTTGCCACTCGGCCCCTCGATGTCCGCTTCAGCAGCCCCTGCTGGATGAGAAACGGCTCGATGACCTCTTCCACGGTCTCGGCCGGCTCGCCGACGCTGATGGCCAGGGTGGACAGACCGACCGGTCCGCCGCCGAAACGTTCGCACAGGTTGCCGAGGAGAATGCGGTCCACCTTGTCCAGCCCTCTCTCGTCGATACCGAATACGGCCAGACCGTCGGCTGCGGTGGCCCGGTCGATGGATCCGTCGCCCCGCACCTCGGCGAAATCTCTGACCCGGCGTAGCAGCCGATTGGCGATACGGGGCGTACCCCGGCTCCTCCCGGCGATCTCGGCCGCCCCCGGCCGGTCGATGTCCACCCCGATCACGCCGGCGGCCCGGCTGACGATGCGTTCCAGATCGTCGATGTCGTAGTAGTCGAGACGGAAGTCGAAACCGAACCGATCTCGGAGCGGGCCGGTGATCAGACCGGTCCGGGTGGTGGCTCCCACCAAGGTGAACGGTTCGAGATCGAAACGGATGGACCGGGCTGCTGGACCCTTGCCCAGCATCACATCGAGTTGGAGATCCTCCATAGCCGGGTACAGAACCTCCTCGACCACCCTGGGCAGGCGATGGATCTCGTCGATGAACAACACATCGCCCCGCTCCAGCTTGGTCAGGATGGATGCCAGATCCCCCGACCGTTCGATGGCCGGCCCCGACGTGATGTGGAGGTGGGCTCCAAGCTCGTTGGCCACGATGCCGGCCAACGTCGTCTTACCCAAGCCGGGGGGCCCGGCGAACAACAGATGGTCGGCCGCCTGTTGACGACCTCGGGCCGCCTCGAGGATGATGCCCAGCCGTTCCTTGAGCTCTCGCTGACCCACGAAATCGTCCATCGTGCGGGGCCGGAGCTGCGAATCATCGAGGGACTCCTCGGCGAGATCAACCGACTGCTCGTCGGGCCAGGGAGTGGGATCTAGGAGTTCGTCACGAGGCATAGGCGGAGTCCACACTACCCAGAGCGTTATGCCGACAGGTTCAGCAGGGCCTGTTTGAGCAACAGCCCGGCGTCCCGGCCGTCTTCGACTTGGACGTCGGCCAGGGCCTTGCGGATCTCGGCCGCCGAGTAGCCGAGGTTGGCCAGGGCCTCCCGGACATCGGCCAGCGAGTCGACGGCCCCGGAGCCGGCGGCGGCGACGCCGGTTGCTGCACCATCACCGACCAGGACGGGTAGCACGACCGTGGCCTTCAGCTCGACCAGAAGGCGCTGAGCCGTCTTCTTCCCGACCCCCGGTACCTCGCACAAGGCGGCCAAGTCGTCGTCGGCCAGGATCCTGGCCAGCTCCGACACCGGGTAGGTGGCCAGCACGGCCAGGGCCAGGGCCGGCCCGACACCATGGGCCGACAGCAGCCCCTCGAAGGCCAGGCGCTCGTCCTTGGTCAAAAAGCCGTAGAGTCGCTGGTCCGCCTCCCGAATGTGGTGATGAATATGGAGTAGCACCTCCTGATCGCCCGGAACCCGACCAACGGTCGCCGCCGTGGTATAGACGCGGTAGCCGACGCCGGCGACCTCGATGACCAGTTGGGCCACCGGGGATGCGTCGAGACCGGCCTCCCGGTCGATGACGACACCTCGAAGGCCGGCAATCATGCCCGTGCCCCTCCGGCCCCCCGACCGATGACCGACGGGCGACGACCCAGCGTGGGATCGTGGGCCAGATGGCAAAGAGCCAGAGCGGCAGCATCGGCGGCATCGGCCGGCCTGGGCGGCGTCGGTAGTTCGAGCAACACCTGAACCATGGTCTGCACCTGCTGCTTGTCGGCCCGACCGTCGCCGGCCACCACCGCCTTGACCTCGGTGGGCGAATACTCGACAACGGCGATCCCCCGGTCGGCCCCCAGGGCCAGCGCCAACCCGGAGGCCTGGGCCACGCCCACGGCGGTCCGAATGTTGTTCTGGAAGAAGATCCGCTCCACGGCCAGCACCCGTGGTCGGTACTCGTCCATGAGGTTGGCGAGATCGAACTTCAGCTGGGCCAGGCGTTGGGGAACCTCGAGCTCGGGCGAAGTTCTCAAGACTCCGAGAGCCCGGGCCGTTCCCCGACCGCGGCGACCGGGTTCGATCACGGCGTAGCCGCAACGAGACAAACCGGGGTCGACACCCAAGACGAACACCCGTACGAGCATAGCGTACGCTTCGGTTCGGGCGGGGGATGGACGCCGCAGTTCGGGCAACTTGCGGTTGAGTTATCGGGGGGGCTGCCGATAGTCAGAGGGTGCCTTTTGCCGATACGACCTCGACCGACCCCGGTTCCCCCCCACCCGGCCCTGCCCACGGTGATCCAAACCGATCGACGAACACCGTGGCTGATGCCGCAACCGGCACAGAGGCCGGAACCGACAGCGGACCATCCCAACCCCTGAGCAGGGAGCGGCTGAGACGACGCCGTGACGATACCGACGTCGAGTCGGCTGCCCATTCCGAACACGGCTCGGCTGGGCCGCCGGCCATCGCAGCCGGTGGGCCGCGATCGACCTCGGTGGTGGAGATCCTCGGTGCCGACAAGTCGTTCCATGGGGTGCAGGCCCTGCGCAACCTGTCGATAGCCGTGGCCGAGTCCCGGATCTCGGTCCTGCTCGGCCCCAATGGTGCAGGCAAGACCACCGCCATCAGGCTGATCACCGGAGCGCTGAAGCCTGATCGCGGGCAGGTCCTGGTGTTCGGTCTCGACCCCAGCGGCCCCGACGGCGAGGAGATCCGCCGCCAGTGTGGGGTGGTTTCGGCCAAACCGTCGCTGTACGACCGTCTGAGCGGTAGGGACAATCTTCGCTATGCGGCCGAGCTCTATGGTCTGGGCCGAGGGGCCAAGGCCAATCGGCGCATCGACGACGCCGCCGACCAGTTCGGCATCCTCTACGCCCTCGAACAGCAGGTCGGTGGCTATTCCACGGGTATGAAGACGAGACTGGCGCTGGCCCGGGCGGTGCTTCATGAGCCGACCCTCATGTTGCTGGACGAACCGACGTCCGGACTCGATCCGGAATCGGCGATGGCCGTGCTGGGCATGGTCCGGGACATGACCGACGCCGGTCGAACGGTGCTGATGTGCACTCATCTACTGCTGGAGGCCGAGGGGCTGGCCGACCAGGTGGTGGTCGTCGACGACGGAACCGATCTCGTGGCGGGCCGACCGGTAGATCTGGCCGACCACTATTGGCCCACCCCCACCGTCGACTTCACCGCCATCGTCGGCTCCGACCTCGATCAGCTGAGTCGTGCCCCCGGCGTGGTTGGTTTCCAGCGCCAAGGGCCGACCGCCCGGCTGGAGCTCGACAGCCCGGGTCGGGTTCCCCAACTGGTGCGCCGGCTGACGGCCGACGGTGTGTCGATCGAGGCCGTGGTGCCGTATCGCCCCTCGTTGGAAGATCTGTACTTCGCCATTCGGCGGGAGAAACTGTCCGTTGACGTCAATGGCGGCGGTGCCGGTGCCGGCCCAGGCGCACTACCTGGAGGAGAACGATGAGACTCAGCGACCGGCCCCCGACCAACTGGGGGCGAGTGGTCACCGTGGCCCGCACCGATCTGAGGCAGCTGATACAGGCCCGCGACTTCTGGTTGCCGATGAGCCTGCTCGGTGCCGCCTTCTTCGTGGTGGTGCCCACCATCCTGCTGCTCACGATCACCCAGATCGGCAGTGTCGATGTCATGAATCGGGTGTCGGAGACACTTGACGTGTTGCCGGCCTCGGCCCAATCCCAGATCGAGGGCAGCTCCCCCGAGGGCAAGACCGGCTATGCCCTCGCCGTCTTCCTGTTCGCGCCGGTGGCCGTCATCGTGCCCCTCACCATCTCCACTGCGGTGGGCGCGGCAACCATCGTGGGCGAGCGGGAGCGGGGAACCGGCGAGTTCCTGGCTCACTCCCCGGCCGACGCCCGCGAGATCTATTTGGGCAAGCTGGCGGCCAGCCTGATTCCCGGCTACTTCACCGTCGTCGTCGGGTTCACCTGCTATTCGGTGATCGTCAACCTGCTGGTCGGCCCCAGCGTGGGTCGTTGGTTCTTCCCCACACCCCAGTGGTGGGTCATGATCGCCTGGGTCCTCCCACCGTTCCTGGCCCTGTGTCTGTCTCTGGTGCTGCGACTCTCGGCCCGAGTCAGCTCGACGGCGGCGGCCCAGCAGGCATCTGGGCTGATCAGCCTGCCGCTGATCATGATCGCGTACAGCCAGGCCACCGGTGTGCTGTTCGGCCAGGGCTACCTTCCGGTCGTGGTGGGGGCCACGGCCTGGGTACTGGCACTGATGTCACTGCGTCGCGGCGTGCGATCCGTGACCAGGTCCCGACTGCTGGGCGTGGCCAACTAGTGCTTTCGCGGAGCTTTTCGCTCACCGCGACCCATAACGGGTCGCAGAAGGCACGGAGTCCGCTTTGCCGGGTACCTATTCGACGGCGGCCAGAAGGTCGTCGTCGATGTCGACATTGGAATGCACGTCCTGGACGTCCTCGGAGTCGTCCAGGACCTCCAACAGGTTCAGGATCGACTTGACCTCACCGATATCACTCATGGGCACCGTGTTGGATGGCATCATCGTGGTATCGGACTCAAGGACCTTGATCCCGGCCTCCTCCAAGGCATCCCGCAACGACTGGACATCACCGGGAGCGCAGGTCACCTGCCAGATGTCGTCCAAGTCCTCGAGGTCCTCGGCACCGTTGTCCAGACCGACCATCATCACGTCGTCTTCCTCGGCCGACTTGGCCACCTTGACCACACCCTTGCGCTCGAACTGCCAGGCCACGGCGCCGGGCTCGGCCAGTGAGCCCCCGTTCTTCGACAGCAGGGATCGGATCTCCGACCCGGTACGGTTCCGGTTGTCGGTCAGGGTCTCGATGAGTAGCGCCACACCACCCGGGCCGTAGCCCTCGTAGGTGATCGGCTCGTAGTTGACACCCTCCAACTCGCCGGTGCCGCGTTTGACCGCCCGGTCGATTGTGTCCAGGGGTACCGAGTTGTCCCGGGCCTTCTGATACATGGTCCGAAGGGTCGGATTGGCGTCGAGATCGCCGCCGCCCTGGCGGGCCGCCACCTCAACCTGCTTGATCAGCTTGGCAAACAGCTTGCCCCGCTTGGCGTCGGCCGCGCCCTTCTTGTGTTTGATGGTTGCCCACTTGGAATGACCGGACACGGGTTCTCCCTGCTGGCTCGAACGTCACCGACTCGAGTACTGGCTATCTCGATCCGGCTCGGGCGGATCGACTCGATCGATCTCAGCGGACATTCTACGACCATCGCCCCGGATTGCCGGGCCCGAGCCGGCGCTCCGGCACCGGACTACGAGATGGAATCCAGGAACAACCGATGAAGGCGGTCGTCATCGGTGAGCTCGGGATGGAACGACGACACCAGGATCCGACCCTGGCGACACAGCACCGGATGGCCGTCGACCTCGGCCAGTATGTCGACCTCCGCTCCGGCCCGTTCCACCAGTGGAGCCCGAATGAAGACGGCGGTGAACGGCCGTTCCGGTTCATCCAGCTCCTTGATGGACAGGTCGATCTCGAACGAATCGATCTGGCGTCCGTAGGCATTTCGGCGGACATCGATGTCGATGGCTCCGTAGCTGTACTGGTCGGGCCGTCCGTCGGTCACGCCCCGGGCCAGCATGATCATGCCGGCGCAGGTGCCGAACACCGGCATGGACTCGGCGAGGCGCCTCCGCAGGGGGCGGTCCAGGTCGAAGGTCAGCAACAGCTTGGCCATCGTCGTCGATTCCCCGCCGGGAACAACCAGGGCTCGGCATTGCTCGAGTTGGTCCGGTCTGCGGACCTCCATGGCCTCGGCCCCACATCGTTCCAGGGCCTCGACGTGGCGAGCGAACGCGCCCTGGAGGGCGAGCACACCGATCATTGCGAACGCCGGACCCGGCGTGGCACGACCCCGGCCACGGGGTCGAACCCCGTTACCAACCTCGATCGGCCAACCGGACGTCGATGTCGTCCATGTCGATGCCGGTCATCGGGGTTCCCAGGCCGCGGCTGACCTTGGCCAGGATCTCAGGATCGTTGTAGTTGGTGGTTGCCTCGACGATGGCCTTGGCCCGGGGTGCGGGATCGGTGCTCTTGAAGATCCCGGAACCGACGAACACGGACTCGGCCCCCAACTGCATGGCCAGGGCGGCGTCGGCCGGTGTGGCCAGGCCGCCGGCGCAGAACAGCGGCACCTGGAGCTTGCCGGTATCGGCGATCTCCTGGACCAGGGGCAGCGGCGCCTGGAGCTGCTTGGCCCACTGGAACAGCTCGGCCTCGTCGGCCTGGGTGATCTTTCGGATGTCACCCACGATCGAGCGGAGATGACGGACCGCCTCCACCACGTTGCCGGTGCCGGCCTCACCCTTGGACCGGATCAAGCAGGCACCCTCGCCGATTCGCCGCAGCGCCTCTCCGAGGTTGGTGGCGCCGCACACGAAGGGAACGGTGAAAGCGAACTTGTCGATGTGATGGGTTTCGTCGGCCGGCGTCAGTACCTCCGATTCGTCGATGTAGTCGACACCGAGGGCCTGGAGGATCTGGGCCTCGACGAAATGCCCGATCCTGGCCTTGGCCATCACCGGGATGGTGACGGCGTCCTTGATGCTCTCGATCATCTCCGGATCGCTCATCCGGGCCACACCACCGTCGGCCCGAATGTCGGCCGGCACCCGCTCCAGCGCCATCACGGCAACGGCACCGGCATCCTCGGCGATCCGCGCCTGCTCGGCCGTGACCACGTCCATGATCACGCCGCCCTTGAGCATCTCGGCCAATCCCCGCTTGACCCGAATGGTGCCGTCGGTACGGGGCTTGGTCGAACCTTCGGTGCCGTGCTGGGTTGTACCGTCTTGTGACACACCGTGCTGAGACATACCGCCCAGTGTACGACCTCAGCCCTGCCACCCGTTCGGGGTTTCGCCGTCGACGAACGAAACCTGCCCGGGCTCGGGCATCAGCACCCACGTCCGGCCCGGGGTCAGGGCGATGGTGTCCCCATTGTCGTCGGTCAGCTCCAACCGGTCCTGGGCAGTGGGCCGGGACCACCGACCGGCAATGGCGTGACCGTCGGTCAGAGCCACCATCGGACCGTCGCCGGTCGAGCGCACCTCGGGTGAGATGGCATCGGCCGGGCTGGTCGAGTAGTCGGTGATCATGATCACCACGTTCTCGGGAGCCAACTGATCGCCTTCGGCCGTGGTATGAGGGTTCTGGTCCTGGGTCCGGAGCCAACCCCCCACCGTCGAGCTCCAGGTGTGGGCTACGACCGGACTGCCACGGAACGAGACGCCAACCGGTCCGGCCACCGCAGTGGCGGTGTCGGGCAGCGGAGCGTCGACTCGGCGATAGGTGAACCATGGTTCGGGGGCCGGGATGTCTTCGGGGGCCAGGGCATAGAGGTCACTGGCGTTGACGTACAGGTTGTGGGGTGCCGGTCGTGAGGTGTCGCGGAAGTACTCCCGTCGGGTGAGGTTGGTCAACGAAACGATGGGCAGGGAGCGAAGCCCGGCGGCCACATAGGCATTGCCGCCCGATGAGGCGTACAACGGCCGATCGAACCCGCGTAGGAGATCGAAATCCGACGTACGGCTCGATCGCACGGGTCCGACCGGATCGGGGATCTCCGATTGGAAGACGGCGGCGAACCGGGTGATTCCCTCCGCCCGCAGATCGAACACGATGTCGGCCCGGTCGAGCCCGGTCTGAGGTCGGGCCCGGGGATGATTGTCGATCTTGACCATGAGCACCGGCCTCGCCGCCTCGGCGGCGGAGGGGGCGGGCAGTCCGGTGAGCGGATGGACGGGCCCCGAAGCCTCCATGGCCAGACTGTCGGGGGTCGACTCGGTGGTTGCGTCGTCGCCGGGAATCGTCGGTGCCGAGATGGACGCGTCGGGCGAGGAGTCCGTGGTATCGGTGGTCGAGTCGTCGACAACGCCGCTGCAAGCAGCGACAACCAAGGTGATCAGGAGGATGGTGGCGACCGGCACCCGGTATCGCCACGCGACGGTCACAACTCGGACAGCATCGCAATTCTGAGGTCGAGCGGCGATCGTGAAACCATCGCCGGGGACTTGGAGCGGCCGCCAGACACGACGATGTCATCACCTTCGTCGAGGTGGTCGGGAATCAGCCAGAGCGCGTCGAATCCCCGAGGCGGATCGGTCACCGGTCGGCCGAGTCGGCGAACCGTCCCCAACGCTCCGAGCAGTCCCGGCGGGTACCGGGTCAGCGATACCGCCTGACGGTCGGCCATCAGGTCCCGGGCCTCGGGCATCAATGGACCGATCACGGGTGCCGCCACCGTCTGCAGCAGCGGCTGGTACCAACCACCGATGGCGGGAAGACCGAACAGAACCGTCGCCAGCGTGGCCGACTCGGCGTCGCCGTTGCGAAGGCGGACCATGAGTGCGGCGACCACGCCCTCCAGCTCGACCACGCTCAGCGCCTCGATGAGGCCCCGGGTGACGAGAATGGTGTGGCGGAAGCTGCGGGAGACGGCCAGGGCGTTCAATCCCGGGTCGTCGAGGACGTAGATCTCCGGACGGCGGATTCCGGCGGTCAGAGTCAGGGCATCGACCATGTTGTCGAAACGATCGGAGTCGACCACGGGACGATCATCGACGATGTGATCGACCAGCAGATCATGGGCCGACTGCACCCGACGCACGGTGAGGAAGGCGGCGACGGCCACACCGACCGGCAATCCGAGCCACCAGGGAAGGGCCGGCACCACGACACAGACGGCGATGGCGACAGTGACCGGCGGCAAGGACAACACGGCCACATACAGCGCCAGGGCCGCGGGTCGGATGGACACGGCAATCGGCGTGGCGTCCCGGCCAACGGCCGGCGGGGCGGCTTGACTGTCGTGTGTCACGGCGACCAATGTAGTGGACTTCCGAGGGAATGGGGCGCGTCTCGGTTCACCCGCCCACGACGGCCCAGGCCGACCGAAAGCACCGACTCAGGGCTCGACCAGTCGCCGATAGCGCTCGACATAGGCGTCGGCCAGACGATCCATCGAATAGTCCTCGGTCCGATTCTGGGCTCGGATCACCTGATGGTCGATGGCGGGTCCTCGGTTCAGGCTCTCGACCAACGCCTTGGCCAGCGCATCGGCGTCTCCGATGGCGAACAAGGTCCCGTAGTGACCATCACAGGTCACCAGCCGGTACGCCGGCAGATTGCTGGCCACCACCGGCGTGCCGGCCGCCATGGCCTCGAGCAGCACGACACCGAAGCTCTCGCCCCCGAGCGACGGTACACAGAACACGTCGGCGGCATGGAGTCGCGCCAGCTTCTCGTCCTCCGTCAGTGGCCCGAGCCATTGAATGCGGTCGTCGGCACCAAAACGTTGCTTCAAGTCGGCCGTCTCCGGACCCTGTCCGCCCACCCAGAGTGTGGTTTCCGGTGGCATGTTGCGCATCGCGTCCAGCAGGACCGAGAGTCCCTTGCGAGGTTCGTGACGACCGACGAAGAACACGGTCGGCCCGGTCCGTTCCACTCCCGCTCCGACAAGCGTCCCCACACAATCCGTGACCGGCCGTCGATAACGGTCGACCTCGATCCCGTTGAACAGCACCTCGTAGGTACCGCCGAGGTAGCGCTGAGCCATGCCTGCCGCCTCGGCCGAAACCGCAACCCTTGCATCGAGCCGAGCAGCCAGACGGCGCACGCCGGGCCGGGCCCAGCGGTAGACGGCGATGCGGCCACTGGCGTGGAAGGTGCCGAGCAGGGGTACCGGTTTGACCAGAACCGATGTCAGGGTCGGACCAGGGGCCAGCGGCTCGTGGAGATGGAGCACGTCGAACCGCTCGTCCCAGACGGCGGCCAGAACTCGAAGCTGAGCCGCCAGGTCCGGGGCCAAGGGGGCGAACGACCCGTTTTGGGCGTAGGGAATGGAGTTGCCCAGCGGCGTGACCCACGGTTCCGGTGGCGGCCCGTCACAGGGAGCCAGCACCTGGGTGGCAACACCTTTGGCTCGCAACGTCCGAGCCAGACCCAGAACCTGGGTCTGAACCCCACCCCACACGGCCAGGCTGTAGGGACAGATCATTCCTACGCGCACCGACCTCACCGTAGCGGACCGGACGCAAAGCCGGGATTCGCACGCCCATCGTCCCGGAGTCGCCGGTTGTCAGCGCTGGTCCGACACCCGCTCAGCGCTGCTCGAGACGGCGGTCCGAGGGCCAGTTCGGCTCGAGAAGATGCCACTGGGACGGAGCGGCGGCGATCAAGCGCTCCAACTCACGGGCGTAGAGTTGGGTCAGGTGGCGGTAGCGACGGCGCCCCGTCAGCCTCTCCCCCACCTGGACCCGGTCCTGCTCGGCCTCGCCGACCGAAACCGGCGGCCCGTCGGTCATGGTTGACGACCCTACGGCGTCGGGCGGTATGGGCCGACCCACCATGGTGATTCGTTGATCTCGGTTGAAATAGACGGCGGTGGGCAGGACCGGCGACCGGGTTCGACTGGACAACACGGCGGGACCGACCGGCATGGTCGTGGTTTCGCCGAAGAACTCCACCTCGACACCGGTCCCGCCGATGTCGCGATCAGCCAGTAGACACACCACATGACCGTCCCGTATCGCCGTGGTGACCTGGCTGAAGGCCTCGGGTCCCAGCGGTATCACGTTGACCCCGTAGGAGGTGCGGAGACTACGAAACCACTCGAACAGGTCGGGAGGCTCCAGGGCCTCGACCACGGCCGTGACCGGCACTCGGGAGACCCGCCCCAACCAGGCGGCGGCCCATTCCCAGCCCCCGAGGTGAGGCACGACCAGAATCGGTCCCTTCCCGGTGGCTCTGACATCCTCGATCCGGTCGTAATCGACGAAGGAGAAGCCTCGATCGATCTCGGTGGTCGAGAGATGGGGCAGGGCGATCGACTCGGCCCAGTACCGGGCGTAGCTGTCGAAGCCGCGACGGACCGTTGCCCTCCCATCGGCCGGTGTGATGTTCGGTCCGTGAGCGGCCACCCGGTCGAGATGGCGACCGAGCACCCGGGCCTTGGTCGGCATCAGCCGGGGACCGAGGCGGGCGCCCAGCCGGCGAGACACGGCGCTGGAAACCGGCAGGGGCGTGGCCCGGGCCGCCCCGTCAGCGGCGCGAAACAGGCGAAGTGCCCGGCTGGCCGTCACCACCACGCACCGGTGTCGGCACCGGACAAGTCGTGACGGCAACCGCAACGACCACCTCGTCGAGAGTCGATCAGCAATCGAACCTGGAGGAGACCGGCGGCATCAACGGGCATTTCGGCGACGACGGGCCTCGGCTCGGGCCCGAGCCCGTTGCCGAAGGTCGGCCACCGGCCGGGCGTTGCGTCGACGTTTGCGCCGGGACCTGTTGTCGAGCCCGTCGCCGCCGGTTTCGCCGACGGCGCTCGACCCGGCCTGCACTGCGCTGGCCTGAACCCACACCTTGCGAAATCGGAACACGGCGGTGACCACGGTGAGAGCGAACATGAGCCACAACGTCCAGACGAGCAGCTGCGAGCCGAGCACGGAGGCCAGCAGGAGACCTATTCCGAGAGCGATGAAACGCTCGGCCCGCTCCATCAGACCGCCCTTGGCCTGGAACCCCAGGGACTCGGCCTTGGCCCGCTGATATGACACCAGCGAGGCGGCGATGAACAGCCCGAACGGCAGCATGGCCATGCGGGGGGTGTCGGTGCCAGCCAGGTACCAGCCGGCACCGGCGAACAGCAGACCGTCGCTCAGTCGATCGAACACCGAATCGAGGTAGGCCCCCCGTGGTCCGGCGGCATCGGCGGCCTTGGCCACGGCTCCGTCCAGGGCATCGGGCACACCGGTCAACAAGACCAGGGCTGCGGCCAGGAAGAACCGACCGGTCCCGATGGCGACACCGCAGCCGGCGGCCATCAAGACACCCACGGCGGTCACGGCGTCGGGAGAGACGCCTGCCTTCTGCAACACGTGGCCCACGGGTTCCACCGCCCGCTCGAACCCGGTGCGAAAACTACCGTCGAACATGTGGTTCCTTTCCTGGGACCGCCGCCCCCCATCCTAGCCGATGGTGTGGTCGCGATTTCAGTTCGAGCCAGGTCCCGGACCGGGAAAGGGAGATCTCCCGCCGTGCCCGGTTCAGCCCTCGAGATCCGACCAGTCCTCCGGGTTGTCCTCCACAAACGACTCGACGACCTCGCCATCGACCCCGTCGACCAGGACGAACCCCCGCTTGCTCGGGGGCTCATCGGCCGAGTACAGCAGGATTCGCCAGGTCGGGCGGCTGAGCAGGCCCCGCCATCCCATTTGGGCCGAGGCGTGACCGACGGGGAAGCCGACATCGCCGGTTGCCGCCACCAGGGCATCACGTTCGTCGACGTTCAGGTCCCATCCCGAGACGATGCTGTAGAGACCGAATACAGCCAGGAGTAGACCGGCGAACAGAAACCCCCGGTTGACGAACACGCCGTCTCCCCGCCACAGCGCCGCCATGATCAGGACGGCGGCCATGGCCAGATACAGGTAGCCGGGGATCCGGCGCCGATTGTTGTTGGGGAAGACGTAGTCGTCGTGGTCGGCCAGATCGGGACGGAGGTCCTCCGGCAGCCGGTCGCCGACCGGCTCCGGGTCAGGTTGATCATGGGCCCCCCGGTCCTCGTCGCCGCCCTCGGTTGTCGCCGGTGGACGCTCGTCGGGATCCGATCCCGCAGTTGGTTCAGCCACGAATCCTCACACTACTGGCCCCGGAGCGGCCCGACTACCGGCCTGGGACCGGGGTCGCTCCGTCGATCGGTTCGGGCCAGAAGGCGCGGAGTCGCTCCCAGCTCTCGGCCAAGGTGATGGGCAGGATCCGGGCATTGGCCACCGTCGTCATGAAGTTGGTGTCGGCACTCCAGCGGGGCACCACATGGACGTGGAGATGATCGGGTTGCGAGCCACCTCCGGCCACCCCCTCATTGACGCCGATGTTCAGACCATCGGGTTTGAACGCCTCGCTGACGGCAATGGCGGCGATGCGGACCAGACGCCACAGGTCGTGGTAAACCTCCTCGGACAGGTCGAGCAGGCTGGGTTGGGCCAGGCGAGGCAGCACCATCACGTGTCCGGTGGTGTAGGGGTAGACGTTCAGCAGGGCGAAACTCAACTCGGTGCGGGCCAACACATAGGTGGCGGCATCGTCCAGATCCGATTGCTCGATGGTTTCGAACAGCGTCTTTCCCGGCTCAGGGGCCAGGGCGGCGTGAGGCAGACCATCGGCCCCGAACCCCTTGGGCTGATTCAGGCGCCAGCCCGAAAACACATACTCCACGCCGACCGGTCAGCCTTCGTTCGACCGATGAGCGGCCTCGGCCATGACCCGGGCCAGGAAGTCCTCGACCGGCACATCCCGTTCGACGTCACCGCCCCGAGGGTTGACCCCCACCGTTCCTGCCGCCACATCGTCGCCGCCGACGACCAGAACATATGGAATCTTCTGGGTCTTGGCCCGGCGAATGCGTTTGCCCAGAGGGTCGGTGGCCTCCAACAACTCCACCCGGAGGCCTGCATCGGTCAGACGTCGGGACACACCCTGGGCGTAGTCGTGGTGTTCCTCGGCCACCGGCAGAACCTCGACCTGGATCGGGGCAAGCCACAGCGGCAGGTTCCCGGCGTAGTGCTCCAGGAGCACACCGAAAAACCGCTCGATCGATCCCAGGAGCGCCCGGTGGAGCATGACCGGCTGCCGGCGGGAACCATCCGGGGCCACATACTCCAGGCCAAATCGTTCCGGCAGCTGGAAGTCGGCCTGCAGCGTCGACAGCTGCCAGGATCGACCGATGGCGTCCCTGACGTCGATGTCGATCTTGGGACCGTAGAACGCGCCGTCACCCTCGTCGACCTCATAGGCCAAACCGGATTCGTCCAGGGTGGCTCGCAGCGCTTCGGTGGCCAGTTCCCACAGCTCGTCCGACCCCACCGACTTTCCCTCGGGTCGGGTCGACAGCCGGGCTGAGAAATTGTCGAAGCCGAAGTCCCGGAGCACGCTGAGGATGAACTGCAGGGTTTCGGCCAGTTCGTCGGCCAGGCCCTCCCGGGTCACGAAAAGGTGGGCGTCGTCCTGGGTGAAGCCACGTATCCGCATGAGACCGTGCAGGACTCCGGCCCGCTCGTGGCGGTACACCGTGCCGAGTTCGAACAGCCGCATGGGCAGATCCCGATACGAACGCTGGCTCGACCGGTAGATGAGCACGTGCATCGGACAGTTCATGGGCTTCGGGTAGTACGTGCCGTTGTCCATCTCCATCGGCGGGTACATGCCGTCGGCGTAGAAGTCGAGGTGGCCGGAGGTCTCGAACAGCCGGGCACTGGCCAGATGAGGGGTGTAGGCGAACTCGTAACCACCATCCACATGGCGGGCTCGGGCATAGTCCTCCATGATGCGCCGAACCGTCGACCCCTTGGGGTGCCAGACGGCCAGTCCGGCACCGAGCTCGGACGGGAAGGACAACAGGTCGAGCTCGTTGGCCAGGCGGCGGTGATCCCGCTTGGCCGCCTCCTCGAGTTGGTGCAGGTGCTCCTTGAGCTGCTTCTTGGACGCCCACGCCGTGCCGTAGATGCGCTGGAGCATCGGCTGGTGCTCATCACCTCGCCAGTAGGCGCCGGCCACCTTCATCAACTTGAAGTGTCCGAGGCGACCGGTGGAGGGCACGTGGGGCCCGACACACATGTCGATGAAGTCGTCACTGTTGCGGTAGAAGCTGATCACGTCGCCGCTCGCCTCGGTGACCAGCTCATCGTCCCCGGCGCCGGCCGTGACCCGCTCGATGATGTCCCGCTTGTAGTGATGGTCGGCCATCAACTCCAGCGCCTTGTCGGGCGAGACCTCCGACCGGATGAACGGCTGATCGGCGGCCGTGATCTCCCGCATCTTGGCCTCGATCCGTTCCAGGTCGTCGTCGTGGAACGTTTGAGGAGAGCCGTCGGGGCCCGGCGGCAGCTCGAAGTCGTAGTAGAACCCGTTCTCGATCGGGGGACCGATGGCAAAGGTGGATCCCGGCCACAGCTCGAGCACGGCTTGGGCCAGGACATGGGCCGTGGAGTGGCGAAGGACATGGAGTCCGGCCTCGGAGTCGGCCGTCACGATCTCCACCCGATCCCCGTCGGACAGGGCGTGGTCGAGATCGCGCTCGTCGCCGTTGACGACGCCGATCACCGCATCCTTGGCCAATCGGGAGCCGATGTCGGCGGCCAGATCGCCGATAGTGGCGCCGGCGGACAACGAACGTTGGGATCCGTCGGGCAGCACTACGGTCATGTCACTCATGGTCCGAGTGTAGGGTCGGCAAGGCCCCGATTGCAGCCAATATCGGCCGGGTCGAACCCAGGCTCAGGCTCCGGCGCCGGAGCCCACCAGTACGTCGTCGAGAGAGCGCAGCGGACGGTGGCCCAGGGCCTCGGCGGCGAGACGGCGATCCACCATGGCCGCTGCGTGTTCCTCGTCCACCTCGTCCCGGATGGGCAGAGGAATCGGGGCGGGAACAGGCTGGGTCGGAATCGTCGCCGGTTCGGCCGGTACCGCCGGCGCCGTGGTGGGTTTGCCCGCGTACTCGTGGACGTACTCCAGCCCGGTCAGATGCTGGATCTCGTACATGACCTCGTCGGTGAGCGACCGGTAGATGTTTCGATCCCCGACACGGTTCCGGTACCGGTCGACGGAGATGGGTGTGCCGAACTTGATGACGACACCTCCACCGAAGACAGGAAGGACCTTGTCCGGAGGCTGGATCTCGCCGGTGCCGATGAGGCCGACCGGGATCAACGGCGCCCCGGTCTCAACCGCCAGGCGGGCCGCCCCGGTGTGGCCCTTATGGAGTCTGCCCGAGCGGCTACGGGTTCCCTCCGGGTAGATCCCGAACAGGCCGCCCCGCTCCAGCACCTGCCGGGCGGCATCGAGAGCCGCCTCTGCGTGGTCGCCACCCCGGCGGTCGATGGGAATCATGCCCAGAGCGGGGAACAGGTACTTGGTCTTCCAGTCGTCCAGGTACTCGGCTTTGCCGACATAGATGAGGTCGCGGCCCAGCACCGTGGGAATGAACAGCGAGTCGATGAAGGCGGCATGATTGGGGCACAACACGGCCGGACCGTGCGGAGGGATGTTCTCGAGACCCTGCACGTCGAACTTCCAAAGCCGCTGGACGATCGGCTTCAACACTCGACGGACCGGACTCTGGTATCGGCCTATGCCCTCGGGGACCATGCTCCAACTGTAGCCCACTTCGACGATTCCATTCACCTGTTGAATCGACGACACGCATCGTCGACGGGTCGGCGCCTAGCCGCCATCGTAGTCGGACGGTTCCAGCCGGGCCGGGCCGGACAGGGTGTTGACTCCGAGCAGAAGTGCAGCCTCGCTCACACCCTCACCTCGGCCCACGGCGGCGTCGATGGCGGCCACCGCCTCCGGGGTGTCGAGATCGTCGTCCAGGGCATTTCGGACCTCCGACAGCGCCCCCTCCCCCGATCCCGAGGCGAGCCAGGCGTCGAGCCGTTCGGCCGCCGTCGGCATGATCTTGTCGTTCCATTCCCACTCGGTGCGGTAGTGGTTGGCCACGATGCCGAGACGGATGGCCCGGGGGTCGTAGTGTTTGCGAAGTTCGCTGACGAAGACCAGGTTGCCCAACGACTTCGACATCTTCTCGCCATCCATGCGGACCATGGCCTGATGCATCCAGTGTCGGACGAACGGCTCGCCGGTGGCGGCCGACGATTGGGCCGCCTCACACTCGTGGTGGGGAAAGATGAGATCGCTGCCCCCTCCATGAAGGTCGATGGTGGTTCCCAGCTCCCGCAGGGCAAGGGCCGAGCACTCGATGTGCCAGCCCGGCCGCCCCGGACCCCACAACGAGTCCCATGACGGCTCTCCGGGGGCCGACGGTTGCCACAACACGAAATCGAGCGGATCCCTCTTGTTGGGATCGTCGGGATTGCCGCCCCGTTCGGCGGCCAGAGCCAGCATGGTCTCCCGGTCAAAACCCGAGATCGATCCGAACCGCGCCCAGGAGTTCACGTCGAAGTAGACGGCGCCTCCAGACTGATAGGCGTGATCATTGTCGAGGACCATGCCGATGAAGCCACGAATGTCGGCGATGGCTGACGTCGCCCGCGGTTCACTCCACGACGGCAGCATGCCCAACGTCCTCATGTCGTCGTCGAATCGCGCCGTCTCGGCCGCCGCCAGATCCAGGTAATGAACGTCGAGTTCACGGGCCTTCCGCAGGATGTCGTCGTCCACGTCGGTGATGTTGCGAACACAACGGGTCTGGTGGCCGAGATCACGAAGCCGGCGCTGCAGGACGTCGTAGGTCACGTAGACGGTGGCGTGACCAAGATGGGTTGCATCGTAGGGAGTGATGCCACAGGTGTAGATGCTGACGATGGGGCCCGGCTGGAACGGGACGATCTTCTTGCGGGCGGTGTCGTAGAGCTTCATCACTAGCCCGCAGGCTACCTCAATCCCGACGGAGGTCACGAAAGGCCGGGCACCACCAGGTGTAACCGCGGGGCCAGGACATAGAGTCGAAGGCACTATGGCCCTCCTCGATGGCAAGAAGCTGCTGATAACCGGCGTATTGACCGACGACTCGCTGGCATTCGGCGTCGCCCGACTGGCTCAACAGGAAGGGGCCGAGGTGGCCCTGACCGGGTTCGGCCGGGCCTTGCGCCTGACCCAGCGCACAGCCCGCAAACTCGACCCGGTGCCCGAGGTCCACGAACTCGATGTCACCGACCCGGCCCATGCCGCCGAACTCCGGACCACGCTGAGCGACAGGTGGGGCCGGGTCGACGGCGCCCTGCACGCTGTCGGTTTCGCCCCCGAGACCTGCCTGGGCGAGGATTTCTTCGCCCCCGACTGGGACGATGTGGCGGTCGCCGTGCATGTGTCGGCCTACTCGCTGCGGGCGCTGACCGACATCGTGGTGCCGCTCATGGGCGAAGGGGGCAGCGTCGTCGGGCTCACCTTTGACGCCACCGTGTCGTGGCCCGCCTACAACTGGATGGGTGTGGCCAAAGCGGCCCTGGAGTCACTCAACCGCTACCTGGCCCGGGAGCTGGGGCCCAGGGGCATTCGCAGCAATCTGGTGGCGGCCGGACCGATGCGGACCATTGCCGCCAAGTCCATTCCCGGCTTCTCGGCCTTCGAGGACGAATGGACCAGGCGAGCACCCCTGGGATGGGATGTCAACGACTCCAGCGGCGTGTCCAGGGCCTGCGTGGCCCTGCTGTCGGATTGGTTTCCCCACACCACCGGCTCGATCATCCATGTCGACGGCGGATACCACTCGGTCGGGGCCTAGGAACCTCGATCACTACCGGGCCCCTGAGCAGACGGCGGCGGCATCGACAAACGGGTTGATCTGGTTGCCCCTGCCTCCGGTATGGATCTCGAAATGGAGGTGGGGAATGCCGGCGGCGTTGCCATCGTCCCCGACGTAGCCTATGACCTCACCCGCCCTGACCTGGCCCGACTTGCCGTAGCCCGACATATGGGTGCCGTAGAAGTAGTTACCGTGCTCGTCGTAGAGGTGGAATGACCGACCGCCGACCCGATTCGAGCGGTGCTCGACCCGTCCACTGACCGGAGCCACGACAGGCACTCCCGGATTGGCCAGGATGTCGACCCCCTTGTGGCGACGGCCGCCGGAGCGGGCGAAGCCCCAGGAGTCGATGAACGAATGGGGGCCGTCGACCGGACAGACGAGAAGGAAGGCACCCTGCTTGCGGCCCCGGCTCTGAGCCCAGGCCGAGGCTTGGGCCGATTCCTGGCGGCCCGTCTGGTGCAGGAGTTTCTCCTCCAGCCGGGCCAGCCAGGCCATATTCCGGTCGAGTTCGCGCTGCAGTTCGGCCACCTCGACCCCGAGTTCCTCGTTCTGTTCCGACCGCACCACGAGTTCGTACTGGGCCAGCTCGAGATCGCGCTGCTTGTCGTAGAACCGGTCGAAGGTCTCGGTGTCGGCGACCAGAGCGGCGTCGCCCAGGGTGCCGGCCCGCATCGTCTCGTTGAGATCGTCGAGCTCGAGCAGACCGACGGTTCGATCGGTGTTCTGGTAGGCGTTGATGGCTCCGTCGACGGTCGACTCGGCGATGTCCCGGGCCTCCTGTCTCAGCTCGTCGACACCATCTCGGGCCCTCTCCATATTCTGGTCGTCCACCTGTTTCTGGAGAACGGCGACCTGGACCTCTACTTGCAGCTCGTCAACCCTGGTCCTGGTCTGCTCCAGCGACAGCAGCGCCGTCGACGCTTGGGCCCTGACCGCAGTACCGGCGGCGGCATCGGCCACCCCGTCATCACCACCGTCGAGAACCACGGTGAAAGACAGGGCGACACCCAGCGCAAGGACTCCCATGGAAAGTCGACTCCTCACGGCTACCTAGATTACCGGGCGAGCGCCCGCAATGGACCGAACCGACCATCAAGAGGACCTACGAACCACGCCGACGCCGAGAATGGGTCGACACTCCCGCCGAGTCGTCGTGCCGAAAAGCACGCCGGAATCGGCTCACTTGAACCGGCTGTAGGCTAACGGTCAGCCACTGGTTCTCGACGCCGATGGATGGTCCGGGCTCAACCCGGTGGCTAGAGCCGATCCGTCGCTGTCATTGGGCCGGCCGACCCCGGAAACGGGGGCTTCGTCGGCCTTGAAAGGTCGGTGCCTCGAGCCGGGGCCGTCATGCCGGTCCTCATCGCCGGTCTCCGCGGTCGGAACAGGCTCCACCAGCACCCTCACGACCTCCTCGGTTGACACCACCCCCAGACGGTCCTCGTCCAGTCGGACCACGGCCAAATGGCGGCCGACCCGTCGCAACATTCGGAGAACGTCGATCAGCGATCGATCGCCACGTACCACCGCCATCTGTCGAACGATGGCGGCGGGCACCGGATCGAGACGGCGCTCGGGACCGATGGTCAACAGATCCCGGGCATGGATGTAGCCCACCGGCTCGCCGCCTTCGGAGGAACAGACGAGAATCCGTCGCGAGCCGGTTCGAGCCACCAGGCGTTCGAGCTGAACGGCAGTCGCACCGAGCACTACCGAGTGATGGTCCTCGACCGGAGTGGCGATGTCGGATACCGGACGTTGGGCGAAGTGAAGTGCTCCCTGCAGCATCTCGGCGTCATCGGCCTCGATGGCGCCTCCCTGCTCGGAATGGCTCACGATGGAGGCCAGTTCCGAGGCGGTGTGAACCGAGATGATCTCGTCCTTTGGTTCGATACCGACCAACCGACACAGGCCGTTGGCCACCGCGTTGAGCACACCGACCAGGGGGCGAAACAGGAACAGGTACATCCGGTACGGCACGACGAGCCACCGCAGGGTTTCCTCCGGGGCGGCCAGGGCTATGTTCTTGGGCACCATCTCTCCGAAGATCAGATGGAGCGACGTGAAGATGGCGAGCGCGGTTGCGAAGCTGAGGACCCGGGCCACGTCCTCGTCGAGGCGCTGTCCGAGCACGGCCTCGAAGATCGACTCCAGCGCCGGCTCCCCGACCCGACCGAGGGCCAGCGAGGCGATGGTGATCCCGAGCTGGGCCCCGGCCAACTGCAGATTCAGATCGCTGAGGCTGGCCCGGGCCGCCGAGGCGATACGTCCGTCTCGTTCGCCTCCCTCCTCGAAGGCGGAACGGCGGGCGGCGACAACCGCAAATTCAAACGCAACATAGAACCCGTTGAGCACGATGAGAAACACGCTGGCCACAAGAGCCAGGACGGTGGCGGCGGGGCTCAGAGTGCTGGCCAACATCATGGCCCGACACCTGCCAGGTCGGCGATCATGTTGCTTGGAGCGACCAGACGCAACGAGGCGATGCGCAGCCGATCCATCTCCGCCACCTGAATACTCCAGCCGTCGTACTGAAAAGAGTCGCCGGTGGTGGGAATCCGACCCAACTGATCGAGCACGAAGCCGGCAATGGTCTCGTAGTCCCCATCAGGCATGGCGAACTCGCAGCTTTCCTGCACTTCGTCGGCGTGCAGGGTCCCGGCCAACAGATAGATGCCGGGAGCCACACCGGCCGTGAGGGGAATCGATTCGTCGTACTCGTCGTCGACCTCACCCACGATCTCCTCCAAGACGTCCTCGAGGGTGAGGATTCCCGCCGTACCACCGTGCTCGTCGACCACCACGGCCATGGGGGCATCCGGGTCGAGATCTCGAAAATCGTCCAGAATGTCGATCAGGTCCTTGGTTTCCGGCACGACCAACGGTTCCCGCATGATGTCGCCGACCGAGGTGGTCGTTCGAGCCGCCGGCTCGACGTCGAACATCGAGGCGATGGCCACCGTCCCCACGATGTGGTCGACGTCACCGATGTACACCGGGAACTTGCTGTAGTTCGAGTCACGGGCCATGGCAAGGGCGTCCTCCACCGAGCAATCGACGGGAACGGCCTCGACCTGTACCCTCGGACGCAGGGCCTCGGCCGCCGTCTTGTCGCCGAAGCGAATGGTCCGGGTCAGGATCTCCCGGGCCCCGGGGGCCAGGGTGCCGGAATCCCCCGAGGCTCGAATCAGGTAGTCGAGTTCCTTCAGCGACCGCAGCTCGGCCAGCTCCTCCTGGGGTTCGATACCGAGCCGCATGACGGTGCGATTGGCTGCTCCGTTGAGTAGCCGGATGATCGGCCCCAGGGCACCGTGGATGACGAGGGCGATCGGAGCCAGGGCCATGGCCAGACGCTCGGGACTGGAGATGGCCAGCGCCTTGGGAAACAGCTCGCCGATCACCATCTGGAACGAGGAGGCCACGGCCAGGGCCACGATGACCGAAATGGTGGGATCGGCGAGAAGGGGAAAAGGTTCCAGTACCGGGTTCACGAGTGGTCCGATCAACGAGTCGACCAGGAATCCCAGGATCAGACTGGTCACCGTGATACCGAGTTGGGCGCCGGAGAGATGGAACGACAGCCGGGCCCGAGCCGACGTGGCGGCCTTGGCCGACCATTTGCCTTCGTCGGCCAGCAACTCGAGCTTTGACCGATCGGCGGCCACCAATGCGAACTCGACGGCCACGAAGAACCCGTTGGCGGCCAGCAAGACGAAGGTGACGAGGATTCCGACGGGTTGGGACATGAGCTATGAGGCGGCGACGCCGCCGGTAACCGACGGCGTCGGATGGCAACCACTGTAGTGCCCGGTCGCCCCCGGACCCAGGGCTTGGCCATGGGCGGTGGCCACGGTGACGGATGGAGCTACCGGGGCCTTACCCTGGGGCGCCATGGAGGAACCGGTGCTGAGTCTGCAGTCGGTGATGGTGATCCGTGACGGTCGCAAGATCCTGGGGCCTGTCACCTGGGAGGTCCACTCCGACGAGCACTGGGTCATTCTGGGACCCAACGGCGGAGGCAAGAGCACGATGATGGCGGTGGCGGCCATGACCACCCACCCGACCGAAGGCCGGGTTCGACTGCTCGGCCACGAGCTGGGCCGCACCGATGTGCGGGCCCTGCGGTCCCGGGTCGGCCTGGCCTCGGCCGGGCTGGTCGATCAGCTGCGACCTCAGCTCACGGCGGTCGATGTCGTCCTGTGCGGGTTGTACGGTGCTCTGGAACCGTGGTGGCACCGTTACGGCGACGAGGACCGCCGCCGGGCCCAATCCCTTCTGGCCGACCTGGGACTGGCCGGCTACGGTCAACGCACCTTCGGCACCCTGTCGAGTGGCGAACGTCAGCGGGTACTGCTGGCCCGGACACTGATGAACGAGCCGTCGCTGGTGATCCTGGACGAGCCCAACGCCGGCCTCGACATGGGCGGCCGGGAATCCCTTATCCAGGCACTCGACAGTCTGGCCGAGATCGGTCCCGCCAGCGTGCTGGTCACTCATCATGTCGAGGACATCCCGTCGTCCACCACCCACTTGCTGGCCCTGGCCGACAGCCGAGCCGTGGCCACCGGCCCCGTCGAGCGGACGCTGACCGAAGAGCTGCTGTCCGATGTCTTCGGTCTTGACGTGGTGCTGACCCGACAGGACGGTCGGTATGCGGCTCGAGCATGCAACCGGTAACGGCCGAAACCTGCTGTCCCAACGTCATTCCTATCCCGACCGTCGCCGAGCGACCGATGATCGTGCCGCCGACACCAACTCAATCGACGGCCCGGGACCGGATCTCGGCGGCAACCGTGTTCGGCGTGATCGGGGAGTCGTTCGCCTGCTCGGGGTCGGACCCGGTCGAGCCGGTGGACGAGATCGGAGCCGGCGTCGTCGTGGTGGCCGGTTCGGCTACGGGCTGAGACCTCGAGCTCAGGCGAGGCTCGTAGCGGTAGCCGGGGTAAGAGCCGTTGGCCATCGCCGCCAGATCCATGTCGGACACGATTTTGAGAAGCGGATAGGGATTCACGGGCCGCCCTCCGTTGGGATGGACCTGCATGTGGAGATGGGGCGGTGTGCCGACGGCGTTCCCGGTGTTGCCGACATAGCCGAGTAGTTCACCGGCCTCGACCACCTGCCCGTTCCGGAGCCCGGGGGCGAACCCGTCGAGATGGGCGTAGTACCAGTCGGCCCCACTCTCGCCCCGCAGCCAGAGCTTGAGCCCACCCAGGCGACCGTTGCCGATTCGGCTCACCACTCCCCGTTCGGTGGCCACCAGCGGGGTGCCACGGGAGGCGAAGATGTCGATCCCCTCATGCCAATGGGCGTCGGTCGTGCCGGGCATGCGGGGGAAGCCGAAGCTGTCGATCAGCGGCACCGAATACCGTCCGGCGATCGGAAACGTCACGCCGTGAACATAGATCTCGCTGCCCGCTCGGAATGCCTCGAGTTCAATGACGGCCTGCTCGACGGCACCCGACGTGTCCCGAGCCTGCTCCTCGGCTCGGCGCAGCGACGTCTCGACGAAACGGCCGCGTTCGTAGAGGGCCAGCGTCTCCGACCCGAGGCGGGCCTTGAGTTCGTTCAGTTCGCCGATACTTTGCCGGTCGACGGTGAGGGCGGCATCGAGATAGCGGTGCTTGCGCTGACGGTCGAGGAGCTCGTGGTACATGCTCAGATCGGGGCTCAACTCGCCGTCGGGGATGTTGCCGCTGCTCGATACGACGAAGCCGGTGACAGCCCGGGCCTCCAGCCGACCGGTTGCGGCGTCGATCTCGGCTACCGTCACCCCCGACTGCACCCCAGTCCGCTCCAGGGCGTCGCCCAGGTGCTTGGAGCGGAGCCGAAATGATCGAGCCTGGGCAATGGCGGTCACCTGGTCGTTTATCGCCGCCTGCAGCCGCTCCTCGGCCGTCTTGACGTTGCCCCAGAGGACCGCAGGCGGTCGCAACTCCTCCTGACCGCGGTAGCCCCGGTCCGGGGGCGGAACGGACGCGTTGGGATCGGGAGATTCGTCGACCGGTGCTTCGTTGATCAGCGGATCGTCCTCAGGAGAGGGCTCGACGGGCAGGGTGGATGTGGTGCTCGAGTTGGCGCCGGCGTCGTCCGCCGCCGGCAGTTCCTCGCCTGACGTGGTGGACACCGTCGAGGTCGAGGAAACGCCGTCACCAGCCGATGTCGGAGCCGACCCCGTGGTGGGAACGGCGGTTGATCCCGTGGTTGCTGAAGTCGTCGAGACCGCGGTGGACGCCGTGCTGGAGCCGGTCTCGGAGGTCGTCGACGACTCGATCGTTGTCGATGTCGCCGATGGGTTGGACGAATCCCCGTCACCACCGTCCTGGGCTCCGGCCGGAACGGCGGAAGCCGCAAAGAGCAAGGCGGCGACCGTACCGGCGACCGTGATCCGGACGCGCCGACGGGGCCGGATCGCCGGTCGACGGCGATCGCCGTGCCATCCGGCCGATCGGCTTCCGATCCGCCGGGAACGCCTCGGGAAGATCCTTTCCATCCGGTAGCCAATCGGCCTTCTCGACGCCACCTTGAGAGCGTTCGAGCGAGAACTCGGTCACAACCGGCGCCGCCATCTCCCGGCCGGTACTCCCGATCAATCGAGGTGGTGGACGTCCCCGGCCCGAAGGCTGCGCCGGTCACCACCGTCGCTGTCGACGATCAACTCCCCCTCGGATCCGATATCCACCGCCACCCCGGAGATGACCTCGGACCCGGATTGGAACCGAACCCGTCGCCCCAAGGTGATGCAGGCGGCACGATAGTCGGCCAGCAGACTTCGCCGGGACGGGAGCTGACCCAGACGGCGATCGAGATGTACCAGATATCCGTGCAGGATCCGATCCCGGTCGGGGGTCGGGACGTTGCCGGAGTCACCCACCATCTCGCCCAGGGTCACGGCCAACCTGGCTACATCTGGCGGGGGTGGTTCGGTCCGGCGCAGGTTCATGCCCATGCCCATGACGACGGCCAGCGTCGGGGACAGCCCACCCACCGTGACCGACTCCACCAGGATGCCGGCCAGCTTGCGTTGGTCGAAGGCCGGCGCCACCACATCGTTCGGCCATTTCAGAGCGAGCCGAGGCTCAGCCCGATCGGTGTGGGTGAGGTGATCCGAGACGGCGCCGAGTGCGGCCAGCCCCACCGCCAGCGGAACCAGGGAAGCCACCTCGGTCGCCACCTCGACCATGACCGAGACCAGAAGGGAGTCACCGGGATGGTCGTACCATTGCCGATTCTGGCGGCCGCGACCGGCGTTCTGGTGATCGGTGTACAACACCTGGGGTTCCCGTCCCCAGTGGTCGGCCTCGGCGTTGTCTCCCCCATCACCGGATGGTGAGGACACACGGCCGGCCCGAGCCAGAAGATCGGCATTTGTGGAGCCGGTTTCCACCACGTAGTCGATCCGTCGGAATCGGGTCGAGGCCCCCAACCACGGCGGTACGACAGGACCGTCACCGCCGTTTGCCGAGGATGGTTCGGTGTTCGAGGTCATGAGTGTCTACATTAGGCGTGTGTTCAGCAAAGTCTTGATAGCAAATCGTGGTGAGATCGCCGTTCGGGTCATTCGGGCCTGTCAGGAGATGGGGATCGAAACGGTCGCCGTCTATTCCGAACTCGACCGCAACGCGCTCCACGTTCGCCTGGCCGACGAATCCTTCGCCCTGGGGGGCGAGACGGCGACCGACAGCTATCTGAACACCGAGGCCATCCTGTCGGCCATCGATCGATCGGGCGCCCAGGCCGTACACCCCGGCTACGGCTTCTTCAGCGAGAATGCCGACTTCGCCCGAGCCATCACCGAACGGGGCGTGACCTTCATCGGTCCTCCCCCGGAGGCAATCGAGGTCATGGGCGACAAGATCTCGGCCCGATCGGCGGCGGAGAAGGTGGGGGTCAGCGGCGTTCCCGGTAACGCCGAGTTCCTCACCGACGCCTCGGAGGTCGTGGCTTTCGGCGACGAAAACGGATGGCCGGTGGCCATCAAGGCCGCCTACGGTGGTGGCGGCCGGGGCATGAAGGTGGTGCGATCGGCCGACGGGGCGTCCCATGCCCTGGAGTCGGCCCAACGGGAGGCCCAAGCCTACTTCGGTCGCAGCGAGTGCTATCTGGAGCGCTACCTGACCAAGCCCCGCCATATCGAGATCCAGGTGTTGTGTGATCAGCACGGGAACGCCCTGTATCTGGGGGCCCGGGACTGCTCGGCCCAGCGTCGGCACCAGAAGCTGGTCGAGGAGTCCCCGGCACCCGGTATCGCCGACGAGATCTACCACGCCATGGGTCAGGCCGCAGTGGCCGTGGCCAAGGGCTGTCAGTACACAAACGCCGGCACCGTGGAGTTCCTGTACGAGGACGGCTCGTTCTACTACCTGGAGATGAACACCCGGCTCCAGGTCGAGCATCCTGTGACCGAGATGGTGACCGGCGTCGACCTCGTGGCTCAACAGCTCCGGGTGGCGGCCGGTGAGAAGCTGGAGATGACCCAGGACGAGGTGGAGATCAACGGCCACGCCATCGAGATCCGGATCAACGCCGAGGATCCGGCGGGCGGGGCGTTCCTGCCCTCGCCGGGCCCCATCACCAGGCTTGTTGCCCCATCCGGATACGGCGTTCGCTGGGACGGCGGCTATCTGGCCGGCGACGAGATCAGCCAGTTCTACGACAATCTGGTGGGCAAGCTCATCTGCTGGGGACACGATCGTGACACGGCCATAGCCCGAACTCTGAGAGCGCTGCGCGAGTTCGAGATCGACGGGGTCAAAACCACAATTCCCGCCGATATCGCCATCCTCGAACACCCCGATTTCCAGGCCATCGAACACTCGACCAAGTGGGTGGAGGAGCACCTGGATCTGAGCGATGTGTCGGCCACCACGACCGATTCGGCCACAGCCGGCGCAGGCGACGACGGCGAAGTAGCCGAGCCCAAGGTTCGTCGTGATGTGGACGTCGAGGTCAACGGCAAGCGGTTCGCCGTCTCGATGTGGCTGCCGGAATCGGCCATGGCGCCGAACGTGGTCAAGACAAACCGCAAGCCGACCCGACGGTCCGGTTCGACCGGCCAGACAGCGGGAAGCGGTTCCGGTCAGGTCACGGTGCCCATGCAGGGGACGGTGGTCAAGGTGCTGGTCGAGGTCGGTCAGGAAATCGAGGTCGGCGAGACCGTCATCGTACTCGAAGCCATGAAGATGGAGAACAATGTGACAGCCGAGAAGGCGGGTACGGTCACCGATGTTCGGGTCGAGGCCGGCCAATCGGTCGGCGGCGGTGACGTGGTGGCCGTCATCGAGTAGCCCCGAGTCCGACGGCAAACGTCACTCGGCGGCCTCACCGAGAACCTCGGCCAGAGCCGGGTGCACAAAAAGCGACTCGACCAGATCCTGCACCGTCAGTCGAGCGGTGACGGCCAGCGCCAGCACCGAGATCAGCTCTGCGGCATGACGACCGACGATGGAGCCGCCCATGACCACCCCGGTGGCCGGATCGGACACGATCTTGACGAAGCCGCGAGGGTCGTTGTTGATCAGAGCCTTGGCTGACACCGAGAACGGCACCTTGGTCACCCGAATCTTGCGACCCGCGGCGAAGGCATCGGCCTCGGCCACCCCGACATCGGCGATCTCAGGATCGGTGAAGATGGCCGACGCCGCCTTGTCGTAGTCGATGTGACGATGGGGGGCGGCATGGAGCCCCATGGCATGTTCGGCGATCTTGCGTCCCTGGGTGGAGGCCACCGACGAAAGCGGCAACTTGCCTGACAGGTCGCCTGCGGCGTAAATGTGGGACACGTTGGACCGGCAGTTGTGATCGACCACGACATAGCCGTGATCCGATTCGACACCGGCGTTCTCGAGCCCGAGACCTTCGGAGTTGGGGATCGAACCGATGGCCAGCAACACATGCGACCCCTCGGCCACCCGACCGTCGTTGCATTGCACCCGCACCCGTTCACCGTCGGTCTCCACCGCCTCGGCCCGAGCGCCCATGAACAGCTTGACCCCCCGGTTCAGGAAGCTCTGCTCCAGTACCGCCGCCACCTCCGGATCCTTGTCCGGTAGCACCTGCTGCCGGGACACGATCAGGGTCACTCTGGAGCCGAAGGAGTTGAACATGTGAACGAACTCCACGCCGGTCACACCGGACCCGATCACCACCAGATGTTCGGGCAGCTTGGGCGGTGGGTAGGCGTCACGGGTCGACAGCACCCGCACGCCGTCGACCGGAGCCCATTCCGGGATACGTGGCCGGCTACCGGTGGAGAGCACGATGATGTCACCGGTCACGGTCTCGGTCGTTCCATCGCTGAGCCGGACCTCGACCTCGTGGGTCGAAACCAGCGAACCTACTCCTTCCATCAAGCGAACGCCCTGGCTCTCCAGGAGCTGGGAAACCGAGTTCTCCAGCCGATCCTCGATGTCCTTGATGCGTCGCTTCAAGGCGTCGAAGTCGAGCGTGGCCTCGACCCGGGCCAGACCCATCTCGGCTGCCCGATTCACCATGGCCATGGCCCCGCCGGTGGCGATCATGGCCTTGGACGGGATGCAGTCGAGAAGATGGGCGGCACCGCCCACGATGTCCTTCTCGATGAGGGTGACCTGGGCGCCGAGTCGGGCGGCATGGGTTGCGCAGGTCGTGCCCGCCGGTCCGCCACCGATGATGACGAAGCGCTTGGGGGCAACACTCGGGCGTGAGCTGGGGGCCATGGCTGTTCCGGCTTTCTCCGTCACGGGCTGATGGGTTTCGGAATGATCATCGACCCTATCGGCGGCAAACCCCGGGTCGCCAGTCTCCGATCGGGACCGCGCCGGCGGCCGTCGCCACCCACCGGGCCGGCCGCGGACGACCCGCCTAGGCCAACACCAGCCGGTGATAGAGGGCGACCATGTCGTCGGCGAAACCATCCCACGAGAACATGGTTGTGCGCTCTCGACCCATCTCGATGAGCTTGGCCCGGAGTCGGTTGTCGTCCAGCATCGTCATCAGTGCGCCGGCCAGCGCCTCGGGGTCCCCCGGCGGCACCAGCGTGGCCGCCGCTCCCGCCACCTCGGGTATCGACCCGGTGGCGGTGGCCACCACCGGGACACCGGCATCCATGGCCTCCAGCACCGGCAGGCCGAACCCCTCGTAGACCGAGGGGTAGGCGAGGGCCTCGGCACCGGCGAGCAGATCGGCCCGCTCCTCGTCCGTGACATAGCCCAGCCGTGCGACCTGCCGTGGACGGGAGCAACTCGACACTGCGTTCTCGAACCGATCGGCGCCCCACCCGGGCCGCCCCACGATGACCAACCGCAGATCGGGGAACCGCGACCAGACGTGCTCCATGGCCTCGACGAGCCCGACATAGTCCTTTCGAGGCTCGATGGTCCCGATGGCCACCACATACCGGCCTCCCGCCAACTGCCGACCGTGTTCTCCGGATCCCGATTCCGACGGGGTGAAGCCGTTGATGACGGTGTGGACCCGCTCGGCGGGGATTCCCAGGTCGTGGATCAGCTCGTCGGCCACGAACCGCGACCCGGTGTGAACATGAGCCCCTCGAGCCAGAGCCCGGGCCAGCAGCGCCGGGTTGTGAGCACTGTGGGCGTCGACCAGCTGGGGGTAGCGCCAGGCCGTGAGATCATGGACCGCCACCAACTCCCGTCCCCCGCCGGCCGGCGGAACCACGTAGTTGATGCCGTGGACCAGGTCGTAGCCGACCAGGCGGGGGTGATCGCCACGTCGCCACAGCCAGTGACAGGCCCGAGCCGGCAACATCATCGCCCGGTGGTCCCAACCCGTCGGGAGACGGCGGGAAAGCTCATGCCGGGCCCGTCGGCTGATGAGCACGCCGGTCATGGCCAACGACGGATCGGATCCGAGCCGTTGCACGAGAGCGGCGGTCACCCGGCCGATGCCGGTGGCAGGACCGAACAGGGGGGTGATGTCGAGGGCGACCCGGATCGCCACCGTCAGCTCGACAGACGTCGATACAGCTCGAACATGGCCACGTAGAGCAGTTCGGTGGCCGGGTCCATGGCCGGCTCCCGGGTGACGTGCACGTCCCGGGCCGTCGGTGGCGAAAACAACCCGACCTCAGGCTCGATGTCGGGGAAGTAGTCGGCCCGGAGCCGCTCGTTGGCCTCCCGGTGATCGTTGAAGACGAGACGTCGCTCGGACAGGCTGAGCAGGCTGGATCCGGAGTAGTCCCGGTAGGCGGCATCGCCCAACAGATCCTCGAGAAAGGTGTAGAACTCGTTGTCGTGAATCGAGGTGAACAGCCTCTCACGATGGCGGCTGATCAGGGGATTGAATCGCTCGTGCAAGCTCCGATTGACCATGGGGACACGCTGGTAGTGGTCCGGATCGAGACCGACGGCCTGGCAGAAGTCGGACACGACATCGCCGTCGACCAGCGTCCGGGACGAGAAGTTCCTGACCGTGATGGCATCGAGGCCGAAGCTCTGTTTCCACCGCTCCAGATTGCGGTGCCAGTCGATGCGGCCTCGAATCCGGCCGTAGTAGTCCCAGAAGTCGGCGTGGCGCTTGATGTGCCACTGTTGCCATCCCGACACCGCGTAGTCGTCCTGGCGCCGGACGTAGGCCACAATTCGGATGTCGAATCGATTCTTCAGCCCTGCAAACAGCCGAGGAAACGGCTTGGGGTTGATCAGATTCTCGGCACTGATGATCACGGTGTGGAGATCCTCGGCCATCACGATCTCATGCAGGCCCGACAGACGTCGACGGACAAGGTCGGGGAAGGAGTCGTCCTCGACGTTGTCCTCGAAGAACTGGAGCTGTTGGGAGCCCCGGGTGTCGTCGTCCTCCAGGTTCCGACCCGGGAACAGCACACCTCGTTTACGGAGATCGTGGCGGTTGGCCAGCAGGAACTGCTGGATGGCCGAGCTCCCACACTTGCCGGCCCCGATGTGCACCACCAGTCGGGGCCGATCATCGGGCGGAGTCATACCGACATCACCAGCTCCGGGCGGGGGTTGCGGGCTCCCAGTCGGAAGGTGTCGTCGCCGGGCCAACTTCGTCCGGTGATGTCGATCTCGCCGCGGTCGATCTTGGCCTCGATCACATCGATGGGGCTGCCAGGATACTCCTCCACCCCGAATCCCAGATTGCACGGGTTGTCATAGGGGTCGCGGTTCAGCAGGCGACCCCAGCGGCGACGCAGCTGATCGATCTCCCAATCCCGGACGGTCGGGTTTCGGCTCGCCGACTCGTGATGGGTCACGACGGTGGCGCAATCGACCACATTCCGATAGCCCCGGTGGAGCAGCTTCAGGCACAGGTCCACGTCGTTGTACGACAATGGATACTGGGGTGAGAAACCTCCGACCTCCTCGAACTTGTCACGCTCGACGGCGAGGCATGCCGCGGTGACGGCCAGGCAGTTCTGAGCCGTCCTCAACGCCCGAAAGTTGCCCGGATGGTCGGTGGGGAATCCGGCATAGCGATGGCTCGGTCCGGTGGCCCGGGACCATACCCCGGCATGCTGAATTCGACCGTCCCCGTACAGCAGCCGGGCTCCGACCGCGCCGATGTCGGGTCGGGTGGCGTACATGACCAGGCGCTCCAGCCACTGCGGCATGACCACTTCGGTGTCGTCGTTGAGGAAGACCAGAACCTCACCCTCGGCCCTGATGGCCCCCAGATTGCAGGCGTTGGCGAAGTTGAACGGGCGGCGGTCCCGGATCAGCCGATGGCGAATCGGGGCGCATTCGGTTTCGATGGCGGCCATGGCCTCGGGCGTCGTGTCGGCGTCGCACACCACCACCACTTCGATCCGGGGATAGCTCGATCGCTCGCTGAGGCTGGACAGTGCCTGCTCCACCAGCACCGTGTCGACCCCGTGGACCAGTTTGGAGGCCGCCCCTGTCGGGATGATGACACTCACCAGGGGCTCGTCGGTCAACGACGGTTCGAGATGGACGACGCCTGGGTCCTCGGGCCGCCGACCGGCCACCGCCGGGAATCCGGTACGGGTCAGGTGGTCGGCCACGGCGCTGACCCCGGCGTCGAACGCCCAGTCCTTGGCCCGGCCATCGAGGGCGGTCGACGACTCGGACTCCCTCCAGTGGTAGAGCAGACGGGGAAGGTGGACCACCCGCCTGGCCCGCTCGGCCACCCGCAGGGCCAGATCGTGATCCTGGGCGCCATCGAACTCGGATCGGAAGCCCCCCACCGCCACAGCCAGCTCTCGCCGAACCACCATGAGATGGCCGAGGTACATCTGGGTGCGTAGCCGTTCGGGCGAGAACGCCGGCTTGTAGAAGGCGTGCTTGCGTTTCCCCGATTCGGCGTCGATCTTGTCCTCGTCGCTGTAGGCCAGGTCGACATCATCGAACCGGGCCAGTTCTGCGGCGAATGCACCCAGGGCGTCGAGGGACAACACATCGTCGTGATCGAGCAGGGCCACATACTGGTGACGAGCGGCCACCAGCCCTCGCTGGGTGGCGGCGGCGATGCCTTGGGCCGGATTGTTGTGCACCACCTTGGTCCGCGGGTCGGAGGCGGCGAACCCGACGAGGATGGTCTCGACCGGTGGCGGTTGTGGTCCGTCGGCGACAAGCAGCAGTTCCCAGCCGTGGTACGTCTGGTCGGTCACCGATCGGATGCAGGCCCCCAGATGGTCCGGTTCGGGATGGAACACGGGAACGATGACCGAGAATCTCGGCGGTTGATCGGTCACGAGACCCGGGCCTCACCGAACCTGGCGGCCAGGCGGCGAAAGGCCGAGGTCGCCCGGTGGGCAACCGAACGCCGCAGCGGCGCCGATTCCACCAGTTGGGCCCGGAGACCGTCGATTTCCACTTGGAGCATGTGAACCTGGTACTCGAGGTCCCGGACCAGGCCCAGCGCGTTGGCCTTCTCCGCTTCGGCCCCCCGGGCCGCATCCACCGCCCCGAAAAGCCGGATGGTGAGGTCGTCGAGTTCGGCTCGCAACTGCTTCTCGACGGTCCCTGACTGCCGCCGGTCCCCATGGTCGACGCGGGTGTTCATGATCTTCGAGCCTAATCCGATGGTCGGTAATTCAGGCGGATGAATAGCTGGGTAAACATCGACGTCTTCTCCGTCCGAACAGCCGCTATTCACTTGTTGTTCCTTGTCGTTGCACAGCCATTCATTGACATCTTCGGGCATCGGAAATCGCTGTCTTCGTACGCTCACATGCCTACGATAGCGAGCACTTTATCCTCGGTCCGATTGCTCCGATTGGGTAGCGGGGAGAGCTACCATGAGTGAAATGCCGTCCGCCGCGTCATCCGAGCATCGTTCCCCCGGACCTGCCGCCGCGCCTCTCGGTCGGGGTGCCGGCCCTGACCGCCGGGCCGAGGAGACGGGCAACGGTGCGGTCGAGGACTCGGCGGTGGCGGTCTCGGTCATCGAGCTCAGCAAGATCTTTCGTCTCGATGCCAGCGGAGCGAAGACGGCCAAGGAACGCCTGCTTCACCCGAGCCGGGGATCGAACTCCAAGTTCACCGCACTCGAGCAGGTCAGCTTCGATGTCGTCCAGGGTGAGACATTCGGCGTGCTTGGCCACAATGGATCGGGCAAGAGCACCCTGCTCAAGCTGATGGCGGGCATCATGCGGCCCACGGCGGGACGTGTGCTGGTACGAGGTCGACTGGCCGCCCTTCTCGAACTGGGCGCCGGGTTCCATCCTGATCTCACCGGCAGGGAGAACATCTACCTGAACGGCTCGATTCTCGGGCTGGATCGGAACTATGTCAGGGCAGCATTCAATGACATCGTCGACTTCGCCGAACTCCACCAGTTCATCGACGTGCAGGTGAAGCACTATTCGTCGGGAATGAGAGCCCGCCTCGGTTTTTCGGTCGCCACCCATCTCGAACCCGACGTACTCCTCATCGACGAGGTGTTGGCCGTCGGTGACGAAACCTTCCGCAACAAGTGCATGGAACGGGTGCACAAGTTTCGATCCATGGGTCGAACCATGATCATCGTCAGCCACAGTGCCGACACGGTCCGCCAGCTCTGTTCCCGGGCCGCCGTGCTGGACCAGGGTCGGCTGATCCATTTGGGTCCGGCCGACGATGCCATCGTCGCCTACCGAAAGGCGCTGAACGCTCGTCAACAGCGCCTGGCCGACAAACCACCGGGGGCCGCACGGCCGGCCAAGAGCCCGGTGGTCATCGAATCGGCCCATCTGATCGACGCCATCGAAGCGGCCGGGACGTCGACTCCACCCCGACACCGGGCAACATCGAACAAGGACCTGGTGGTCAAGCCCGGCACTCCGGTGACGGCCGTCGTCACCATCTCGGTCCACGATGCCACCGTGCCGGTTCGACTCAGAATCACCCTGCGAACCCCGGAAGGACTTCTCCTCATCAATCGGGCCACGTCAGGCCTGCTGGGAGGAGGCAGCTCGCTGGATCTTCCCGAAGGCCGACACGAAGCGTCGTTCCACTTCGGGCCGTTGCCCCTTCGTGATGGCCAATACCTGATCGACATCACGGCCGAGACCCCCGATGGTGGCCATCAGTTCGCCCGTCGAGCCGGCCTGGCCGGATTCTCGGTCGAAGCCGGAGGCCGGGGTTTGGGGTTGCTGGCCGTCCCTGTCACCGCCGAGCTGGTAACGCCGAAACCAACGCCGCGACGACGAGCCGACGACCGTCGAGAAGCAGGGGAACGAGCGCCGACCTCGGTGCCCTGACCAGCCGTGGGCCGCCCCGGTCCCATCGCACGAACTCAAGCTCGGCTCCACCCATCACCGAGTCCCGGCAACGGAGGCGCCTCAAACCATGACCGATACCGCCCGTCCGACATCACCATCACCGTCGACATCGACCGAGTCCCACTTCCCCGCCACCGCGGTCGACGAAGACCGATCCCGGCTTCGCCCCATCGGCACCCTGCCCGACGACACCGGAATCCTTTCCCAGATGGTCCGCGTCTGGCGCTATCGGGATCTGTTGCTGAACCTGACCAAGCGGGAGGTCAAATCCCGACACAAGAACAGTGCGCTCGGTGTGGCCTGGAACCTGCTCAATCCCTTGTTGCAGATGTTCATCTACACCGTGGTATTCACCTATTTCATGCCGGGACGAACCCCGATGTTCCCGCTCAAATTGCTCTCGGGCATGGCCATTTTCGGGCTCTTCACCACCAGCGTCACCGCCGGAGCGTCGTCAATCGTCGGCAACTCGGCCGTGGTGACAAAGATCTGGTTTCCCCGTGAGATCCTCCCGGTGGCAGCCGTGGCCTCCAACCTGGTCACCTTCGCCAGCCGGGTCATCATCCTCGTCGTGGCCCTGATCATCTACTGGCACGCTCCCGACTGGAAGGACATGTGGCTGGCCCTGTTCGCCGTGTTCGTGACCCTCGTCCTATCGGTCGGTTTCGGTGTATTGCTGTCAGCCCTCAACGTGTTCTTCCGAGACGTCGAGCACTTCCTCGAGCTGGCTTTGCTCGCCCTGTTCTGGTTCACCCCCGTGGTGTGGAACTACAGCTTCCTCGCAAGCTACGTCATCGACCGGTTCGGACCCCAGTGGGAGCGTTTGATCATGCTCAACCCGCTCATTCCGGTGGTCACCACCTTCGAGCGGGTGCTCTACAACCCGACCGGCTTCCCTCCGGAACAACAGCAGCAGTTCGATCTGTTGATCCGACCGACCGAGTGGTACCTCCAGAACCTCCTAGTGTCGTTGACGGTCGGGGTGGTGGCGCTCGTCGTCGGCCTTCGGGTCTTCACCCGGCTGGAGGGATCGTTCGCCGAGCAGCTCTGAGTCTCGATGGCGAATGGCTCCGGTGAAAGGACCAAGGAACCTGGCTGCGACCCACCAGGCGGCGTATCATCGCCGATAATGAGCAGACCCAGTCGGTCCAGGGTCAAGAACACGGACAAGACGAAGAACCACGAGGTGGCGGTGACAGGCGATCTGTCGGTCGATGAGATGGAGGCCGTGCTGGACGAAGTGGCATCGGAGCTCGGCTTGCGGATCTCACACATCACGACCTTGGGCCGGAAGCGATACCCCGGCAATCGACACTGGCATCTGACGCAGGATCCGGCAACGACGGGCTGTCTCGACGTCACGTACTGGCCCTCGGGGTCGCTGATGTGGGTCTCGATCCGCAACAGCGAGCCGGCCTGGGTTCACGATGCCGGCCAACTGCTCGGGCCGGCTCTCGAGGCACAGCTGGCGAGCCGATTGCGCCCGTAGCGCGGCTATGACCTACGCCTGACAGCTCCAGGAGAGATTCCCGGAGCCTTACCCAACCCTGGACGATCTGGTCCTGCTCGAGGCCCACCAGACCGCCCAACTTCCCGACCGCTAACCCGCCGGTTGATCGATTGGAGCCTGGACGCAGAACCGGACAAGGTGGAGCGGGTCCTGGGGCCGGACGAGGTCGCACTGCATCTGCTGGGAATGCCGTACCCGGCGGAACCCGAGGACCCGTACCACTCGGTTCTCGTGGCCAGGGGATACGAGGCCGGCTCGTATCGAGAAGAGGGGCTCCTGAAACGGGGGTACCGGGCTCAGATCAGGCGCCGGAGTCGGCGACGGACGACGCAACCGGCCGAGTCGTAGCAGCAGGCCCCGGGGCAAACAGCCCAATGGCAACTCCGGCCACCGAGTGATGGAGATGACCGCTGGGAACCGGGGGGTTCTGACGATTTCCCCCACGATGGCGTCTCGACGCCGTCAGCTCGGGTGTCGGTGGATCCGACACGGTGGGCTCCACCGTGTTCTCCCTTGATGTTGGCGTAGGCCCGGAAGACACTGCTCCGCGGCCGTCATGGTCGTCGGGTGAGACGGCAGCAAAAGAGTTCGGCTAGGTCGTTCTGTTGGGGAGTTCGTCGTTGTCGGCCGTGGCCTGTTCGGTGAAGACCGGTGATTGACTGGCCCCCCGATCACGCTCGTCGTCTACCGTTGTGGCTATGAGTTCTGATGTCACACACTCGGAGTCCCCGTCGGATTGGCCACCCGCTTGGCGTCAGATGGCCGATAAGGAACTCAAAGGGGGAACCGTCGACGACCTGGCCGTCGACACCCCGGAGCGGATTCGGGTCAAACCGCTGTACACGGCGGCCGACCTCAGCGGCGTCGACCATCTCGAATCGCTGCCGGGATTCCCGCCCTTCGTGCGGGGTCCGCGGGCTACGATGTACGCCAACCGGCCGTGGACAATCCGCCAATACGCCGGCTTCTCCACCGCCGAGGAGTCCAACGCCTTCTATCGGCGTAACCTCGCCGCCGGCCAGAAGGGGCTGTCGGTGGCCTTCGACCTGGCGACCCACCGGGGCTACGACTCCGACCACGAGCGGGTGGTGGGTGACGTGGGCAAAGCCGGGGTGGCCATCGATTCAGTGGAGGACATGAAGATCCTGTTCGACGGCATCCCACTGGATGAGATGACGGTGTCGATGACCATGAACGGGGCGGTCCTGCCCATCATGGCCTGTTACATCGTGGCCGGTGAGGAACAGGGAGTGACCCCGGAACGGCTGGCCGGGACCATTCAGAACGACATCCTCAAAGAGTTCATGGTCCGCAACACCTACATCTATCCCCCCGAACCGAGCATGCGGATCGTGGCCGACATCATCGCCTACACGGCCACGAACATGCCTCGGTTCAACTCGGTGTCGATCTCCGGCTACCACATGCTGGAGGCCGGCGCCCCGGCCGATCTGGAACTGGGCTACACCCTGGCCGACGGCCTGGAATACGTGCGGGCCGCCCTCGATGCCGGGCTCGACGTCGACGCCTTCGCCGGCCGTTTGAGCTTCTTCTTCGGTATCGGGATGGACTTCTTCATGGAGGTGGCCAAGCTCCGGGCCGCCCGCCTGCTGTGGGCCGAACTCATGGCCCAGTTCAAACCTGCCAGTCCCCGTTCGTCCATGCTGCGGACCCACTGTCAGACATCGGGGGTCTCCTTGACCGAGCAGGATCCCTACAACAACATCATCCGAACAACGGTCGAGGCCATGTCGGCGGTGTTGGGCGGCACCCAGAGCCTGCACACCAACGCCTTCGATGAAGCCCTGGGTCTGCCGACGGACACCAGCGCCAGGGTGGCCCGGAACACCCAGCTGATCCTGGCCGAGGAAACCGGCATCACCCGAACCGTCGATCCCCTGGCCGGCAGCTACTTCGTTGAGCGGCTCACCGCCGAGCTGGCCGATCGGGCCCGGGCCGTCATCGCCGAGGTCGAGGAGCTGGGAGGTATGACGGCGGCCATCAACGAGGGGGTCCCGAAACTTCGGATCGAAGAGGCGGCGGCTCGACGCCAGGCCCGGGTCGACCAGGGGCTGGATGTGATCGTGGGGGTCAACAAGTACCGGGGCGGCGAGGACATAACCGTGGACGTGCTGGACATCGACAACACCGCGGTCCGAAACCAGCAGATCGACCGGTTGAACCGGATTCGGGACCAACGGGACACGGCGGCGTGCCGGGACGCGCTGAACGCCATTACCGAGGCCGCTCGCTCAGGTTCGAATCTGCTGGAGGCCTGTGTGGCCGCAGCCCGGGCCCGAGCCACGGTTGGTGAGATGTCGGACGCCATGGAGGCTGTATTCGGCCGTCATCAGGCTCAGACCAGGACCATCAGCGGGGTCTACGCCGCCGAGTACGGCGACTCCGAGGCCTTCGCCGCCATCTCCGACGACGTGGAGGCCTTCGCCCGCGATCACGGTCGACGACCCCGGATGCTGGTGGCCAAGATGGGCCAGGACGGCCACGACCGGGGGGCCAAGGTCATCGCCACCGCCTTCGCCGATCTCGGCTTCGACGTCGATGTCGGGCCGCTGTTCCAGACGCCGGCCGAGGTGGCCCGTGATGCGGTCGACAACGACGTGCACGTGGTCGGAGTGTCGTCCCAGGCCGCCGGCCACAAGACCCTGGTTCCGGCCCTGATTGCGGACCTGGCGGCAAAGGGCGCCGACGACATCGTCGTGGTGTGCGGTGGGGTGATCCCGCCCGACGACTATGACATGCTGACCGAGGCCGGCGTGGCCGCCATCTTCGGTCCGGGCACCAACATCACCGAGGCAGCCCGCCACGTGGTCTCGGTCATCCGCAAGAGCCACTAGTTTCACTTGGCGGCTTGGATGTTCACGATCATGTCAAGTTTGGACGATGTCTGGCCGGAGGCCAAACTCAAGCCGTCCTCGGCCGTCGGCAGGAGCACCGTCTCGCCGTACTAGGGGTCTCGAGTCGACGGTCGTGGGTCGACACCGTCCCGCGCTCCGGACCGAACCGCCTATCCTGGCCCGACCATGACTGTTACCGAGCTTGCCGACGCCGTGGTCGAGGGCGACCGCCGGGCCCTGGCTCGGGCCATCACGCTGATGGAGTCGACCCGGGGCGACCACCGGCGACAAGCCGAGGCGCTGTTGGACCAGTTGCTTCCTCACGCCGGCAACTCGGTTCGCCTTGGCGTCACCGGAACCCCCGGTGTGGGCAAGAGCACGTTCATCAACCGTTTCGGATCGCTGTTGCTGAATCTGGGCCACACCCTGGCCGTACTCGCCGTCGACCCTTCCAGCCAATCCACCGGAGGCTCGATACTCGGAGACAAGACGAGAATGGCCGATCTGGCCGGCGACGACCGGGTCTACGTCCGGCCGTCACCGTCGGGGGGCGTGACCGGCGGAATCGCCGTGGCCACCCGGGACGCCATCACCGTCTGCGAAGCCGCCGGCTTCGACACCATCGTGGTCGAGACGGTGGGCGTGGGGCAGTCGGAAACCGCGGTGGCCAGCATCACCGACGTTTTCCTGTTGCTGGTGGCCCCTGGCGGGGGCGACGATCTCCAGGGCATCAAGCGCGGCGTGATGGAGTTGGCCGATGTGGTGGCGGTGAACAAGTCCGACGGCGATCTGATCGATCTGGCTCAACGCACAGCCGCCGACTACCGGTCGGCCCTCCATCTGGTCCGGCCCAAGCATCCCGATGCCCCCACACCGGTGGTGACCTGCTCGTCGCTCACCGAGGACGGTCTACCCGAGCTGTGGGCGACCGTGGAGGATCTACACCACAGGCTGGCCTCGTCGGGCCGTCTCACCGACCTGCGAAGCCGACAGGCCCGAGCCCAGCTGGAGGCCGAGATCTCCCTACTCTTGACCCGTTGGGCGGCTGACCATCCCGAATTCGCCAGGGCCAAGGCCGAGGTCCTGGACGACGTGGCCAAGCAACGACTCTCCGTGTCCTCGGCCGCCCGTCGACTGTTGGCCACCATCGTCAAGTTCTGACAGGTGTCGATCAGCCCGGACCCACTCCCGAGCCCCGGGCACTCAGGCCATGACCAGCGACTCCAACGGCCAGACCCGGACCGGAGGGCGCTCCACCTCGTGGTCATGCAAGACCGCGAGGTCATCCACGATTGGCAGCGGCAACTCCTCGCTGCCGGGAGCATCGAAGTTCGGGTTGTCGAACGGGTCGTGGTTGAGCACACTGCGCCACCGGTCGTGCAACACGGCCATTTCCTCACCGCTGATGGACGGATCCCGGGAACTGGCTTCGAAGTGAAACAGCTCGATCGCAGGATCGATGACCGTTCGATACCCGTGGTCGAGGAGCTTCAGGCACAGGTCCACGTCGTTGTAGCTGGAGGGAAAGACCGGGGAGAAGCCTCCGACCTGGTGGAACAGCTCGGCCCGGACGGCCAGACAGGCCCCGGTGACGGCCAAGCAGTTCTGGGCCACGGTGAGGGAGCCGAGATGACCCCGATCGTCGGCCTCCCGGCCCTCGTAGCGGTGGGCGGGATGACCACCCCGAGTCCACAGCCCGTTGTGCTGGATGGTCCCGTCCTCGTAGTAGAGGCGGGCTCCGACGGCACCGATGGTCGGGTCGGAGGTCCAGGCGACCAGCCGGTGGAGCCAGTCGGCGGCGATGATCTCGGTGTCGTCGTTGAGGAAGACCAGAACATCGCCGCCGGCCATGACCGCGCCCCGGTTGCAGGCATTGGAAAAGTTGAACGGCCGATCATCATGCACAATGCGGAGGTTGGCGATCCGATCGTCGCCGTGGGCCGCGACCAGCTGCCGCAGCTCGGCCACCACAGTGTCGCCGATACCCGGGGTGGTGACGACGACGAGTTCCGGTGCCGGACTCGAGCCCCCTGCTCGACCTCGACGGTCGATGATGGATGCCACCGCCTGATGGACCAGGCAGACGTCGCGGCCTCGGACACGACGTCGGGTGCCATTGGTGGGGATGATGACCGACACCGAGGATTCGTCGGCGGTGACCGGCTGGGGCCGGCGAGGTGGTTCGGTCCCGGTCGCCGAATGCCGGTACAGGGGTCGGGGAATGTGGGCCACGGCCCTGGCCGCCCGGCTCAAGGCCATCACTCGTCGATGGCCGGTCAGCGCCACGGGTTCGGCCGAGCGCCGATCGACAACGACGTCCCACAGCCGGCGACGGACCGCCATCACCCCTCCGAGATAGGACTGGCCGGCAAGCCGATCTGGTGAGTAGCCGGGCCGCAGCTCGGGGCGGGTCCCGTCGCTCGATTCCAGGATCGAGTCACCATAGATCAGATCGATCCGAGGATTGCCGATGATCAGGTTCACCATGGCGGCCAGCGCCCTCTCCTCCAGCCGGCAGCCGGAGCCGATCAGCACCACCGCATCGTCGTCGGAACCAGTCGGGGGCAGCGTCACCGGCCCCGGACCGGCGGTGATCATGTCGATGAGCAGGTCCGATGGCCCCGGCCCCGACTCGACTTGGCCCACCGGTGGATCGTACCGGCGTTGCCCCTGACACCAGGTGGCGGCCTCGATGGCATGCGACACCGTGCTCTCGACGACCGGAACCGGATCCTCGTTCGTGGCCTCCACCACGATCAGCCACCGTCGGGCCGGGAGCGGGTCCGACGCCGAGCTCGGCTGATGTCGGCCGGCGGTGGCGTTGACGGTCACCGTCGCCCGAGGCCCCGTTCCAGCCGACGGGCCACCGCCGACAGCCGACGATCCAGTCGACCGGTCGCCTCGGCATCGACCTGTACCTCTCCGTCGATCGCACCATCGATCACACGGTCGAGTTCGCCGGCGATGGCGCTCCGATCGGTGGGGCGAAGGCCGGCGGGTGAGGTTTCGATGGCTTGGACAATGTCGACCACCTCATCCTCGGGCCGGTAGCCGAGCGCCGCCTTCAGCTCGTTGAGCTGTCCTGAGGTGACATCGAGCAGGTGGAAGGTGGCGTCGTGATCTTTGCGAGCCTGGGCCGCCGCCGCTCGGGCCCCTATGACCTCGTCGAGGAGGTTCAGGTTCTCCTCCCGGGCCCGGGCCAGGGCCTCCTGCAGCGACTCCCGGTCGCGCTCGGCAAGTCGCTCCTCGCCCCCTTGCCCGGCGACGGCCGGCTTCACCGCGCCCCACCCACACCCTGCAGACCGAGTCGCACACCGACATCGGAGCGACGCATCAGGGGCCGCCACCACCAACCGTTGGCCAGGTACCAGCCCACAGTGGCGGCCAGACCATCCTCGAAGCCGTAGCGGGGTGACCAACCCAGTTCCCGCTCGGTCCGGGAGGAGTCGATGGCGTAGCGACGATTGTGCCCCGGGCGGTCGGGGACGAAGCGAATGAGCTGGGTCCGGTCGAGCGCATCGTCGACCTGCGCGTTCACCAGATTGCAGATGTCTTCCACCACCTCGAGATTGGTCCGCTGGCTGCGGCCACCGATGACATAGGTCTCCCCGTCGGCTCCCCGTTCCATCGCCGACAGCAGGGCACGGGCGTGATCCTCCACATGGAGCCAGTCCCGGACATTTCCTCCGTCGCCGTATACCGGCAGTGGTTGGCCCTGCCAGGCGTTGATGATCATGATCGGGATCATCTTCTCCGGGAACTGGAACGGTCCGTAGTTGTTCGAACAGTTGGTCACGACCACCGGCAGGCCGTAGGTCTCGTACCAGGCTCGAACCAGATGATCGGAGGCGGCCTTGGTGGCCGAATACGGTGATCGCGGGTCATAATTCGACCCCTCGTCGAGCATCGAGTCATCGTCGGACAACGACCCGAACACCTCATCGGTCGAGACGTGGACCAGACGGCGCAGGCCGGGAACCAACCGGGCCGCCTGCAACAGGTTGTAGGTCCCGATCACGTTGGAGTCGACGAAGACGCGAGGTCCGTCGATGGAACGATCCACGTGGGTCTCGGCCGCCAGATGGACGATGGCATCGGGCCGGCACTCGGTGACCGCCCGCACCGTGGCGCCCTCGTCGGCCAGGTCGCACTGGAGGAATCGGTACCGGGTCGAATCGGCGACCGGCGCCAGTGATCCCTCGGTGGCGGCATACGCGATACGATCCAGGTTGACCACCTCGTGGTTGGTCTCCGATATCAGATGTCGGATGAACGCCGAGCCGACGAATCCTAGGCCACCGGTGACGAGTACTCGCATGGCTGATCCTGTCCTCCTTCCGCCTCTTGTCGATGAACCGCTTCCAACCGCTGCATTCGGGCCTCCAACTCCAACACGGCGTCCACCGTGGCCTGGTGTAGATCCTCGATCCGACGGGTCAGGGGATCGATCTGCCAGTTGGTCACTGTCTCGACCGACTGCTTGAGCGGTCCGACCAGGGGTCGGAGCGAGGTCGCCGGCGGCCGTTGGTACGAACCCAGGTCCTCGAGATGCCGGGCCGCCGGTCGGGTCGGCTCGGTCATGGCCATCGCCGACCCGACCGAGCCGCCGTCGGCCACTCCGACCCGAGTCGCCGAGCCCAGTCGGGGCGGCAGGGGGCCGGTTATGGCGGCGCCGGTTACGGCCCGTTGGCGACCGGCCCTGGCCTCGATCTGACGTTGCAGGGACGATCGGTCGGGCTTGGGCCGGTCAACGTCCCACGTGGTCGACCCCGTGGCATCACCTGAGGACCGTGAGCCCGTTGCCGCGCCGGACGCCGTCTCGAGCCCGTCGCCGGTGGTGGTGGAGACCGGGCCGACGCCACCGGCAAGCCGACGGGCGACGGCGGCCATGGCGTCGGCCAGCTCACCGACTCCGCCACAGACCATGGAATCGGCCGATAGCTGATCCCGGAGCTGGGGAAGATCGGAGGCGATGATGGGCTTGTCGAACAGCCGAGCCCGCTCCACCACTCCCGATGACCAGATCTCCCGATAGGGCAACACCACCACATCGGCCGCCAGCAACCACCGGTCGAACAACTCATCCGACACATAGCCCTCGTGCAGGGTGACGCCGGCCGAGCGGTCGGCCATGGCCCGGAGCTGGGCGACGTACTGAGCGATCTCGGGATGGTCGATCCGCCCCGATCCCACGATGTGTAGATCGGCATCGTCGAGGTTGGCCACGGCCAGTGCCTCGATGGCAAGATCGAAACCCTTGTGATGCTGAAGGAATCCGATGCACAGCAACGTCAGACGATCGGGCTCGAGACCGAGTTCCGCCTTGGCCTCCATCGGTGAGAGATCGACCTGGGAGCTGAAGTGACGACCGTGGGCCACCACCGAGATTCGTCTCGCCGCCGGGCCGAGGCGCTCGAGGAGAGCCCTGTGCTCGGCCTCGGTGTGCACGGTGACGGCATGGGCCGAACCGAGAACGATTCTGGCCATGGTTGCTTCCGCCCTGGACCGCTCCAGCCGCTCGTATTCGATCTCATGTATTCGCAACTCGAGATCCGTGGTACGGGCCAGGGCGGCCAGGGCGGCCCACACCGCCACCCGCTCGGCCCCGGTTCGACAGTGTCCGAACAACAACTCCGGTCCGAACTGCACGATCACCCGCTCATAGCCGGCACCGTGACGGGCCAGCCGAAAGGCGCCGGGTGCCCCACCCAGACGGAGGTGGTGATGAGCCGCCGACGGTAGGGGCGACAGCACGGTGACGTCGTGGCCGGCGGCCCGCAGATGGCGGACCTCCTGCTGAGCGTAGCTTGCGATGCCATCGCGGTACGGTGCCCAGGGTGACACCATGAGCCAGGTCATGTTCGCCCTCCCCCGGCCCCAGTGGAAACCCGCCGTGGGTCGGCCCGGCGCTCACGGACAGCGGGCGGCATCCACGCCTCCACGGTCTCGGCCACGGCATCGACCACGGCATCGATTCCGTAGTGTTCGATCACGTAGTCCCTCCCGTCACGGGCCAGGTTCCGCGCCGCCTCCGGCTCATCGGTGACAAAATCGAGGCAGGCCATCAGCTCGGCCTGGTTGCGGTAGGTCAGCCCGGCCCCCGTGCGCTCGATGTGCCAGCGGACGACATCGCTGTGCCCGTTGGCCACCACCGGCGTGCCGGCGGCGAAGGCCTCGAGCACCGTCCGCGAGAACGATTCCATGGCGCTGGGTTGGATGTAGACGGCGGCTCCGGCCATCGCATCGTTGCGGTCGTCGTCGGAGATGAGGCCGACGTCGACCAGACCGGAACCCATGCCGTGGTCGTCATCCACGGCGCCGACCCCGGAGGTCACCAGGGTGAGCACCCCGGGGAGCCGGTGGTCGGCCGGGTCCGATCCGGGCCGCCGGCGCCGATAGGCGGCGAATGCCGAGACCAGGTCGTCCCATCCCTTACCCCACTCCCGCCGCCCGGCGTAGTAGGCGTAGGGACCGGTGATACCGAATCGCTCCCGGAACCGATCGGGCCGATACTCGGTCGGAGCTTCCACTGCCGCTCCCACCACCCGCTGTCGATCGGACAGTCGGTACAGGCGGTTTGCCAGTTCCTGTTCCGGGTCGGTCAGGAACCACACGCCACCGGCCGCCTCCATCATCGACCGGTAGATGTCGAGGTAGGCCGGCGGTTCGTTGTGAAGACAGGGCATGAGAATGGAACGGCGAGTATGGATCTGGGACACGGCGTAGGTGGTCCAGAACATGTAGGGGGCGAAGATCAGGGCCCGATACCGGTGGCCGTGATCGAAGACGTGATGCCACAAGCCGCTACATCGCAGGCTGGAGTTGACCCAGAGCTGCTGGTCCTGGATGGACAGATCATCACCGGCCAGAATGCGATGGCCCAGACGATCGCGCACCGACGTATCGGCGTCGACCTCGGTGGCGAAGCGGCGCAGTCTCACCCCGTCGGCCAACTCCGTCACCGCCACCGGGAACTCGTTGGCCCAGGTGAAATGGTCGCGAGCACAGGTCGTGAGGATCTCCACTGCGACGCCGCGGGCCCGTAGCCCGTGGGCCATCTCGCTCAGCACCGCCTCGGCTCCCCCGATCACCCCCGGGCCGTAGCGGGGTGGCACAAGGGCCACGGCGTTCGCTTCGATCGGTGCAGGTGCGGTCACGACAGCGCCCGAACCCGGGGCGTGCCGGCCGATGGGTCGGCGGCGTGGGCCACCCGGTCCAGGAACCATGAATAGGTCCGGGTCAGGCCGGTATCGAGATCGGTGCCGGCACGCCAACCCAGTGCGTGCAACCGCGACACATCGAGGGACCGTCGGGGCATCCCGTCGGGTTTCGACGTGTCGTACACGACGGCGGCATCGGGATGCACGACTTCGGCCATCATGGAGGCCAACTCGGCAATGGAGACATCGGAGCCGGTTCCGACGTTGATATGGCCGGGCTCGTCGTAGTTGTCCATGAGAAACAGGCAACAATCGGCCAGATCGTCGACATACATGAACTCCCGCCGAGCCAGTCCCGTGCCCCACACCTCGACCTCGGTTCGACCCTCCAGCTTGGCCTCGTGGAACTTACGCATCAGCGCCGGCAACACATGGCTGGACCGAAGGTCGAAGTTGTCACCCGGGCCGTAGAGGTTTGTGGGCATGGCGGTGACGAAGTTGCACCCGTATTGCTCACGATAGAAGTCGCACAGCCGGACACCGGCGATCTTGGCCAGGCTGTAGCCCTCGTTGGTCGGCTCCAAGGGTCCGGTCAGTAAGGCCGACTCCGGAATGGGCTGAGGACTCAACCGCGGGTACACGCAGGCGCTGCCGAGGTACAGGAGCTTGGTCACCCCGGTCCGCCGAGCGGCTTCGATGACGTTGGCGTGGATCATCATGTTGTCATACAGGAACTCGGCCTGACGACTGGAGTTGGCCAGGATCCCGCCCACCGTGCCGGCCGCCAGGTAGACGTGCGACGGTTCGTGCTGCTCGAACCAGCGCCGGACCGCAGCCTGATCCCGAAGGTCGAGCCGGTCACGGTCCTCGGTCAGCACGTTGCCGAACCCCTCGGACCCGAGACGGCGACAGATGGCCGAGCCCACCAGGCCGCGATGACCGGCCACGAAAACGGGGGCGTCGAAATCAACAGGCATCGATGGTTACCGTCCTTCGGTACCGCCGATTCAGTTGTGGTCGGCTACTTCGCAGCCGTTGCTCTGTGACGGGCCGCCGTCGGCTGACAGGATAGCCGCCGCCGCATCCAATACGTTCGAACCGGACGTTGCCGTCCGGAACCGGGCATGGGCAATCCGACCAGGCCGGTCTCGGAACCGTTGGTCGAGGTACAAGTCGGTACGAGCATCACGATTGTGGGACCAGCATCATGGCGTACTCCACTGCGAGGTCGAGGTCCGACCGGGAGATCAGATAGTCGGCCCCGTCGCCGGTCGATGCCGAGTCCAACTCGCCCGCGGTGACCTGGCGATACAGCAATCGGGCCCGGGTTCGTCGCGATTCCACCGACTCGTAGAACAGCCGGGCCGCATCGACCTGACCGACCCGACCCGAGTCCATCAGCCCGGTCCAATAGTCGAGTCCACCGCCGTCGGGCCGGCGGCCCAGGATGTTCTCGTACAACGAGGTGACGAACGCCCGGTTGTTGTTGCCCGCCCGCTGGTAGTACTCGTCGGAACCGTAGAACAGCGCCCCCATCTGCTGATAGGTCAGTGCACTGTTGTTCATCTGGTTCAGCCAGTAGCTTCGACCGGGCGAATCGGAGCGCCGATTGAGGGCCCGGCGGTAGAGATCGTCGATCAGGCGACCGGCGAAGGGCTCGCTGTGGACGAGTCGACCGGCCAGCTCCCGCTTGGCTTCGGCGCCTCGAGCGACCAGAGCGTCGGTCCAGGTTCCCAGTTCGCCCGACGTCGGGGCCCGGCCGGCCAGACGCCGGTACAGCAGATCGACGGTGGCCGCCTGGAAGTCGCGATCGTCGTCGGTTCCGGTGTCGGGTGAGCCGTCGGCGTTGCGGTGAATGGCGCTGACCGTGAACAGGTCGGATTTCAAGCCGAACGCTCGCCGGAAGTCATTGCCCGACATGGTTCGGGTGCCGTTGCGGAAGCGGATCTCTATCCGTCCGACCCTGCCCCCCCACGGTCCGTGGCCGTTGCGGTCGGTGACCACCAGATCCACGAAGTCACCCAGTCGATACCGGGACTCCAGCACGGCGATCGAGATATGACTCTCCCACCGATGGTTGGGGTTGGCCGACACCGAGTCGCCGAGGTCGGCCACGGCCGGGAAGTCACCACCGGCGGTGAAACCGCCGGTGCTCGAGGAGAACTCGGTTCGAGCCACCGCCCCCGACGAGGTCAACCGCACCTGTCCGGCGGTGGCGACGATGGCGTCATCGGTTCGAGGGTCGGTGGAGGCCCGCCAGCGACCGCCCCGGGTGGTGTAGCGACCGTCGTAGACCTGGCACCAGACGCTGTCACAGGTGTCGGCATAGGGCCGCCAGCGGGTGTCCCCGGCCAGCACATAGGATCGGGCGGCCACGGCTTGGGCCTCCAGTGCCGCCGCCGGCCAACTGGCCGGGCTCTCGTTGGGCACCACCCCTCGCAGGTACTGCTCGACCGAGACGACGTTGATGGTGCGCTGACGGCCGCCGCTGTTGGTGACGGCCCAGATCTCGCCCTCGTACCACACCAAATACTGGGGACCACAGACCTTGAGCAGGCCATCGCTGCCGGTTGGGTTTGATCCCGTCGGTTGGTGGGCCACGACACGAATCTTGCTCCGCCCGAGCACCTGGCGATCGGTCCACGGGCCGCCGCATCCCGTCGCCGTCTCCAACCGGAAGCCGGAGCCGTTGGCGGTCAACCGCACGGCACCGTCGGTGATGTTGACCAGACCCGTGCCCGAGTCGTCGGTCAACAGCAGTGAACCCTGGGCCAGCGCCACCGTGGTGGACCGGCTCGACAGGTAGCGGAGATCGACCCGCATCTTGTCGGCATCGAACGACAGGGAGGAGGGGACCGGCCCGTGGGTGGTGCCCCGGTAGAAATGATCGAGAATCCGCCGCGACGACCAACCGAGGTCGCGGGCGTAGCCGAGCGCACCGTACTGACCCATGCCCCGGCCATGGCCCCAACCACCGCCGGTGATGACGATGTGAGGCTCGTCGTGGGCCGCGGCCGGAACGGCGGCGGGCACTACGGCCACGACGGTGAGGGCAATCGACAGGACAAGGGCGCCGACGGCGACAACCGCTTTTCTCATGACCTATCCTTCGACCACTTTCCGGTAATATTCAGCGCTTGCCGCCAGCTCGGCCGCCAACTCGACGTCATCGATGTCAAGCAATAGCTCGGCCCAGTAATCCCGCTCCCCGGCGCTGGGTGTCCGGCCCAGGATCCTTCGGTACAGGTCGGCGACCCGATCCCGGCGGGACTCGATCGAGAGGTAGAAGCTGTGAGCCACCGTCGGCGGGCCCACCCCGGGCTCGACCAGCCGGGCCGTCCAGTAGTCGAGGCCGGCGGGTTCACCCTCGCGTCCAAGAAGGACCCGGTACAGGGTGGCCACGTACTCCCGATCGCCGCCCGCCCGCTCGGCGTATTCGGTCGAACCATAGAAGTAGACACCGAGGTCCTCGTAGCGCATACCATTGGCGAGTTGATCGAGCCAGTAGCGGCGACCGGCCTGGTCGGGATTCCGGCCCAGCACATCCCGATACATGGCGTCGATGCTGATGCCGGCCCAGCGCGGGGAGTGAGCCAATCGGTCGGTGATGACCGAACGGCGTTCACCGTCCTCCAGTTGGGCCACACCCCGGCTGATCTCGGCATCGGTGGCTTCCCTGGCGTTGAACAGTCGATACAGGGCGGTGAGATACCGGGCGTCGGGTCCGCCCAGGAAATCGGTGGATGCCACGAGACCCAGCTGGGTGGCGTCGACCACATTGGCCCGGGTGACGTCGGTGGAGACGGGCCGGATCAGTCGGGCGCCGGCGAAGGGCCACACCTGACCGGTGGCGTCAACCATCCAGCCTCCCGGTTCACCTCGGGCCACGACCACCGCAATCGGCCTCACCGAGCCGTTGACGGCCACGGTCGGGGCGCCACCGAATCCTCGCACCGTGCCGGCAGAGTCGAGGACCCACCCTCGGGGCCGGTTCGGCGATGGTCCGGTGGAGACACTGTCGGCGCTGAAACCGGTGACGGCCAGATCCACCGCCCGGACACCGGCCGGAAGGGGTTGATCAAGCGCCGGTACCTCGACTCCGGCCGTCGAACCGACCGGATGGAGCCGGCCGGTGGTATCGACCACATAGCCCGAACCGGCGTCGTCGAGGGCCATGGCTGCCACCGGTGCCTCCACCGGGACCGGGCCAACGGCCGCAGCGGCACCGAATGAGGCGATCACACCGCGTTCGTTGATCACCCATCCTCCGCCGCCCCCTACCTCGATGTCCACCGGAGCGGTACCGCTCCCCGCCCAGTTCCCGGCCGGAACGGCACTGGGCGCCTGGCCGAACGGAATCAGCTCACCGGTCGAGGTCAACTGGTAGCCACCGGTGTGATCGCCGTCGACCGCGACCACCGTGCCGGGGGCCACCACCCCGGTGCCGGCCCCGGTGGGTTGTGGAGCGGAACCGGCAGGGCGAAGACCACCCCCGGTGTCGGCAACCAGCAGCCCGGGACCGTGGTTGCGCTCGGTCCACTGCTCGAATCGATAGGGAAGGCTGAGATCCCGTCGGGCCACCAGGGTCGAGGGCGTGGTACGAACCAGCGAGTATCCGAGGTTGCCGGGGCAGCTGGTCAGACCGAGGTCCCGGTGGCCGAGAACGGTCGGTACGTAGTGCCAGCTCTCACCCTTGAGCTTCAGCGGGGGGGACGAAGCGTAGTTGCGGAGCCAGGTCATGCCGGCCGGATCGACTCCGTACTGACCCAACCGCCAGTGCAACAGGTTCTGGACCGCCTGGGCGGTGGCAGTGGACGGGCTGGCGCTGGCCGGCGATACCCCTGACTGGTGCTGGCCCAGCAGGGCCACCCCGACGGTGGTGGTGTTGAATCCCTTTGCGTGGCCACCGATGATGGCGGCATTGGCGCTACCGGTGCGAGCCTCCCAGATGCCGCCGAATCGATCGACGACGAAGTTGTAGCCCACATCGCACCAGCCGTTGACCACGACGTGGGTGTAGTAGATGGATCGCAGTAGATCATCGACCTGATCCTGCCGGTAGCTGTTGCCGTTCACGGTGTGGTGGATGACGGCGGCGGCGATGTTGTCGGCTCGGCCCGGACCCCGGCCACAGCCATTGGTGTCGATGGCCCAACCGGCGGCCGCCCATCGGCTTCGCTCATTGATGGCGGGAACGGTGACGGCCGCCGCCCCCAGGGAGCGAACCGGGCCGATGACACTGGGACCGGCCGGTCTGGGACCGGCCGCGCCGGCCACGTGATCAACGGAGCCGGCGGTGGCTTCGTGAGACGGGCGGCCTGAAGGATCCAGCGACAGCACATCGAACTCCACCGGTGCGCCATCGGTGCTGCGGAAGGCAATGGCATCGGTTCGGCCACCGAGCCAGACCGGGCCGTAGGCCGGCGGCGCGGCCGGCCAGCCCTCGGAACCCGGTTCCATACCGTCGGGCGCCTCGTGATCGAGATCCGGGGTCGGTGACCAGTCGGTCCAGGCCCCATCGGTCCGGTACCGCAGCGACAGCGAGTGCAGCGATTCGCCCACGATGACCACGGCCGGCGGTGGGTCGTCGAATCCGACCACGGTCTCGACCTCATCCCCCACTCGAGCCTGCCTTCTCTCGGTCAAGGTCACGCCTCCGAGCGAGGTTCCCGGCTGCAGATCGGGCCGAGCCGTCCCAACGTTCGAGCCCCAACCGGGCGGGGCTTCGGCACCATCGGCCTTCTCGGCACGACCCGACCCATCATCGCCGGTCCACCCGTGCGCCCCGTCGCCGGTGGGGACCACGCCACAGGCTGCGACCGGGAGCAGCAAGGCCAACAGAACCAGCAGGAACAGGGACCGGCGGCGGCAAGCGCGACCGGAGTAGGAGGACGGCACGGCGGACTCCGTCGAAGGTGCGGCGGACAGAGGGAATGACGATTTGATCACTCGGGGGACCCAGTCTTGAACACGCTCTCGGCAACGGATACGTCACTGAGAACATCGACCTAGGTCATCCGGACTTGAGTCCCCTGTCGAGGATGGGTGGTGATCGTGGTCACAGCTTGACGGTCAGGCGTCGGTCGACAGCCGAGGTCGGCACTGATCGTCCAGTTCGGCAAGCTCGATTCGATCTCGATTGTCCCAGGTCACAGGATTGTCGGGATCGACCTCGAGCCGGAACTCCCGAAAGCTCGCCTCCAGGGCATCGAACATCAGCAGCCGACCTCGAAGCGAATCGCCCAGACCGAGGATGAGCTTGATCGCCTCCAGAGCCTGGATCGAGCCGATGATGCCGGGTAGCACCCCGACGACCCCGGCCTCGGCGCAGCTGGGAGCGAGTTCGGGGGGCGGCGGCTCGGGCAACAGATCGCGATAGGTGGGACCGCTACGGGGGTCGAACACCGTGACCTGGCCTTCGAACCGGAAAATCGAGCCGTGGACAATGGGAATACCAAGCTTGACCGAAGCATCGTTCAACAGATAGCGGCTGGGGAAATTGTCCGCTCCGTCGATCACCACATCGAAGCCGTCGAGGATGTCGAGCACATTGCCGGCACCGAGGCGGGCATCGACGGTGACGACCTCGACATCGGGATTGAGGGCGTTCAGCGTCTTCCTGGCCGAGTCGACCTTTCGCTCACCCACCCGGTCTCCGTTGTGCAGGATCTGTCGCTGCAGATTGGAGGCGTCGACCTCGTCCATGTCGACGATGCCGAGGGTCCCCACCCCGGCGGCGGCCAGGTAGAGGGCGGCCGGGGAGCCCAGCCCACCCGCTCCCAGCAACAACACCCGAGACTCCAGCAGTCGCCGTTGGCCGTCCTCACCGACCTCAGGCAGCAACAGGTGGCGGCTGTAGCGGGTGCGCTGCTCGGCGCTGAGCATGGTGGGCACCAGCCACGGGCGCCCTTCGTCCTTCCACCGGTTGAATCCGCCGTCCATGGAGGCGACGGTGATGTAGCCCAGCTCTTCCAGGGTTCGAGTGGCGAAGGCCGAACGGGCCCCGCCGGCGCACATGACCACCAGCGGTGTCGATTTGTCGGGAACCCGAGCCTCGATCTGGCTCTCCAGGTTTCCCCGAACCACATGTATCGACCCATCGATGGCTCCCTGAGCCACCTCATCGGGTTCACGAACATCGAGAAGGGTGCAGCCCTCGGCCAGCGCAGCCTCGGCCCGAGCCGGATCAACCTCGGTAATGGAGGCCTTGGTCGTGGCCAACAAATCCTGGAACGACGCCATACCACTACGGTACCGGCTGCCCTCCTGCGGTGGGGGCCGCCGCTGCCGGGTCAGGACATGATTCGGGGCAGCACGTCACTGATGGAGCCCCGAACGACGACGTCGGCCAGATAGTCCAACTCGGTCGGGGTACCGTTGACGATGACGATGGACGCCCCGGCCTGCTTGGCCACCGGTACCACGCCGGCAATGGGATAGACCGACAGCGTCGAGCCGACGGCCAGCAACACATCGCATTCCTCGGCCGCTGCCGTGGCTCGTTCGACGTCCTCCACCCTCAGGTTCTGACCAAAGCTGACAGTGGCCGACTTCAGGATGCCGCCGCAGATGGGACAGTCTGGATCTTCCTCTCCACGCCGAACCCGATCCAGAACATCCTGCATGGGAGCACGATATTCGCAGCTGAGACAGGTTGCCTCCCGAGCCGTTCCATGGACCTCGACCACCTTGTCAGGACTGGTACCGGCCAGCTGATGCAGACCGTCGACGTTCTGGGTGATGAGCATGTGGAGCGTTCCCCGCTTCTCCAACTCCAGCAGGACCCGGTGCCCGGGATTGGGTTCGGCCGCCCACATCGGGCTGTCCAGTCTGGTCAGCCAGGCTGCCCGCCGGATCTCAGCGTTGGCCACGTAGTTGTGGATGGTGGCCGCCTTCTCGGCCCCCGGATTCTTCGTCCAGATCCCCTGAGGGCCCCGGAAATCGGGAATCCGGGAGTCGGTGGAGATGCCCGCACCGGTCAGCACGACGATCCTGCGGCCGGCGGCCACCAGTCGGCGGGCCTGCTCAACGTTGTCGTCAGCCTGCCGGCCCTCACCGTCACCGGAACGGGATCGGACCTCCGACCCGCCGTCGCTCGAAAATCCGTCACCATCCAACGACGGGTCGAAGGGAAAGGGGGACGACGAGTTCAGATCACTCACCCCTTCACCCTATTGCCGGCCGGAAGTACGAGCCACTTCAGGATGCGGGCGGCGATCCAACCTGGATCTCGTTCGCCTAACTACGTTTGTCTACTTTCCATTACATCCATATCTTGACATTGTGTGCCACTTGCCGGTAGGGTTTTGGCCGTACTCACCGAGTGACTTCCCCATCGGCTCTCCAGGCCGGGGCCTTCAGGCAGATTCGGTGACTGCTACAGCCAACGGGCGGTGTCCCCAACCCCCGGACACATCGTGGCCCGGCCGATCATCATCAAGGCCCGGCCGCCGAGACGTCATACGCCTCCTTGCCCTGCACAATCAGGGCATGACACACGGGAAGACCAACTCAAACCATGTCCGACACCTCGCGCTCGAACCACGCCCCGACACCCCGCCGTCCGATTCCCCCACCCCCGACCACGAAACCCGGCCGCCGACAGCCCGCCCCGACACCTTCCGAATCGCCGTCCGACGGCTCGATCCAACCCTCCCCCGATGAACGACCGGCCTATCCCCACACCGTGCTGACGGTCCGAGCCTGGATCGACCCGGTGGTCGACAACCTCGGCCACGACCCTCGATCCGGCTATGCCGAACGGTTCTGGCTGGCGGTATTGGGACCATCGTGCCTGCTCCTGCTCCGGCGGCTGTCCGGCGGCCTGGAGCAGACCCCGGACGGCTTCGAGCTGGTGTGCCGGGAATGGGCGGCCGAGCTGGGGCTGGGAATGAAGGGAGGAAAACACGGCCCGTTCTGGCGTGCGGTCGAGCGGGCCTGCCGGTTCCGAGCGGCCCAGCGCAACGGTGACCTTCTCGTCGTCCGGCGCCGGCTTCCACCGCTGTCGGCTCGCCAGGTCGAACGCCTACCGGATCATCTCCGGGACCAACATCGGGACTGGCTCGACGAGCAACTGGCCCGACCCCGTCGCGGCACGCTGGCGGTGTGGAATCCGGAACGGTTCACCGCGGCCTAGTTTCGCTTGGCGGCTTGGATGTTCACGATCATGTCAAGTTCGGACGATGTCTGACCGGAGGCCAAACTCAAGCCGGTCTCGGCCGGCGGCAGGAGCACCGTCTCGCCGTACCAGTTTCACTTGGCGGCTTGGATGTTCACGATCATGTCAAGTTCGGACGATGTCTGGCCGGAGGCCAAACTCGAAGCAACTCGAACAGTTGCCGTGAGGCGCTCCGCGCCGAACACTAGGTATTGCCGGCTCCCGAAGGCGGGTTCAGTAGGCTCCGTGGCTGCGCACCACAGCGGGGATGGTCCGGGCCAGAATCGACACGTCCACCCACAGCGACCAGTTGTGCACGTAGTACAGATCGAGCCTCGTGTACTCGGTGAACGTAGTGCCGCTCCGGCCCGAGACCTGCCACATCCCGGTGATGCCGGGCTTCACGTCGAGCCTGGCATACAGCGCCGGCTCCCACTCGGCCATCTCGGCCCGCAATGCGGGCCGGGGGCCGACCAGGCTCATCTCGTTGCGTAACACGTTGAGTAGTTGGGGCAGCTCGTCGAGTGAGGTCTTGCGCATGAACCGACCCAACGGCGTCACTCGGGGGTCGTCCTTTATCTTGAACAGAGGGCCGGCTCCCTCGTTCTCTCGTTCCAGCTCGGCCAGGAGTTCCTCGGCGTTCATCACCATCGATCGGAATTTCAGCATGTCGAACGGCTCGCCGTAGCGACCCACCCGCTGCTGGCGGAAAAGCACCGGACCCTCGGAGGTCAGCTTCACCGCCAGCATCAGCATCAGGAACAGGGGTGAAGCCACCACCAGGACGGCCGAGGCCACGACGACGTCGAAAAGGCGCTTGGCCCGACCCCGCCACCCCGATTTCGGCCTCGGCGCGATCCAGGTCGCGATACCCGAGCCGAGGCTTCGGGTGGCCAGGCGATCGCTGGAGATGTCGACCAGGGTCGAGGCCAGATCGACATAGAGACGGGCCTGCAGTAGCCCCCGGACCAAAGCATTTGCCGTGGTGGCATCGAGTAGCGACTCGACCACGATGACGCCGTGGGCCCCGGAGGCGCGGGCCATCGACACCGTCCTGGTCAACAGTTCCTCGGCGTCCGGGCACTGCGACGGGTCGACATGGGCCACGATGGTGTGGGGACTGGAGCGGTCGGCCTCGATACGCTCCTGGAATCCGGCGGCCTGCTCCTCGCCGGCTACCAGCACCGAGTTCCACAGACCCCGCCCGGCCTGTCGCCTGCGGGTGAACCACCATCGCACCAGTTCCCGCTCGATGGCCATGGCGCCGACGGTGACAGCCAGAACCATCGACGCCGAACGCAGGGCCAGATCGAGGGGGAACAACACCGAGCCCGCAGCCACCACAAGAAACGCTCGGGTGCCGGAACGAGCGATGCGGGTTGTCTCTTCCCGGCGATTGGAGGCCAGGCGGGAGTTGTAGAGATTGGCGTTCACCACGAACAGCCAGAACACGACGGCGAAGAGAACCACCAGCACCCGGTCGAGGGCATCCGGGCCGAGCAACCAGTCGGCGGCCACCACTCCGGCCATGAGGGCCACGATGTCGAGGGCGATTACGGCGAAGCGCCGAATTCGGGCACCCTGATCGGCCGGATTCTCGATATCCGGCACGGTTCTGGTGGGTCTGTTGTGTTCGCTGGCAACCGCCATGAGGGCTCGATCGACTGCGCCGGGTCGGATGGGACTACCTGGTCAATCGGCAGGCCGACCATGGCTTTGAGGGATGCCTCGACCCCGGGTGAGGGCCCGGCTTGTCGACCGAGTCCGGTGGACCGGCTCTCGCCGGCGCCTGGTCAGTCCCAGTGGCGGAGGGCGTCGACCAGGAGCCGCACGCCGTAACCGGTAGCCCCCTTGACCACGATGCCCTTGCTGGTGTCGGAGTAGACCGACAGCCCCACATCGATATGGGCCCACGGTGCTCCGTCCACGAACTCCTTCAGGAACAAGCCGGCGATCAGGGCGCCTCCATAGGGGCTGGTACCGATGTTACGGAGGTCAGCGATGGGGGAATCCAACTGGCGTCGGTATTCGGCCGGCAGGGGGAGGCGCCACAGCTTCTCCCCCGTTCGTTCCGACGCCGCCTCCAGCCGTCCGGCCAGCGTATCGTCGGTGGCCATGAGGGCGGCGTAGCCGGTGCCCAGAGCGGCAGAGGCCGATCCGGTCAGCGTGGCGATGTCGATGATGGCGTCGGGTTTCGCCTCCGAAGCCAGGCTCAAGGCATCGGCCAGAATCAGCCGGCCCTCGGCGTCGGTGTTGAGCACCTCCACCGTCTTGCCGTTGCGAGCGGTGAACACATCACCCGGACGCTGCGCGTCCGGGCCGGTCATGTTGTCGGTCAGCGGAATGAATCCCGTGACCTCGACCGGTGCCGCAACCGCAGGTAGGGGGATCATGGCCGCCAGCACGGCGGCTGCTCCAGCCATGTCGATCTTCATGGTCATCATGCCCTGTGAGGTCTTGATCGACAGCCCGCCGGAGTCGAATGTGACGCCCTTGCCGACCAGGACGATATGGGCCTTGGGTGTTCCCTTGGCCGGCTTGTAGGACAAGGTGAGGAACTGGGGAGGATGGGCCGAACCTTTGTTGACGGCGAGTAGGCCACCCAGCTTCTCCTTGCGGATGCGGGCCTCATTCCACACCGTGACCTTGATGCCGGCGGCGCCGGCCGCCTTCTTGGCCTTGGCCACGAAGCTCTGGGGGGTCAGTGAGCCGCCGGGCTCGTTGACCAGATCACGTGACAGCTCGACAGCGTCGACCACGGCATTGGCGGCGGTCATCTCGGCCCGAACCCCGGACCCGCCGGCCACCACGGTCACCTTCTTGAGCCTGATCTCGTCCTTGTCCTTGGAGGCCGACTTCAGGTCGGTGTAGCGATAGCTGGCCAGCCTCACCCCATCGACGACGGCGCCGATGGCCTCGGCCCGGTCGAGGCCATCGGAAACGGTCACGAGGTTGGTGGCCACCGCCTCGTGTCGGTTCACAGCCCGGGCCAGGGCAGCGGCCGCCTTGCGTAGCCTCTCATAGCTGAGGTCCTTGGACGATCCGAGCCCGACCAGCACCTCGACCGGGCCTTCGCCGGAGCCGGTCAACACCAGGCTCTGGCCCGGCTTGGCCTCGAAGCCTTGGAGTTCGGCCGCCCGCCGCCGGTCGTCGGGCAGCTCCGACAGCGTGTCGCGGAAGACCGGAACATCGACTGCGGTCGCCGTTTTCGGAACGGAACGGGCTGCGGAAACGGTAGGCATAATCAGCCAGCCTAGAAGACCGCCGGGCAATCCGTACCGGCGCTGTCGACGACCGGGTCGATGCGAATCCTCAGGGCGTGGGGAGGTCCTGCTCCTGGTCGGCCACGGGGGCGAAAAGGTCGCCCAGGTGTTCCACCCGATCCAGCACGTCGGCGGCCTCGAACTGCAGCGGTGGCCCGTCGCCTCCCCCTTCCACCTCGTCCCAGCGGACGGGCGTGGACACAGTGGGATGAGCCTTGGCCCGCAGCGAATAGGGGGCAATGGTGGTCTTGTGCCTGGAGTTCTGGGACCAGTCGACGAAGACTTTGCCCGAGCGCAACGACTTGTTCATCTCCACCACGACCAGACCCGGCTCCTGCTTGGCCGCAAGTCGACCGACGGCGTGGGCGAAATCGGCGGCATGACCGTGGGTATGGGGGCGGTTGAGGGGGATGTAGAGCTGCAGCCCCTTCGAACCCGAGGTCTTGGCGTAGGCGTCCAGACCGACGGCGGACAGGATGTCACGGATCACCAGGGCCACCCGACAGCACTCGGCCATGGCGGCCGGCGCCCCGGGATCGAGATCGAAGACCAGGATGGTGGGTGACTCGATGTCGCCACATCGGGCCATCGGACTGTGCAGTTCCAGAGCGGCCAGATTCGCCGTCCACACCAGGGCCGCCGGTTCCTCCAGTCGGCAGTAGTCGATACCGCCCCGGGAATCACCGGGGCCGACTCCGACCGGCAACCAGTCCGGTCGATGACCGGGACAACGTTTCTCGAAGAACGACGGTTCGTCGACTCCGTTGGGCCATCGTCTCATCGTGATGCAGCGACCGGTGACATGGGGAAGCATTATCGGAGCGATTCGGGCGTAGTAGTCGATGACCTGAGCCTTGGTGAACCCCACCGCCGGGTACAGGATCTTGTTCAGGTTCGACAGCCGTAGGGTGCGGTCTCCGACCGCAACCTCGACCGACTCCGACGACTCTTCCATGGGCGATGACGACAGCGGCTAGGCCGACTTGGCCGCCTTCGATGTCTTGGAGCCGGCCTTTCGAGCCTCCTTGGCCGCCGAGACACTGGCCTCGAGGGCGGCCAGGAGGTCGACGACGGCCGCCTCCTCATCAGCCGGTGCGGCCTCGATGGCTCGAACCTCGCCCGACGCCTTCTGCTCCAGCAGGTCCATCACCTGTTCCCGATAGGTGTCGTGATAGCGGTCGGCTTCGAACTCGGTGGCCAGCGAGTCGATCAGCTGGCCGGCCATGGCCATCTCGGCATCCGAGAGTTCGATCTCGTCCAGGTCGTCCAGGCCCGGAATCTCCGCCGGTGAGACCAACTCGTCGGCATACACCATGGTCGACATCATGAGCCGACCCTCCATCGGCCGGATGGCAACCAGATACTGCTTGGTCCGCATCACGAAGGTGGCGATCGCCACCCTTCCGGCCTCCTCCATGGCCCTCGACAGCAGCGTGTAGGACTTGCGGGCCAGCTCATCGGGGACCAGATGGTAGGCGGCATCGTAGAACACGGGGTCGATCTCGGCCTCGTTCACGAAGTCGGTGATGTCGATCATCCGTGACGTCTTCGGGGTCAGGGCCGCCAACTCCTCCTCGGTCACGAGGACATAGGAGTCCTTCGAGATCTCATAGCCCTTGACGATCTGCTCGTACGGCACCTCGTCACCCTCGGCGTTGACCCGCTTCTGCTTGACCCGACTGTTGGTCTTGGCATCGATCTGGTTGAACCGAACCGACTTGCGGCTGACGGCGGTGTACAACTTGACCGGAACCGAGACCAGTCCGAAGCTGATGGCGCCGCTCCATATGGCGCGTGGCATGATGTCTCCTTCGGCACCACAGTAGCTGTTGTGTAGCCAACCCGGTAGTGGCGTGACCCGAACTCACGCCAGCAGGGCCCGAGCCACCAAGTCGGTTCCGAAGGCGGTGAGAATGGCCAGATAGAGCAGACCGGTGGCGGCCATCACGGCCGAATACTGCCGTTCCCGCAATGCCGCCACGGTGGCCAACACGAGCACGATGGTGGTGACGGCACAGCCCAGCCAGAACCAACCGAGCATGCCCCCCCAACCGTCGTCGATCTCGCCACCCAATACCGACAGCATGCCGACCGGTATCAGCAACAGTCCGACAACGGGGGCCCAGGCGATGCCGGTCCATCTCACGAGCTCCGACAGATACCGCCGATCGAGGCCGGGCTGGACGAGGTACCAGTGGCCCAGCAACATGGCGTCACTGACCGCACCGAGGAAGACGGTGCCGGCCACCAGGCGGGCAATCGCCAACCACGCCGGATCCCCCGCCATTCCGGTCGCCACGACGCCGACCAGACCGATGACGGGGGCCGCCAAGTCGAGGCGGGGGTCGAACTCCGGCCCCCCGGTGTCCTTGTCGGCCTCGGTCCGGTCGATGCCGGTCATGGCCGCCAGGCGTGAGCTGCGGGCCTCCGCCAGCTGTCGTTGATGGGCCACTCCGGCCCGGCGACGCTGTACCGATCGGGCCAGGGCCACCGAGGCGGCGATGGCGACTCCGGCGGCGGCGAGATCACGCCCGAGGTCGGGGTTGAAGGCCATCCCGAGTACGACCGAGACCAGGGCCATGGCCCCGTAGACCGCTCGCAGCAGCCAACCGTAGCCAAGGCCGACCTGACGATGGCGGGTGGTGACCCAGCAGAACAGCAGCCCCCCGGTGGCCCACTGGAGCAGGACGGTGGCCCCGTCGAAGCCGATCACCCGGAATCAGCCCTCGACCACGGCCAACGCATGATCGACGGTGTTGAGTGGGCGCGGCCCGACATCGGTGCAGACCACGATGTCCTCTATGCGAGCCCCCCACTTGCCAGGGATGTAGAAACCGGGCTCGATCGAAAAAGCGTTGCCGGCCTCCAGCGGCCGGTGGTTGCCCGACACGAGGTAGGGGTCCTCGTGGGCGTCGACGCCGATGCCGTGGCCGAGGCGATGGATGAACCACTGATCGAGCCCGGCCGCGGCCAGGACATCGCGGGCCACCCGGTCCACTTCCTCGGCCGCTATGCCCGGCTTGGCCGCTTCAACCGCCTGTCGCTGGGCGTCGGCCAGGACACTGTACTGCTCCACGAACTCGGCCGGCGGCTCGCCGGTGTACACGCAACGAGTGATGTCGGAGCAGTATCCCGGTTCGCCCTGGGGCTCGGCCGTTGTGCCGCCAAAATCGCACAGCACGACTTCACCCGGCTCGATGACCCGATCACCCGGATGATGATGAGGGCTGGCCGCGTTTTCACCGGCGGCCACGATGGCGAAATTGACCTTGCCGTGACCTACTTCGAGTATGCGCCGACCCAGGTCGGCCGAAACCTCGGCCTCGGTCCGCCCGATCAGTGGAATCTCGCCGTTCTGAAGGGCCCGAGCGATGCGGTCCACGCCCGAGGCCGCAGCCTGAAGTCGCTCGACCTCTCGGGCATCCTTCACCGCCCGAAGCGGGCCGAGGATCGAACCGGCCGGCTGCCACCGAGCTCGGGGCAGGCGATCCTGGAGCTGGATCAGAAATCGGCTCCAGGTGTGATCGCCCATGGCGATGGATTCGGCCGCACCGACCGATTCGGCAACCATCGCCACCGGATCCTCGGTCTCGGTCCAGCCTCGCACCCGGAAGATCTCCGGCCGTTCCAGGACCCGAGGCACCTCGAGTGCCGGGACGAAAAGCTCGGCCCGTCCGTCGACCGGGAGCACCAGCATCGTCAACCGTTCCAGAGGCATGGCCTCATAGCCGACCAGCCAGGGAAGGTCGGAGCCCACCGACAACATGAGCACATCGACACCGGCCACGCCCATGGCCGTTCGGACTCGTTCCAGGCGTTGGCTGAACATGGTGCCGATCGTAGCCGGGGCCACCCCGGGCCCACGCCGGAGAACGGCCGATTCGGGCCGAACTCGACCCTGATTCGCCGGCAACGTCGAGGCCACGATGCATGACGAACGCAACCCGCTGAAATCGTCGCCAGAAACCGCCGAGCGTGGAGCTCAGACGAATGCGAGCTCATGCCCCACTGACGATCACCAATTCGTTGCCTTCGGGGTCGGCGACCCGCCAGCGATTCTCCGACTCGTCAAGGAGCTGGCCACCGGCTGCGACCGTCGTGGCGAGGCGCGTCTGCGCGAACTCTGGCGGCACTGCGAGCTCGAAGTGGATGCGGTTGCGCTGTCGGCGCCGCTCCGTCTCCAAAGCATCGAGCTCCTGAAACACCAGCACCGGGTTCAGCCGTCGCGGATCGTAGATGTCGGTGACCCCGGCTCGCAAGTCGTGGATGTAGCCGAGCGCGGCGATCCAGAACGCTCGGACCGCGTCGACGTCGGCGGCGTCGAGGAAGAGCTGAGCGAAGCGCGCCAACTCCGGTTCCGCAGTGGCACCGAGATAGCGGGCAGCGGCCTGAAGGTTTCCTGCAAGGTCGGTGAAGTCGAGCTCGAGACCGTTGGCGTCGTCTTCCCACTGGTCTTTGCCACTGTCGATGATCACAAGCCCGGGACGCAGGTCGACCTGCAGTGGGAAGCCCGTGTCGTCGCCCAGCGCCGCTGCTGCGGCGGCCAGGTCACGCTGCTGCGTCGGCGAGGTGGTGCGGTAGCACACCATCGCGCTGAACACCGCCTGCCAGTCGGCTGTCCCGATCGTCTCGCCGAGCACCTCGCCCGGCACCAGATCGACCTCGTTGCCGTCGGGATCGGTGTGGCAGACCCCGTACGGTCCGGATGCCTCACCAAGGCTCGCCTGCTCGACCGCCGCCGCCGGCCGCACTACATCGAGATGGATGCGATTTCGAAGCGGTCGCAGCTCGGTCGACTGCCGGATCCGTATCGCGGGGTCGCGCCGCAACGGATCCGATAAACCGCCATCCCCCCCAGGCTCGTAGTCGAGCACGCGCTGCCAGAACCGCCTCACACCAGTTGGGTTCGCGGATTCGAACACGACGCTCAACTGCTGCACCACTGCAGGGTTCGCGGCCAGCCCGAGATCCCGCGCCACCACCGACACAGCGTCGGCATGCTGGTCTGAGTCGAGGCGCACCCGCATGCCTGTCGCCCGCAAATCGACCACGATCTCGGACGACAGCTCCACGATGCGCCCGGCCAGCGCAGCTCCCTCGATCAGCGACGGGACGTCGAACCACGCCGTGGCAACACCATCGACCACCCACCAGTCCGGCCCGATCGATGTCATGCCCGGGCAGCATAGCGTCCATTCCCCACGTCAACGCCCAGTGCCCGGATCTCCGACCACTCGGCGAGCTCCCGCCCGAATGCCACCGGGCACGACCTGCAGATCGGCAGGACGAGCATGAAATGGACCGTTCGGCTCTTGCCGTCACAGCCCGGGCTGCCGAAGGAGCAAATGGCTATGGACGACAACGCATTCACGGTGGCAACCGAGCGACTGGCGACCCGTCTCCGGGCGGCGGAACACCTGCTTCGTTCCGACCTGGCCCACGCCACCACCGCCCATGATCTGACCCGGGCCCAGCTGATCGGAGTCGAGGCCAATGTCCGACGCCAGAGCCGGGCCGGGGTGGCGGTGACCGCTGACGAGTTCTGGATCCGGACGGCCCAGCCGCAGGCCGCCGTGCTGCTCACGGCCTGCCGGCGCGTTCAGGACGAGGCCGAGGGCGCGGTCGGTGATGCGCTGCGGCGGCACGTTCGCGTTCTGGCAACACTCGAGCCGAATCCCGAGGATGCCGATCGATGGCGGGAGACAATGGTCGCTGCAGTCCAGCGGTTGGGTCCGGCCCTGGTCCCTCCGACGACCATCAACAGCCTGGGCCGGTGGTGGCAGAATCGACTTCGACGACGAGCCATGGTGTCGGCCCTGCCCGACTCCCTACTCCAGCCGGCCACTCGATTCCCGCTTCTTGTGACCGAGCGCGAGCTGGAGCTGTCCCGGCGACCGCCGTGGAGCCAGGGTGATCGCCTTCTGGCCGCGTTCGAACTGGCACACGCCGATCTCCGGGCTCGGGCCGTGGACATCGAGCACGATCTGGTTCGCCAGGCCGGAGCCGCCATCGATACGGTGCTGGATCGATGCTCTTCCCCCCGTCCCGGCGAGTTCGGTCTCGGGGCCCCGAGGGCAACAGGCGAGGCTGACCCGGGCACGAGCCGAACGGTCTGCGGCCCGGCTGCCGGGAGCGGGCCGCCGGCCATGATCGAGCTTCCCTGAGCCTGTTCCGGGGCCACCCACCCCCGTCATCCTCCGCCCGCCGCCGGCTCCGGGGAACCGAGCACGCCGCCGGGCACACTGAACCGGTGCACCCGCTTTCCACCGCATTGTTGTTGACCGGCTACGGCCTTAGTCTCCCGATTGGAACCAGGCTCTCGACCGTGGTCCGAAACCAGCACCGGGTCGCACTGCTCGGTCATCAGTTGGGTGTACTGATCGTCGCCTGCGGCTGGCTGCTGGCGGGGCGAACCATCGTCGCCCTGGCTCACGCCCTGTGGTTTGTGCTGGTCAGGGTGTGGTTCTGGTACGGGGGCCGGGGGTCGGCGGGCGGGACATCGAGCGCCATAATGTCCTAGCCAAGGGTCGTTGCCGGCACGAGCCGGCGGCCGGCTCAGGTACTCGGTTCGGCCACCACCGACGCCACCGAACCGGCATGGTGGCTGGACCGAGTAAGTGGACTGGCCTCGACGTGGGTCAATCCCAGTTCCTGCTCGCCAATGGCCTTGAGCCGGTCGAACTCGTCGGGCGTCCACCAACGGGCAATGGGGAGATGAGTCGACGTCGGCCGCAGATACTGGCCGATGGTCACGATGTCGACTCCGACGGCGGCCAGATCGGCCAGTGTTGCGGCCACTTCGTCGAACGACTCACCCATCCCGACGATGATGCCGGATTTGGTGACCCGGCCGTGGTCCTTGGCCCGAGCCAGAACGGTGAGACTGCGGGCATACGACGCCGACGGCCGGACCGCCCGTTGGAGCCGGGGTACGGTCTCGATGTTGTGGTTGAGGATGTCGGGTTCGGCATCACAGACGGTGGCCAGATCACGATCAGAACCCTGAAGGTCGGAAATCAGTACCTCGACACCGACATCGGGGGCGAGCCGGCGAATGGCCCGGACGGTGTCGGCCACGACAACGGCACCCCCGTCGTCCAGGTCGTCCCGGGCCACCATGGTGAGCACGGCGAAGCTGATGCCGAGATCCCGAACGGCCCGAGCCACTCGATCCGGCTCGCCGACGTCGACATCGAGCGGTTTTCTGGTGTCGACCAGGCAGAAGCCGCAGGCCCGTGTGCACCGCTCCCCCAACAGCATGAAGGTGGCCGTGCCCTCGTTCCAGCACTCGAAGATGTTCGGACAGCCGGCCTCCTCACAGACCGTGGTGAGCCGGAGATCCCGGGCCGTCGACTTCAATCGACGGTAGGTTTCGCCGGTACGGACCTTGACCCGCATCCATTCAGGCTTGCGGGCCGACAGATCGAGACCTTCGCCCACGCCGGCCTCGTCCAGCCGGCGCCCCAGACGCACCGGAACCCCCCGATCAGGAGCGACGTCGACCGGATCGCCGACGCCGGCACCCCGGGAGAAGGGGGCAAGATCGTCGGGTCGGTGACGAAACACCACGTTGGCGAATTCGGGAGTCAGGTCACCGGCTATGGGGGCAATGTTGGCCGTGATCAGCTCGACCAGGCGCTCGGTCGAGACATCGACCCCCTCGGCCGCCAGCGACGTGACTTCCCGGTCGGCGATGCCGCACGGCACGACCGCTCGAAACCACTCGAGATCAACCGTGTTGTTGAGGGCAAAGCCGTGCATCGACCTGCCCCGGCTAAGGCGAACCCCGATGGCGGCGATCTTGCGGGCTCGATCCGAGTCGGGTTCGAGCCATACTCCCGGGTATCGCTCGAGGCGACCGGCCGCCAGCCCGAGGTCGGCCAGCACCGCGATCAGCAACTGTTCGACCGAGCGGACCCAGGCCACGGTGTCGGCCATGCCGCCGCCGCGACGTCCCGGCACCGACAGCACCGGGTAGCCGACCAACTGGCCCGGACCATGGAAGGTGACGTCCCCGCCTCGGTTGACGGGAATCACCGGTGCGCCCAGCGCCGCCAGATCGGCCGGCAGGTTGGACCGGTCGGCACTTCGTCCCGTGGTGTAGACCGGAGGATGCTCCAGCAGCAGCAGATGGTTGTCTGATCCTGCGTGCAACCGCCGCTGTAGATCCCACGCCTCGCAGTAGTCGACCCGACCCAGCCACCGTATCCTCAATGCCGAACCGTCTCCGGGCGGCACCGAGCCGGCCCCATCCTTTGCGTCGAGTGATGAGGCGGCGGGTCCGCCGGTGGCGATGGTGAGCGGATTCACAGAGCTCGGGCGTCCTTTCGATCAGGCCAGTTCGGCCGTCCAGTCGCGGGTCTCGATGATCTCCTTGACCCGGGCCAGGAAGGCGGCGGCATAGGCACCGTCGATGGCCCGATGATCCCAGGCCATGGCCAGGACGCCGACCGAGTGCACGACGATGGACTCGTTGCCGAAGTCGTCCTCGACCACCACCGGCTTGCGCTTGACCGCATCGGTGGAGAGGATGGCGACCTGCGGCTGGTTGATGATGGGGAACTGCATCATCGTGCCATAGCTGCCGGCATTGGTCAGGGTGAAGGTACCGCCGGACAGCTCATCGGGCGACAGCTGCTTGGACCGAGCCCGACGGGCCAGATCGGAGATGTCCCGAGCGATGGACCGCATGCGTTTCCCGTCGGCGTCGCGAACCACGGGAGCCAACAGCCCCTGGAAATCGAGATCGACGGCAACCGCCAGGTTGACGTAGTTGTGAACGATCAGTTCACGATCGCCCACCGAGGCATTCAGGTGGGGATACTCCCGCAGGGCGTCGATGGCGGCCCGGGCGATGAACGGCAGATAGGTGAGGCTGAAGCCTTCCGTCTTCTTGAACTCGGCGCCGTGGACCTTGCGAATCTGCTCCACCGCCTCGTAGTCGATCTCGATGGCGGTCAGGGTGTGGGGTGCGACCGACTTCGACATGACCATATGTTCACCGGTGCGCAACCGGATGTTGGACATGGGCACCACGACGTCGCGGATACCGGCCTGGACTTCCGATGCCGGAACCGGCGTCGACGCCGCCGGCTGGGGCTGGGGGGCCGGCTGTGGTGCAGGCTGAGCGGCCGGAGCCGCTTGGGGCGCCGGTTGTGCTTGCGCCGGAGGGGGCGGGGGCGCCGGCTCAGCCGGCGATTCCGACGATTCCGACGACGTGAGCTTGTTGGCCTCGATGTACCGCTGGACATCGTCCCGACTGATTCGACCACCGAGACCGGTGCCGGTG
>JAHEJM010000181.1 GCA_024638815.1 Acidimicrobiales bacterium | reverse complement strand
TGGTCGAGGTGTTCAGCGCCGCCGGCACACCACTGCTGCCCCTTCGTTGGGCCGACCTGCGAGCGTCGTGCACCTGCCCCGACAGCGCCAACCCGTGCAAACACCTGGCCGCCGTGCTCTATGTGTTCGCCGACCAGCTCGACACCGATCCGTGGCTGCTGTTGCAGTGGCGGGGCCGGAGCCGGGACGAGGTCATCGACCTGCTCCGCACCGACCAGCCGTCGGCCGAGACCGTCGCCCCATGGTGGCCGTTCGGCCCCGGGCCGTTGCCCGACGATGCCCTGACCGCACCGCTGCAGCCGAGCGGGCGATCACTGCCAATCAACGGCGATGCGGCGGCGGTACTCGACCTGCTCCGGCCAACCGAACTCGAGATCCGAACCACGCCGGTGGTCGACATCATCCGAGGCGCCTACCGTGCCGTGATCGCCACCGACGACGGTTAGTCTCCCCGGTTGGCCAGGGCTCCGGGTTTCCGCAGGGTTACGTCCTCGTTTCGCCACCTTGGCCGGGGGCGGGTTGCGGCTCATCAGGCGCGGTTGAAGCGATCTCCTCCAACAGGAACTGGGCACGCGGCTCCAACGTCAAGCCCGGGTAGACGGCGCCGATGTGGTCGAGCGACTCGGCCACCGAGCCGAAGCCGCAGAGACGATAGAGAGCGATGATGTCGTCGACATCGCGTTCGACCCGAGACGCCGCAACCTTCATGGCAAACAGATAGCCCGGCGATGCCACCCGGACAACCAGACCGGGCCGATCGAACACAACGGTGGCATTCGGATCGCTTCCCGGGAGTAGGCCTTTCACTGCGTCGTTCAGCCAATTCGAGTCGAGCTCGGGATGGTCGTCTGCGATTCGGGCGGCAGCCTCATACACCACCATCTTCGGTTCGAACACGGCGTCGATGTCCTTGGTGGCACGCCTGGTGTTGTAGGCCAGGGCCATCGCCGCCCCGCCGACAATGAACATCTCACCTCGGATGCCCTGAGCATGAAGGTCGCCGGACAGCTCGGTAAGGAGTTCGTTGATGGCTGCGGCGTCGAGCATCACACACTCTCCAGGGAGGAGTGATGGACGAACACGCCACGGTTGGCAAGTTCCGGCGGTGTGCCAACCATGGCCGATGCATGGAGTGAGGCGAACGGAGCGAGGAACCACCAGCGGTCGAGGCATCGTGCCGGGTCGGTCGTCCAGTCCGGGATCGCCAGCCCCCGAAGCCGGGCGAGGCGCTCCCCCAGGCCACCGACCAGGGCGTCCCATCGGGCATCGCCGGTGGATCCCGGGTCGGTGGACAACGCATAATCGACCTCGACCGGGTCGGCGGCGACCAAAGCTCCATACCAGTGGGCCGCAACCCTGAGTAGCGACTGGTCCTCGCCCTGCTCCAGACCGGTGCGCAGTTCGATCACGAGCCGGGTTACCGTCCTGCCTTCGGCCTCCACCGGCAAAAGGCGGCCGGAAAGCACGAACCCGCAGGCTCGCAGCAGCCGGTTGAGTGTCGCCATGGACGGTTGCCGTTCTGCCCGTTCGTAGGCGGCAATGGCAGGCTGTGAGGTCGCGGCCCGGGCTGCAAGCTGCCGCTGCGACAACCCTGCCTCCCGGCGAGCGCGACGCAGCGTTTCAGCGGCGAATAGATCGGGCTTGGTCTCGACATTCGAGGAGCGCACACCAGCATCATACCACTGGCTGATATCGGATCCGATATCATTGCGTGATCGAGACGGCACAGCCCTGCAGACGCCTGGGACGCGACAGCGTTGGTGCGGCTTTGCTGGATGTTCCCGCTTGACCGCGGGGCCGGTGGAGTCGATGACGTCCAAATCCCAAGCTGAACGGGTCGAAGCCTTGGAACGGTGGGCCGACACGGTGGCAGCAGATGATTTGTTCGCCGACCAGCTCGACGCCGATCCGTGGCTCCTGTTGCAGTGGCGCGGCCGGAGCCGGGACGAGATCATCGACCTGCTCCGCACCGATCAGCCGTCGGCCGAAACCGTCGGCCCATGGTGGCCGTTCGGACCCGGGCCCCTGCCCGACGAGGCCCTGACCGCCCCGCTGCAGCCGAGCGGTCGATCACTGCCGGTCAACGGCGATGCGTCGGCGGTACTCGACCTGCTCCAGCCAACCGAACTCGAGATCCGAACCACGCCGGTGGTCGACATCATCCGAGGGGCCTACCGTGCCGTGAACGCCACCGACGACTCCCAGCAGCCCCAGTCCGCCATCTGAACCACGCCGTTGACTCAAGGGATCGTCGAGCGCACGACAGAAGGTCCCCGGACCGAGATTGCTACGGTCACGGGTCGATGTCGGTGCCCGATATCACCTTTCACGCGCTGAGGAACAGCGGCGGCAGACTCGCGCCCGCCACCGACGGTGACGACCAGGCGGTCGTCGAGATGGTAACGCTCATCGCAACCTGCGTGGTCTCGTTCCCGAGCGGCGCAGCCGTCCAAGATCGCCGGTACACGATCACCGTTCCGAACGGTCTGACATGTAGTCGTCAGAGTGGTCTTGGCTGGTGGTCGGTCGGGGCATTCCCGGAGCGGATGGTGACCCCGGCAACGCCTGCCGCTACCAGGCAGAGCAACGTGCAGATCTGCATGGCGAGCTGGTAGCCGTCGGCGAACTCCGGGCTGTCGAATGTCGTTCCGGAGAGTCCGGCAACCGCGGGGAGCACGACGATCATGAGGAGACCGGCCAGCTGTCCGACGGTGTTGTTGACACCGGAGGCGATCCCTTGGTCGTGTTGATCGACTGCGCCGAGGGTGGCGGAGGTTAGTGGAGCGCCGAGGGTGGCCAACCCCACAGCGAGGACGATCATCCCGGGGAGTATGTCAGGCAGGAACTCGGAGCCGGCCCCAACGAGGCTCAGCCACCAGACGCCGGCGGCGAGGATGAGATTGCCGGCCACGATCGGGACGCGGGCCCCGATCTTGTCGGCCAGGCGTCCCGACTGGGGAGAGCCGACCAGCATGATGAACTAGAGCGGGACAAAGGCCACACCGGCGCTGACCGGTCGGTAGCCGAGTGTGGTTTGGAGTTGTACCACGAGGAACAGGAAGGCCCCGGCGGAGACCATGAACGACACCAGGGTGACGGCATTGCCCCCTGAGAACGTCCGATTGCGGAACAGCACGAGCGGAAGCATGGGATCGTTCCCGTATCGCTGCCACCTCACGAAGGCCCAAGCGCTGAACCACAGCTGCCGCCAGCGCCACGATCACCTCAGCCCGTAGCCAGCCCGTCGGGCCACGAATCAGGGCGAAGCTGAGCGTGGAGATCGTGACGAAGGCGAGGAGCGCGCCCTTCGTGTCGACGCCTCGGTCCGGGTTCGGCGGAGTTTCAGGTACTGCGGTATAGGTCACGATCGCGGCCGCCACCGGGAACACGAGTGGTGCGACGAAGATCGCCCGCCACGACACGAGATCGACGAGGACGCCACCGAGAACAGGTCCGGCTGCAGTGGCCACCGCAGTCAGCCCCATGTACACGCCGACCGCCTGGCCCCGTTCGTCCTCGCAGAACGAGCCATTCACCAACGCCAGCCCGCACGCCAGGAGAAGGGCCGCTCCCACACCATGAACGGCGCGGCCTGCCACCAGCAGCGGTAGTGCGGGCGCTGTTGCCGCCACGATGGCCCCGCCGGCGAAGACTGCCAGACCCGTCAGAAAGGTGCGGCGATGACCGACGGATGTCGCCGAACGAGCCGGCGGTGAGCATGAGTGCGAGCATGGTGACGAAGTAGCCGTTCACCACCCACTGCATCTCCGACACACCGACCCCGAGGTCGTCCGACACCGACGGCAGCGCCACATTGAGCATGTCGTCACTCATGTAGGCCAGGGCAGAACCGAGAACCGCAGCCGCGATGACGGCCCTCCCCTCCCCGGAGCGCAAACGAACACCGGGCCCGTCCGAACGATGCTCGTTCGATGAAGCGGCCGGCATCACCTCTCCGCCCCTTAGTGTGCAAGCGTGTCGTGAGGTTCTTGGCTCCGCATCTCAGCTTGGATGTCGTCTTCGGTGATTGGCTTCTGGGTATAGACGGTGAAGGCGTGGAAGACCAGGCCGACGCCCCAGCCGCCGATCGGCCAGATGGGCCAGAAGTAGCCTGCACCTGTGGCGGCCCAGATGACAATGAGCATCGTGTTCACGAGTACGAATACACCAAGGTGAAGGCGGAACTCGCGCTTGGCATTCAGTCGTCGGATGGCGGCTTGGCGCTGATCGTCGAGGGGAATCATTGGCTGCTCACTTTCGTCGCTACGGATGGGGCGGGACGGACGGTGTTGACTGCCGGGATGTCCCACGCTTCGTGGACCTGGCCGTCGAATACTCGCCACACCACGACAGCGTCGACGTCGATCGTCGTGCCATCGAAGCCGACCGTGTTGGTTACAAACGCGACCAACAGTTCGTCACTGCAGGGGGTCAGCGAGTGGTACACCTGGCGGAAACCGCTCTCGCCGAGTTCGCCAAGGCGCTCGAAGAGCTCGGCGACGCCATCAAACCCGTGGTAGTCGCCATCCAGATCGGGCATTTGAGAGTTGAAGAAGTGGAAGACGAAGTCGTCCGCAAACGGGTGATTGTCGCGATCGGCGAAGCCGGATCTGATGAGTTCGCCGACCTGCTCGAGTACCTCGAAGTTCGCATCGGCGTTCGTGGGTTCGGTTGACTGATTCATGACGCGGCCTCCGTTTCCTGAGAACCAGTTTCAGTCTCGGCGGCCTGACACGCCAGGGTCCAACGTCCCGCACTGGCCAAGACCAAGCCCACCTGCGCCTCGACGAGCGCCTCCCGGTCGTTTTGAGCACTTGAGAGGACTTGCGCCGACGATCGAGCCACCGGGCGAGTGGCGTGACGCCGGCTAGTGAGTATGGAACGGCCGGCCCTGCTCGCCCTCCCCTGGTGGAGCTGCAACGGGGAGCTTCTGGGAATTGCCAACCCTCAACCAGAGGCACGCTTCGGCAAGGTGAGCTTTGCTGAGATGGTCAACGAAGTAGGTGGAGGCAAGCACTGCGGTAGATGTGGCAGCCACGGCAATAGCCATATGGCCGAGGAGTTGTCGGTTCGGGGGTGCCACCGCCCGCAGCGAGACAACGAAGAGCAGGTAAACGATGACCAGGCCGGTCGCCAGATACATTCACACGTAGTCCCGTGGGTACCGGTCGAGCGTCTCCAAGATTTCGCCACTGCTTGTGAGGCGCTCCGCCGCAAGCGGCTACGGAATCGAGGACGCAGAGTGGCGGAGTGGGCGAGGGCGTACAGATGCACGCTGACCTCCGGCCGATGGTCCGACGACCGGACCGCGCCCGATGTCGAGTCCGTCGGCGACCTGTTCGTACAGCGTCCGGCAAGGTCGATCAGCGAAACCTCCCCTCGGACTTCACCTGCAAGAACGCTTCGGTCAACATTGGAGGCATCGCTGGCCACGGTCGCGGCTCGACGTTTTGGACGATCTTGCGCACGAAGGCCTCGGTGTTGTCGATCTTCGGTTGGACCGCAGGCACCACGTCCTTGTTGTGTGCCACGAACGACGAATAGACGTACTGGCGCAGGTCCGACGGGAGGCCCTCGAAGAAGCGCATCGGCAGGTTCACCCAGTTGACCATCGATCCTGTCTCGACCCGACCCCCCTTCTTCGGGATCAGATAGTCGACACAGAGCTGATCGAGCATCCTGCGAATTGAGCCCTCGTCGTCCTGGTCGATGGCATATTGCTTCATCTGGCGGTACAAGTGCGCCGCGCTCGGCGCCAGCACGCAGCCGCTCAACTCGAGACTCTCCGAATGCTGGTAGGCATCGATGATGGGACGACCGGAGAAGAAGGTGTCATGGATGAAGAACTCCCCGAACGAGATCCCGCCGCGCAACGGCAGACCGACATCGAACATCCGCCGGAGCAGGAACGAGCACACCTGCACGAACGCCACGACCTTCGTTCCCCACAAGCTGATCCCGTCGTCGAGATCGATCGGGAGGCTGACCAGGATGCTGTCGGAGAACAGGAGCCAGCCCATCTCCTCTCGAACGACGCTCTCGAAATATGGCTCCAATTCGGACCACGCCTCGAGGTCATCGGCCGGCTCGAGTCCCTGATCCTCGAACAGTTCCGACACCACGTGGTTTGGCACTTCGCCCAGCACGTCGACCACGATCCGTGCCGTGC
>JAHEJM010000070.1 GCA_024638815.1 Acidimicrobiales bacterium | reverse complement strand
CGATGAGTTGATCGCCGGCGAGGTCGACGCGGCCATGTGGTACCCGAAGTACCCGATCCTTGTGACGGCCCCCTGAACAGGGGTCTCCCGGCCCCGGTCAGTCCTCGGTGGGCTGGGCCGCTCGGCTGGGGGCGACCCGGGGCGGCTCGTTGGGTTGTTTGGGGTAGACCGGAGGCCATGGGGCGTCCATCAGCCCGTCGGCCAGATCCCGTTCGTACATCTCCAGCAGGGGCTCGATGGTGGTGGGGTTGGCGTACATCTCGGCCCACGGATCGCCTTCGTCCCGCAGCTTGTCGGGCACGATGTTCATGGTCAGAGCCTCGGGATCGATGGTGTCCAGTTCGTCCCACCGGAACGGGGTCGACACCTGGGCGCCGACCCGGGCCCGCACACTCCAGGCTCCGAACACGGTCTTGTGGGGGGCGTTCTGGTTGTAGTCGATGAACACCCTCCGGCCCCGCTCCTCCTTCCACCACGCCGCCGTCAGCCGCTCGGGGTGACGCCGTTCCAACTCCCGGGCCAGGGCCACTGCGGCGGCTCGAACCTGGTAGCTGTCCCACCGTGAATGCAGGCGGACGAAGATGTGCAGGCCCCGACTGCCCGTGGTTTTGGGAAAGGCCCCGATGGCGAGCTCGTTCAACAGATCCTTCACCGTGCGGGCCGCCCATCGGATGTCGGCGAAGTCGACGCCGGGGGAGGGATCGAGGTCGATGCGGAGTTCGTCGGTGTGATCGGGGTCGGCGGCCCGATATGGCCAGGGGTGGAAGCCGAGACACCCCATCTGGGCCGCCCAGGCGACATGGGCAATGTCGGCGGCCACCATGGCGTTTGATGTCGTGCCGTTGGGGGTGGACACGATGGTGGTCTGCAGCCACTCGGGGGCACCCTTGGGCACCCGCTTCTGGAAGAAGCTCTTGCCCGAGGCCCCGTCGGGGAACCGTTGCATGAGGGTGGGCCGGCCCCCCATGGTCGCCATCAGAGGTTCGGCCACCGCCATGTAGTAGTCGATCAAATCGAGCTTGGTTTCGCCCCGTTTGGAGAAGAACACCTTGTCCGGGTTCGAGATCGACACCGCATGGCCGGCGATCTCCTGGGTGATGGTGTCGCCGTGATCGTCGGCCATGGGATCAGGTTACTCCCTACGGTTGGCCGTGGTAGGCGGGACGGAGGCAGCCGTCGGCGGGAGCGCTACGACTCCTGGCGCCCGAGCAGCTCGAACCCGGAGACGACGTCGAGCAGCTCCTTGGTGATCTCGCTGTGACGCAACTGGTGGTAGCGGATCTGGAGCGACGACAACCGATCTTCGATGTTGCGCTGGGCATTGTCCATGGCCGACAGGCGACTGGACGCCACTGAAGCCATCGTCTGGGCGAAGCTGCGGTGTAGGCGAACGAACAGGGCTTGATGGAGCAATGCGGTCACCAGCTCGTCCCACGGCATGGCGAAGGTGGGCAACACGGGCGATGGCCAGGTGCGAATAGCCAGCCATTCCAGCCAGTCCCGATCGGTTGGGAGGATCTGGAGGGTGACCGGTTCGTAGCCCCGACCACGGCCCCGGAAATGGGGGAAGATCAGCAGAACCCGCCTCACGTCGCGGGCCCCTTTCCACCTCTCGGCCTGGCCCACCAGGTGCTCGGCCCGCGATGGAATGGCTTCGATGGTGGCGGGGAGATCCCAACCGGTGTCCGGTGTGAGACCGGCCAGATCGAGTTCGGCCGCCAGGCGGCCCCCGACTGCGGCCACCAGAGCCAGGGTGGGCACCGTCTTGGCCCGGGCTGCTGCGTGGACGGCGACGTGCCGGTTGATCGGTCCGCACAGTCCCTGGTTGGAGCCGAACACGATCATGGCGGTCGGTGCGTCGGCCGGGGAAGTCTCCTTCGGCAGGCGGTCGATCCGACCCTCCCGCAGCGCGATCTGCAGCCCGTCCTCGATGATGGCCTCGTAGGCGTCGGTGGCCTCGGCCGCCAGCTCGTAGCCGCGGAGGTTCACCGCCGCCAATCCCCGCATGGTGCGGGTCACCGTGTGGAGCTCCCGAGCCGATTCGATTCGGCGGTTCATATCCTGGAGTGTCTCGGTCATCGTAGTTGGCGGGCCAGGGTCACAATGGCCTGGACGTGGTCGTCGCTGAGCACCCGCCCCTCCTCGATCGTTCGTCGAACCTCGGGCAACTCCGTGATCCGATGCCGCAGCCGGTTCTCCATCGCGGCGATCCTGTTGATGGGGACGTCGTCGAACGCCCCCTCGGCCACCGCAACCAGGGTCAGGAGCTGTTCCACCACCGTCCGGGGGTCTCCCTCTTCCTGTTTCAATGCTTCCCGGACCCGCCGCCCCCGCTCCAGCTGCTGTCGACGGTGTGGTTCGAGCCGTGCCCCGTAGCGGGCGAACCGCTCCAATTCCTCGAACTGGGAGTAGAACAACCGAAGGCTGGGCCCGACCTTGCGGTAGGCGGGGAGCTGGGCCCGACCGCCGACCCGCGACACCGAGCGGCCGACGTCGACCGCCGGCAGCTGACCCCGGCGGAACAACCGGGGCGAGACGTAGATCTGGCCGTCGGTGATGGAGATGAGGTTGGTGGGGATGTAGGACGCCAGATTCTCGGCCTGGGTTTCCACGATGGGCAGGGCGGTCAGTGACCCCCCACCTCGCTCCGGGCCGAGACAGGCGGCCCGTTCCAGCAGCCGGGAGTGTATGTAGAAGATGTCGCCGGGGTAGGCCTCACGGCCCGGAGGGCGACGCAGCAGCAGCGACAGTTCCCGATAGGCCCGGGCATGGCGGGTGAGGTCGTCGTAAACGATCAGGACGTCGCGACCGCGGTCGGTGAAGTACTCGGCCATCGTCGTCGCCGCATAGGGGGCGATGTACCGCAGACCCACCGGGTCCTCGCCGCTGGTCACGACGACGATGGTTCGCTCGAGGGCGTCGTGTTCCCGGAGGTGGGCCACAACCTTGGCCACCGCGCTGATCTGCTGGCCGATGGCGCAGTAGACGCTGATGACGTCGCCATCCCGCTGGTTCAATATGGTGTCCACGGCAAGACTGCTCTTGCCGGTCTGTCGGTCGCCGACGATCAACTCCCGCTGGCCTCGCCCGATGGGGACGAGGGCGTCGATGGCCTTGATGCCGGTCTGCAACGGTGTGGACACCGCGGCCCGGTCCCGAATCTGGGGAGCCCGACGCTCGACGTCTCTGCGACCGAGGGCGCGAACCGGGCCCAAGCCGTCCATTGGTCGCCCCGCCGGATCGACCACTCGGCCCAGCAGCCGTTCGCCGACCGGGGTGTCCATGACCCGCTCGGTCCGACGGGCCACCCCACCGGCCTCGACACCCTCGTCGGGGTCGAGCAGGACGACGCCGACGTCGTTGACGTCGAGGTCGAGCACCAGGCCGAGGGATCCGTTCTCGAAGCGGACCAACTCCTCGAATCCGACGCCGGGAAGCCCGGTCACCCGAGCGACACCTTCGGTCAGCCGGGAGATCACGCCCCGCTCACTGCTGGCCGGGCCGTAGTCGAATCGCGTGCGCACCGCGGCCAGCCGGGCCAGGGCGGCCAGGGCCGCTGTTCCCGGCCCGGGCTCGGCGGTCCGGGGCCGGCCGGTGTCGTCAGTCTGCCAGGTCATCGGGGTGATCGAAGTCTGTGGGGCCATGGCCGCCCTCTCGGTCAACGCTGTCGATCAGGTGATGAACGTCGGCCCCGAGTCGATCGAGGTAATCGTCGGCGTTCCACGACACCGCGGTGCCGTCGCCCTGGAACTCGGCGCCGAGAAGCAGCGCCGGGGACCGCTCGAACACCACGGGTCGATCGTGATCGAGTCCGATCGAGCGGAGCCGATCGATGACACGATGCTGCCGGCCGGTTGAGACCGGGAACGAGGTTCGTACGGTGACCGGGGAGGTCCGGTGTCCGTCGGCAAACCCTGCGGTGACGGACACCGGATCGGCCTCCAGTCGTTCGAGTGCTCGGTCGAGCACCACCTGCTCCAGATCGGCGCCGGCCAGGTCGGACAGCACCTGCCGAGTAAGTTCCACCACCTCCTGGGTGCTCCGCCGTTGCACCTCGTGTTGGAACTCGGCCATCTCCCGCCGAAGTGCTCGTTCCCATCGCAGCCGTTCGAGCTCGACCTCGGAACGGGCCTGGTCGATGAGTTGGCGCCGATGGTGTTCGGCGTGGTCCCGCGCCTCGTCCAGCAGCTCCTGGTTACGGTCCTCGAGGGCTCGTCGCCGATGGCGGTAGTCGTCGATCTCGGCCCGTGCCTCGTTCTCCCGCTGCTCGGCGTCGAGCAGTCGGGTGGCGATCGAAGCCTCCCGCTGGTCCATGGCCCCGATCACCCGGTCGTAGAGTACATACTTCAGGGCGATGGCGAGAATGGCGAAGTTGACCATCTGGGCGATGACGGTAAAAGGGTCGATCAGCACGATGCATCACCTCCCGGTCGATGGTGAACGTTCACCCCGTGAACTCGGTCCAGAACGGATTGGCGAAGATCAGGATCAGCGCAACCACCAGGGCGTAGATGGCCGTCGACTCGATGAGGGCCATGGCCACGAACAGGGTGCGGGTGATCGTATTGGCTTCGTCCGGCTGCTGGGCGATGGAGCGGAGCGCCTCGGCTGCGGCTCGGGCCTCACCCAGCGCCGGCCCCAGGGAGCCGACGGCGATGGTGAATCCGGCCGTGCCGATGGAGACCATCGCCACTACGGTCTCAGGTTCCATTGGTCGATTCCTTCCTTTTCGATTCCGGGTAACTTGCTCGGTTCATTGCGGATTGCGTCCTGGGGCCACGCGGATCGTTCAGGGATCGGCTACCGGCCGAGATGTAGACGGTGGCCAGCACGGCGAAGATGTAGGCCTGGATGACCCCGGTGAGCAGCCCGAGGGCGTTGAGCAGGGCCGGGAACAGTAGCGGTGCGATACCGAGGAGGATGGCGACGATCTTGGTGAAGCTCATCACGTTGCCGAAGAGGCGCACGGCCAGCGCCAGGGTGCGCGACAGCTCCGACATGATGTTGAACGGCAACATGAACGGGTTGGGCTGTACATAGGCCCGGAGGTAGCCGCCGATCCCCCGGGCCGTGATGCCATAGACGGGCACGGCGAGGAACACACACAGGGCCAGGCCGATCGTGGTCGACAGTGAGGCCGTGGGCGGTACATAGCCGGGAAGCACGGCGAGCACGTTGGCCACCAGGATGTAGATGAAGAGGGTGCCCACGAATGGCAGGTAGCGGTCGTTGGTCTGGTTCGAGATCTCGTGGATCTGACCGCGGATGAAACCGACGACGACCTCCACCCCGTTCTGCCAGCGGGACATCTCGGGTCCCAGCCTCAAGCGGCTGGTGATCAGCCACGAGGCGCCGATGAGCAGGGCCATCACGACCCAGGTCGTCACCAGCGTGAGGTTGACGTTGACGAAGCCGGCGTCCCACAGCACCGTTTCGTCCGGCGTGATCGACCGCTCACCCATGTCCGTCCTCCCGCCGCCCGAAGCCGAGGGCGGAAGCGGGAGCGGCCGGTTCGGCGTCGATGATGGACCGGATCCAGAGCAGACGGGCCGCCACCAGGCCCGGGAGCGAGCCGACCAGCATGAACGGCTGGATGCTGGCCATCAGGCCGAGCGCCACGGCCAGCACGGCCAGACGGCCGAAGAGGCTGAGCGCCGGCAGCATCGGGCTACCCGTTGCCGACACGATTCTGCGGCTCGTCCACCACAGCCCACCGAAGTAGACGAGGCCGAGGACGAGCCCGATCACCATTCCGGCCGCGAGCGGGAACAACCAGTCCAGACCGATCACTGCCGAACCCCTTTCAGAGGCCGAGTCATCACATTTCCTCCGATTCGCTCTCCCGCCGCACCCAGTGCCAGGCCATCGACAGCCCGACCGCAGCCCCCACGATGAGGAACGTGATGGTGAAACTGACGGAGCTGTCGACCCGATCGTCGACGAAGATCCCGGCGGCGACTCCAAGCAGCGTCGGCACCACCACCGTCCATCCCACGAGGCCGAAGGTCCCGAGCCAGGCCCACGGACTCGCGTCACCCCGGCGACGGGCCCGTTCCCGCCGCATGGTCTTCCGTAGCACGGTGCGGCGAAGGGCCTCGGCCCGGGCCCGGTCGTCGGCGCTGACATCACCGAGGTGGCTCCGCCCGGTCTGGTCGAGGCTCCGGGCCCGATCAGCCCGACTCTCACCCTCGAACCCCCGGTCGAAGTCACCCTCGAACTCCCGGTCGAAGTCACCCTCGAACTCCCGGTCGAAGTCACCGTCGACTTCTCGGTCGGATCGTCCGTCAGCCATACTCGCTCATCTCCATGGACCGCCGAACCAGATCGGTTTCGAGCCGGGCCAGCGCCGCCCGCGACCGACGTTCACCCTCGGCCAGTTCCTCGAACGACGCTCGCAGCGCCCGCTGCAGGGCCAACACGCTGTCACCTTCTGCCGCCTCACCGGTGGCGATCCTCACCACGGGACCTCGTTTGATCAGCACGCCGCCGTCGACGGCCATGAGATGCTCGTCACCGTCGGCCACGAAGGCGATGAGGCCGGGGACCAGGATGGCCACGAAATCGACGTGGCGGGGGAGCAGGGTGAAGGCGCCCTGGGGGCTTTCGGCCGACACCTTCGAAACCCCTCGATCGAGCATGACCTCACCCGGGGTGACCACCTCCAGCCGCATCGGCGATGCCGGGTTCATCGAGGCTCCAGATCGTCGAGGCCGCCGATCATGTAGAGTTCGTCCTCGGCCCGGTCGTCGAGCTCCCCGGCCAGGATGCGCTCGCAACCCTCGAGGGCATCCTCGAGTTCCACGAACCGGCCGGGCAGGTCGGTGAACTGCTCGGTCACGGCGAACGGCTGGGTCAGGAAGCGCTCCAGTCGCCGGGCCCGGGCCACGACCAGCTGATCCTCGGCCGCCAACTCCTCGACACCGAGCATGGCGATCACGTCCTGGAGTTCCTCGTAGCGAGCCAGCATCTCCCGGGTCTCCCGGGCGATGCGATAGTGACGCTCGCCCACCACCGCCCGGTTCAACATCTTCGAGTCCGACTGCAATGGGTCGATGGCCGGGTACAGGCCGCGGGCGGCACGATCGCGTGACAGCACCACCGAGGCCGAGAGATGGCCGAAGACGTGGACGGCGGCCGGGTCGGTCAGGTCGTCGGCCGGCACGTAGACCGCCTGCACCGAGGTGATCGCACCGGCATCGGTACTGGCGATGCGCTCCTGGAGGGAGGCCAGCATGGTTTCCAGATCCGGCTGGTAGCCCAGTTGGGACGGCACGTGACCGAGCAGGGCCGACACCTCGGCCCCGGCCTGGACAAAGCGGAAGATGTTGTCGATCAGCAACAGGACGTCCTGGTTGCGCTCGTCCCGGAACCACTCGGACATGGTCAGCGCGGTGTGCCCGACCCGGAGCCGTGCCCCCGGTTGCTCGTCCATCTGGCTGAACACCAGCACGGTGTTGTCCAGTACCCCACTGTCGATCAGCTCACGATGCAGCTCGCCGGCTTCCCGGTTGCGCTCGCCGATGCCGCAGAAGACACTCACCCCCTCGTGGGCGCCGACAACGTTGTTGACCAGCTCCATGATGAGCACGGTCTTGCCCACCCCGGCGCCGCCGAACAAGCCGGCCTTGCCACCCCGCTCCAGCGGAGCCAATACGTCGATGATCTTGATGCCGGTGATGAACGTGCCCGACTGTGACGGTCGCTCGATCATTGGGACCGGGTGGCGATGAATCGTTCGTCGGGGGAGAGTGGAGATCATCCCATCAGGCTCACCGTCGATGGTGTTGCCGAAGACGTCGAACACCCGCCCCAGTACGGATTCACCGACCGGTACCTCTATGGGCGCTCCGGTGTCGGCCACCGGATCGCCGCGGGCAAGCCCTCGGGCCGGGGTCAGGGCCACGGTCCGTACCGTGGCGGCATCGAGATGAGCCACCACCTCCATGGCCACCGACGAGCCCGGAACGGTCAGCAGGTGGTCGATCTCCGGCAGCTCGGCGTCGAAGGCGACATCGATGACGCTGCCTCGCACTCTGACCACATGACCGCCCGCCGCTGATGTCTCGGCACCGTTGTTGCTCATCGTTCTCCGTCCGGTTCGTCGGCGATCTTGATCATCCAACAAACCGATGGGCGATGTGAAGGGCCAGAGGTCACCATCTGCCGCCTGCCCCCTTCAGGATTCGGTGGGCAGTTGCTTAGGAAACTTCTTCCTCGTAGCGCCTGTCTCGTCCCGGCGGCGGCTCGTAGGGGGGAGCCGGGCGAACCCGGATCATGTCCCGGCCACCGCAGCCGCGGACTCGAACACCGACCGTTCCCTGGTCGACGATCAATTCCTCCGGGCCGGTGCCGTTGTCGATCACATCGGCCAGATCGACTCCGCGAAAGGCCACGACCTTCTCCCAGTAGCAGCCGTTCGGCACCTCCCAGATGCCCTGGGCCAGATCGCCCAACCAGTAATCGCCGTCGCCGGCCTGCTTCAGCGGGGTTTCCGGCGGCGACCACGGAGTCCAGTCGCCGCAGCCGGCGGTGGACACGAAGGTGTCGGGTTCGACCTCGTTGAGGGTGACCAGCATGCGACCCTCGAGCAGCCGATCGTGACCGATGACCCGCTCGCCGACGCGTCGTATCGTGCGCCGCAACTCGTACTGGCAGTCGCTGGCGTCGCCGGCGGAGGCGTAGATTCCGGGCTCCAGTGGACCCCGGTAGGCCAGACCGAGGAGGCTGACGTCGCTCAGGCTGGTGGTGGCGGCGTCGTCGCCCGAGATGGAGTAGATCCCGTCGCCGTCGTTGTCGTCATCGCCGCCGCCCGGTCGGTCCTCGTCGTCGCCACCTGCGACCGTGATCCGATAGACGCCGGACGGGAAGTGGTCGACGTATCCCAGGGCGTCCGATTGCCGGTCGGTCCGATCGGTATCGGGCTCCGGAGCCGCCGGGTCCCGAGCCTCCCTCGGTGCCGAGTCCTCGGTCTGGGCCAGGGTCTCCGCGGTGTACAACAGCGTTCCGAACACGGCGGCCAACAGCAACACGATTCCCAGAAGCCGAGTCGGTCCCTTCACCCGCTACCTGTCGGCAGCGCGTTCGGCGCGTTCAACGCCATTCACCGGATTTCCCACGGTTTTGCCGCTTCCGGCCCATCAGCGGTAGGTCGTTGGGGCGATAGGGTCGGGCCATGGCACGAGGTGACCCGTCACCCGACGACGAACCGACCAGACGACTACCGGCCGAGGTTGGTGTCGGCCCCCACCCCGAGCCGTGGCCCCACGGCGACAACTACGACCCCGAACTGCTGGCCGAGGGGGATCGTCGCAACGTCGTCGACCGCTACCGGTACTGGACGGTGGAGGCCATCAAGGCCGATCTCGATGGCCGCCGTCACCGCTTCCACATCGCCATCGAGAACTGGCAGCACGATCTCAACATCGGCACCGTGGTACGAACGGCCAACGCCTTCCTGGCCGCCGAGATCCACATCGTGGGCAAGAAGCGATGGAACCGGCGAGGGGCGATGGTGACCGATCGCTACCAGCACATACGCCATCACCCCACGGTCGATGACCTGGCCTCCTGGGCCGACGAGCGATCGCTGCCGTTGATCGGGATCGACAACCTGCCCGGTTCGGTCCCTCTCGACTCCCGACCGCTGCCCGCGGCCTGCGTCCTGGTTCTCGGTCAGGAGGGCCCGGGGTTGTCCGAGGCCATGCGCCCGGTGTTGAGCGAATGCCGGTCCATCCCCCAGTTCGGCTCGACCCGATCCATCAACGCCGGGGTGGCGGCCGGTATCACCATGTACAGCTGGATCCGGCAACACCACCCCGTTCCCTGAGGTCGCGCCACCCTGCCGTCCGAAAATGGGCCAAAGCGGTCAATAGCGACCGCTTTCACCCACTTTCGACCGGGGTTGGCGTGCCTGGTTCGAGGAGCCGGGATCAGCCGAGGAGGCGGAACTCGATTCGCCGGTTCTCCTGCTGGGCCTCCGGGGTGTCGTCGGGGTCGACCTTGAGTCGACGCTCACCAAAGCCGACGGCGGTCAGCTCGTTGCCGACACCTCGGGCCTCGAGGGCGGCCTTGACCGCATCGGCTCGAGCCTGGCTCAGCGTCTCATTCGACTCGTCGCTACCCCGGGAGTCGGTATGGCCGCCGATCTCCAGCGCAGCGTCGGCGTTGGCCAGCAGCAATTCGGCCGCCTCGTCGAGGATGGACTCGGACTCGGGCTGGATGAGCGAGCTGCCGGAGGCGAACTGGATGGGCTCCAGGCTGTTGAGCGAGGCCTCCAATTCACCCGATTCCTCCAGGGCGATGTCGGTCACCGCCACCTCGACACCGTCGATGTCACCGAAGCCGTTGACCACCTGGTTGTACAGCACCTCGTCGGTCAGCGATCCGGAGATGGTGATCTGGGTCGGGGCGGCCCGAGTCTCGTCGATCTCGAGCTGGTCGTCGACCTGGGCCTCGGAATAAATGGACGCGGCCCGCTCCACCAGCAGATCGGCGGTGACCTGATCGGGCACGACACCGATGAGCACAAACGAGGCCTGGGCCGCGGTCAGGGTGGCCTCACCGGTGACGGCGGCTTCCGCCTCGGCAACGGCCAGCTGGTCGATGACCTGGTCGACCCCGGGCTGGGCCGCCAGGTAGTCGATGACCGCGGTTCGAGCCGCCTCGTCCGGCACCTCGCCCGTCGCCGTGACCACACCGCCGTCGGCCGACAGGCTGATGCCGTCGAGACCGTCGATGCCGAGACCTTCCAGGCCGGTCAGCAGTGCGGCCAGGTCGAGGCCTGCCACCTCCGGTTCCTCTGCCTCGGCTTCCGGCTCCTCGGCTTCGGTCTCCGTCTCAGGCTCCTCGGCGTCGGCCACCACGTCAACCGCCGCCTCATCGTCATCGTTGCCGGGGGCGATGGTGGGCCACACCAGGGTGACGGCCAGGATTGCGATACCGACGGCAATGGCCAGCAGGGCCGGTAGCTCGTCCGGTCCCTCGTCGGCCAACGGGACTCCGGCCGGCCGACGCCGCCGGAGTTCTTCATCATCGTCAGTTTGCGGATCTGCCATCGGCCGATTGTGCCACCAAATCCGATTGTTCCGACCGTGCGTCGTTGTTCGAAACACGTCTGTCAGCTCGACGCCTGGCCCGGGCCAGGCGGACGGCCTGCTCGAGGACGGTGATGATACTGATGACCACTGCCAACAGGATCACGGCCAGGATGAGTCGACTGACCAGGGCCGGCCGTCCCCGCTCCGGTTCGGTGGTGAGTTCCTGGGCAAAAACCAGCACCGCCCGCCCCGGGTCGGAGGCGGCACGGGCCCGCTGGGTGGCCCGAGTCCGGCCGCCGGACAGATCTTCGATCACTGCCGTCTCGAGCGTCCCGTCGTCGAGGAAGAGGAGGGCGGCGTCGGCGTCCACCACCTCACGGATACGGCGGGCGTACGACTTGCCGTCGGGTTGGGGATCGATGGGGGCAACCGCCACCAGGCGAAGACCATCGAAGCGCACATCCTGCACGGCCCGAATGAGGGCGTCCTCGTCGATGTCGGAACGGGCCCGGGACACGAACACGCCGTCGTCGGCCAGTTGCTCGGCCACCTCGGTCGGTGACTCGGCAGCGGCAGGAGCCGACCACAAACCGACGACTGCGGCGGCCAGGGCCAGCGAAGCCGCCCACTGCGTCCACGCCGTCATCGGCATCGTCACCCGAACTCGCTTCACCCAGCCAAGTCTCGCACGAAAATGCCGGGATCCGGTGCCGCCGGACGAAAACCAGGCCGGAAGATCAGGCCGTCACGAGCTGGTCGGAGGCTTTGGTCCCCGGTTCGGTCCCGGTCTCGGCAACGGCGGGCTCGGTGTCGAGCCGGCGGCGGACCGGTGACCGCAGCAAGCATGAGCCCGGGCAGACCGACCGCCACTCCGACCAGCGCCATCACCGAGGCCGAACCACGCTGCTCACCGCCCCCGATCAGCTGCCCGATCGTCGCCGCTCCGATTCCATCGTCGGCCATGACCGGTTCGGCCACGAGGGTGATGACGATACCGGCCGTGATCGAACCAATGGGCTCCATGGCCCGACCCACGGCGGCCCGCAGTCCGAACACCCGGCCCTGCATCATGTTCGCCACCCGTTCGTGAAAGACGGTGGAGATGGCGGCATTCACCACCGGCACCGAGGCCAGGGCGATGACGACGCCGGCGATGAGCAGCCCGAAACCGGGTCGGGCGGCGCCGATCACGAAGCCGACGCCGACCACCGGCAACGACAGGCCGAAGGCTCCGATCCGCTGCCGGGGCACTCCACATTGTCCGAGCACAACGGTGGCGACCAGCATGGCCACGCCACCGGCGCCCATGACCAAGCCGGCGCCGGCGGCCCCGCCCAGCGTGTCCGAACCAGACGACGAAAAACCGGTGACTGAGGGGTGGGGATGCGTCCATACCTTCATTCAAACGCATTGAATGTTTGTTCAAATAGTCTGAATAAATATTCAACTGAGTTGATCAGAAGGCATCGGTCGATAGCGTGGGGAAATGGCCAGCGCCGATCCCCAGGCCCACTCGCCGCTCACCGGCGGCTGGGTCCCTGAGCCCGGGGCCGAGGACGAGGTGCCCGAAAAGATCGTCTTGGCCGAGCTCGATCTACTCGGTGAGCTGACCCACGCCACCCGATCACAGGTCCTTCGGGCGCTCAAGCAGCCCCGGACGGTGGCAGAGTTGGCCGAGGCGCTGGACATGCCCGTCACCCGGCTCTACCACCACATCAATCGACTGGAATCGCTGGGGTTCATCCGGGTGGTGGCGACCCGCCGGGTCGGCGCCGTGACCGAACGCCGTTACCAGGTGGCGGCCAAGTCGTTCCAGGTCGACCGCGAGTTGTTCGAGACCAGCGACCGGCGGGAGCTGGCCGTCGCCCTCGGCTCCCTGTTCGACGTGTCCAAGATGGCGTTCCAGCGTGAGGTCGAATCGGGGGGACTCACCAATTTCGACGATTTGAGCGAGCACGGTTTCCTGTCCCGGGGCTACGCACACCTGTCCGACGATCGCCGGCGTGAGTTGCTGGCACGACTCACCGAAGTGGTGAAGCAGTTCGTCTCCGACGTGGACGAGGACGACCCCGGCGCCAACCGGATGGAGCTCTTCATCGCCGCCTTCCCCGATACGGCCTGACGTTGGCGCCCCAGATCGTATCCTCACCTGTTCCGGACTCGAACTGTGGTTGCCCACCGGTGGGTCGGTGCCGATGACTGCGGTTGCCGCTCCACCCGGTGGACGGGGCCCGAGCGGATTCAATCATGGTCTGCGGGCCCTTCGCCACCGGAATTTCAAGCGATTCTGGTTCGGGGCCCTGATATCCAATTCCGGCACCTGGCTTCAGAACCTCACCGTTCCCTATGTGGTGTTGGAGATCACCGACGCCGCCACCTGGGTTGGTATCGCCGCCTTCGCCGGAATCTTCCCCGCGGTCATCCTGGGGCCTGTGGCCGGCAACCTGGCCGACCGCTTCGACCGCCGCATGGTGCTCATCGTCGGTCAGGTGGCAGCGGCGCTGGCCGCCGGAGCGCTGTGGTTGGCCTGGGTCCAGGGGGTGCGCAATCCCTACGCCGTGGTTGCCCTCGCCGCCCTCAGCGGTGTCATCGGCGGGTTCACCCTGCCCACCTGGCAGTCGTTCGTGCCCACCCTGGTCCCGACCTCCGATTTGCCGTCGGCCATCTCCCTCAACAGTCTGCAGTTCAACGCCGCCCGGGCCATCGGCCCCGCCATCGGCGGCACGCTGATCGCCGCCTTCGGACCGGCCTGGGCCTTCGCCCTCAATGCCGTCAGCTTCGGGGCCGTGCTGGTGGCCCTGTTGGTCATCGACACCGGACAGACCTCGCAGGTCATCACCCGTCGGCCCGTGGTCCGGGGTTTCGTCGAGGCCCTGCGCTACATCCGGGCCCAGCCCGGCATCGTGGTCAGCATGGCCCTGGCCTCGATCGTGGCCTTCCTCGGCTTCCCGCTGGCCAGCTTCGTCGTCATCTTCGCCAAGCAGGTCTACGCCGTCGAACCGTGGGCCCTCGGTCTGCTTTCGGCATTGCTCGGTCTGGGATCGGTACTGGCCGGTCCCATTGTGGCCGGGGTGTTCGGCGACCTGTCGCGGGCCGGCACCGTTCGGGTCGCCCTTCCCCTCTACGGGCTCATGATCATGGTGTTCGGGACGTCGACCACGGTGTGGCAGGGTGCCATCGGCCTATTGTTCTCGGGTATGGGGTTCCTGACCGTGGTCGTCACCTCCAACACTGCGGTCCAGACCATCGTGGCCGACCGGATCAGGGGCCGGGTCATGGCGGTTCGCATCATGACCTTCACCGGTTCCTATCCGTTGGGGGCTCTGGTTCAGACCCGGCTGTCGGACATCGTCGGTCCCCGGACGGTGGTCACCGTCGCCGGGATCATCGTGGTGGCCTTCGGCCTGCTCTTCGTGTCCCGGCCTGCGTTGGCCGCCCACCTCGACGATCCATCCGACGATTCCTGAGGGTGGTCGGGCCGGGCGGAATGCCGTCCCGTGGTCTACGGTTGCCAATGCTATGAATGCCTCGCCCACACCGTCCCCTTCGCCTCCTCCGGCATCGTCGTTGACCGACAGCAGCCGCTACCACCAGGTCACCTTTCGGGGTTCGCTGGGGGCCGATCTGGCTGCTCGACTGGATATGCCGGCCGGCCCACCCCGTGCCTATGCCCTGTTCGCCCACTGCTTCACCTGTGGCATGGACCTGTTCGCCGCCAGCCGGATCGCGGCCGAACTGAACCGTCACCGCATCGCCGTGTTCCGGTTCGACTTCACCGGCCTGGGCCACAGTGACGGCGAGTTCGCCAACACCGACTTCTCATCCAACCTCGACGACCTGAGTCTGGCCGTGGACTGGATGGCGGAGCACGCCTCGGCCCCCCAGCTGCTGATCGGTCACTCCTTGGGCGGTGCCGCCGTGCTGCTCGCCGCCCGCCATCTGCCCTCGGTCCGGGCCGTGGCCACCATCGGGGCTCCCGCCGACCCCGGCCATATTCGTCACCTGTTCACCGACAAGCTGGTCGACATCGAAGCCGCGGGCCAGGCCGAGGTGTCGATCGGGGGGCGTCCGTTCACGATCAGCAAGGACTTCCTGGCCGATCTCGAGGCCAACCAGCAGGCCGCCGACCGGGGGCTGGCCGAGGGACAGGCTCTGCTGGTGCTGCATTCGCCCGACGACACGGTGGTGGCCCATGACCAGGCCGAGACCATCTTCGCCGCCGCCGACCAGCCCAAAGCCATGGTGGCCGTGGACGGGGCAGGACATCTGCTACCCCGCCACGCCGACTCGGTGTTCGTGGCCGAGACCATCGCCCATTGGGCCGAACGCTACGTCGAGGACGAGAACCCGCCGAGTGCCGTCCCTGATCCCACGGCTCCGGTTGTCGTGGCCGAGACCGGCCAGGGCATCTTCCTCAATCATGTGGTGGTCGGCCATCACCAGTTGCTGGCCGATGAACCGGAGTCGGTGGGTGGCTTCGATGCCGGCCCCGCCCCCTACGACTTCCTGGCCGCCGCCCTCGGCACCTGCACGTCAATGACGCTGCGGCTCTACGCCAATCGCAAGGGTATTCCGTTGGAGCGGGTCACGGTGGAGGTCACCCACGGTCGTATCCACATCGACGATTGCCAACACTGCGACGAGGACATGAAGACCGGGCAGGGGGGCAAGATCGACCGGCTGACCCGGACCCTGCGACTGGACGGTGACCTCAGCGAGGAGGACCGGGCCAACCTGCTTCGCATCGCCGACCGGTGCCCCGTGCACCGATCACTGGAAGCCGAATCGCACATCGTCACGACCTTGGCGTGATGTCCGCGTGATGGTCACGACCCCGGCGTGATGTCCGGGTGATGGTCACGACCCTGGCTCGGCACCCGGGTCATCGTCACGACCCTGGCGTGACACCCGGGTGATCCCGTTCCAACAGTGCCTTGAGTCGCCGGTAGTCGGCATCAACACTTCGTTGGACCAGGCGATCGAGCATCGGGCCGAGTAGGCGCAGCGGAACTGGAGCCGACCCCCGCACTCGGGCCGTGACCCTGCTTCGCTCGTCCGAGAGGGGCTCCACGGTCCTCGTCACATCGATCGGCATGGTTCCGCCGACCGTCTCGATCCGGAGACGGCGACCGGGTTCCAACTCGGTCACCTCGAATGATGATGCGATGGTTCGGCCCAGAAACCGGGCTTGCTGGTCGTAGGTGGATCCGACGGCCAGTGGTGGAGGACTGGTCCAGTCGCAACGCCGCTGGCCCTTCTGCCACCGAGGGTTGTTGGCCATGTCGGCGAGAAAGGCGAACACCTCGTCGGCCGGACGATCGATCTCGATCGAGCTGATGGTGTCGGTCATGGGCCGAAGACTTTCGTGTCGGATTGCGAGTGGTTACGGGCCGGTGGGGGTCGGCCGGACCCTCATCGCCGTCGGCATGAGCGATCGGGCAGGATCAGGCCGTAGGGGGCTGGAGACGGCGGGCAATGGCCTGGGTGGAACGGTCGAGGATGATGGCCATGATCACGATGGCCAGGCCGACGGCGAAACCGTGACCGACCTCGCTGTTCTTGACCGCGCTGATGGTCTCGAAACCCAATCCGCCGCCGCCGACCAGACCGGAGATGATGACCATGGCCAGCACCATCATGATCACCTGGTTGACGGCGGCCATGATGGTGGTGGCGGCCAGTGGCAACCGAACACCGAGGAGGGTCTGTGTTGGGGTGGCGCCGAAGGTCTGTGACGCCTCGATGCTCTCGGTCGGAACCTGCTTGATGCCCAACGCGGTGATACGTACCCCGGGGACCATGGCGTACAGGACCGAGGCGATGATTCCGGGCACCACACCCACGGTGAACAGTGTGACGGCGGGGATGATGTAGACCAATGACGGAATGGTCTGCAGGGCATCGAGTACGGGACTGAGGGCCGCTTCCACCCGGCGGCTTCGGCCGGCCCACACTCCGAGGGGGATGGCCACGAGCAGTGACACCACCACTGCGGCGATGACTTGGGTCAGGGTGTCGAGTGACAGCTCCCACATGCCGATCAAGCCGATGAACGACACGGCGGCGGCGGTGAAAAGGGCCAGCCTCCAACCTGCCACTCGCCATGAGATCCACGACCCGGCGAACACCAGGGCCGGCCAGGCAACGGTGTCGATGAGAAGGTCCTTGACCGGCACATACATCCACGAAACCAGACCGTCGTTGATGCTTCGGGTCAGCCACCGGAAGTTCTCCTGGATCCAGTCAACGCCGTCGTCGATGGGATCGAAGACCTTGGTGTCCCACACCTCGGGGAAGGTGTTCACCCCGGCTGCCCGGCCTGCCACGGTCAATGCCGCCACCGCCGCCACCCCCCACCAGACGGTGCGGCGTGACGGCAGGACCGAGCGGTCGGTCACTGCCGCCGCCCGACCGAGCCGGTCGAGGACCAGGGCGATGGACACGATGGCCAGACCGGTGGCCACGCCTCGGCCCATGCGCCGCTGGGCCAAAGTGTCCATGACCTCCTGGCCCAGCCCACCGGCACCGAGCAGGGTGGCCAGGACCACAATCCCGAGAGCCATCATGATGGTCTGGGTCACCCCCGTCAGGATGGTGGGCATGGCCATCGGCAGCTGGACCTTGCGCAGGGTCTGCATGGGGGAGGCGCCGAACATGTCGGAGGCATCAACCGATGCCGTCGGTACCTGGCGGATACCGACGGTGGTCAGCCGTACCAGCGGGGGCAGGGCGTAGATGACGGTGGCCAGCGTGGCCGGCACGGCGCCGATGCCGAAGAACATCAGCATTGGCACGAAGTAGACGGGGGCCGGCACCGTCTGCATGGCGTCCATGACCGGCCGGATGGTGGTGTCGAACCGGGGCCGGAAGGCGGCCGCCACCCCGAGGGGGATGCCGATGATCACCGAGATGAACACGGCAATGGCCATCAGGGCCAGAGTTTCCACCGTGACGTCCCAAAGTCCGACCAGGCCGGGATAGATGAGAGCAGCGGCGGCCACCGTGGCGTCGGCCCAGCGTCGGGTCCGGGCAACGTACGCGAAGGCGGCGATCGGCAACACGAACCACGGGAACCACAGCAGCGTCGACTCCACCGAGGCGAGACCCCAACCGACGGCGTCGGCCAATGGGTCGAACAGGTAGGTGAAGACGGGGTGAGGTTCACCGGATCGACGGTTCTCCAGGGCCCATCGGGCGAATCGGTCGAACGGGTCGGCGAACGCGGCAGCCCAGCGGGCCGGGAAGCTCTCCGAGCCGGCAAACAGCAGCTGCAGCAGGACCACGCCGGCGGCCAGGATGCCGAACCACGCGGCAAGAGGCATGGTTTTGACCCGATCCAGGATTCGGCCGATGTCGCTGGTCAACGCCGCCGAGCGGGAGTCGATGGCGGGCGAGGCCACGGTCAGCCCTTCAGGACGGTTTCGACCCGGCTGCGATCGACCACGCCGATGGCTCGACCGTCGTCGTCGACCACGGAAACGTCGCCCCGGTTGGAGACCAGCAGGCCGAGCACATCCTCCAGCACGGCTCCGGCCGGCACCGTGGTGCCGCCGTTGGCTCCGGTTCCCGGCGCCGAGGTGGCAGCCGTCGTGCGGTCGGGAAGGGCGACCATGACCCGATCCACGGTCACCACCTTGGCTCGTGACACGTTCCTGGTGAACTCCCGCACATAGTCGGTGGCCGGATCGGCCAGCAGCTCGGCCGCCGTGCCCACCTGATCGAACTCGCCGTCTTTCATGATGGCGATGCGGTCCCCGAGCTTGATGGCCTCGTCGAAGTCATGGGTCACGAAAACGATGGTCCGTTGCATGGTGTGCTGCAACCGCAGCAACTCTTCCTGCATGTCACGACGGATCAGCGGATCCAGGGCCGAGAACGGCTCGTCGAAGAACAGCACGTCGGGCTCGACGGCCAGGGCCCGGGCCAGACCGACCCGCTGCTGCATGCCCCCGGAAAGCTGCTGAGGGTAATGATTTCCCCAGCCGGTCAGGCCCACCAGCTCCAGGATCTCGTCAGCCTTGGCATGGCGCTTGGCTCGATCCCAGCCCTGGACCTCCAGCCCATAGGCCACATTGTCGATGACGCGGCGGTGGGGGAAGAGACCGAAGTGCTGGAACACCATCGACAGCTTTTCCCGTCGAACCCGTCGTAGCTCATCGGCGCTCATCGAGGTCAGCTCCTCGCCGTCCAGGGCAACCGAACCCCGGGTGACCGGGGTCAGGCAGGCCACGCATCGCAGCAGCGTGGACTTGCCCGATCCCGACAATCCCATGATGACGAAGGTTTCACCCGGAGCTACCGAGAACGACACGTCACGGGCGCCGATGGTGGCCCCGGTCTGCTCCAGGATGTGGCTTCGCGTCGCCCCCGAGTCGGCCAGCGACAAGACCACGTCGGTGGCCCGGGTCGACCGGGCCCCGAACACCTTCCACACCCCATCGGCCACCAGTTTGGCCTCCGGGGTGGACTCCATCATGAGCTCCGACCGGGCACCAGGGCGCGGATCTCGACCGGTTGGTCGCACTGTTGGGTCTGCCGCCTCACCCTCTACTCCAGCCAGGCCGACCAGACGCCGGCGTTGTCGGCCACCCACTTGGCCGCCACATCCTCCGGGTCCTCGCCATCGATCTCCACCGCCGGCAACATGGACAGCTGATCCTCGCTGGTCATGGTGAAGTTCTCGAGGAAGGCGTAGACGTCGGGGGCCTTGTCGGCCAGGGCGGGGGAGGCGGCTTTGATGATGGGGTCGGCCGGATAGTCGCAGTCGACTCCACCGTCGCCGGCGGCGGCACTGGTGCCACACTCGTCGGTGTAGGCGGGTAGATCGACCTTGACCAGGTCGTACTCGGAGACGGCGGCGGTTGGCGTCCACCAGTACATGAGGATGGGTTCGCCGGCCGAGACCCGGGCGTCGAGCTCGGCCACGGTGGCCGGCTCCGACCCGGAGTACTGGACCTCGAACGGCAGGTCCAGGTTCTCGATGATCTGCTCGTCGTAGGTGGAGTAGGACGGGTCGGTACCCAGGAACCTACCGTTGTCGCCGGTCTCGGCCGTGGCGAACAACGCCGCCGCCTCCGGGCTCGTATAGCCTTCCCAGCTGGCCAGGTCCGGATTGTCCTCGATCACATATGACGGCACGAACCAGCCGATCTGACCCACCGCCCCCAGGTCGCCCATATTGACAACCGTGCCGTCGTCGAAGAAGGCCTGCTCGCTTTCGGTGATACCGGAGGGCCAGATCTCCAACACGGCATCGATGGTGCCGTCCGACAGACCGGTGAACATGGCCTCGTTCTCGTCCAGACTGATGGCGTCGGTCGGATAGCCGAGCTCGGATTGGATGATCTGGCGGGCCACCTCGACATTCAGGGCCGAGGCCGTCCACGGGTTGACCACGAAGTTGATGGTCGGCTTGTCGCCGGCGGGCTCGGCTGCGGCGTCATCGCCGTCGTCGGCACCCTCATCGGTGCTCTCGCCATCGCTCGAGGTCTCGCCGTCGTCGGAATCCCCACAGGCCGACGCCAGCACGGTGAAGGCCAGCAGCAGCGCGAGCAGGGCTCGCAATGCGGGAACGGTGGTCGTTCTGTTGGATGGAGCGGTTGAATCCATCATCTGTCTCCCCTCCCGACCCTCCCCGGGGCCAGGTCAATGACCTGAGTGCTTCAGGTCTTCCAGTGGGCGGATGATACCACTCCGCACACCGCCGGGTACACCCGACGAAGTGGTCCGAATTGCGCCGGCCGGTGATGGCCTTGGGCGGATAGTCTCGCGGAGTGGACGGGTCGGCCTCGGTGCATGGCGAGAGTGGAGCAGCCCGGCAGGCCGTGGCCGCCGGGCTACGGACCGCCGTCCCCCTGGCATTGCCGGCCATTCCCATCGGGCTGATCCTGGGTGTGGCAATCCGTGATTCGGCGGTCATCGACAATCTGGCCGGGTGGTCGTCGTCATGGTTGATCCTGGCCGGCGCAGCCCAGCTGGCATCGGTCGATCTGATCGATCAGGGTGCCGGCGTGTTCACCGTGCTGGCTGCGGTGTTCATGATCAACGCTCGCCACCTGATGTATTCGGCCGCCCTGAGCCATCGTTTTCGTCATGCCCCGATCTGGTTCCGGCTCGTCGCCTCCTATCTATTGCTGGATCAGACCTTTGCCATGAACGCCGACGGGGCCTACAACAGTCCCGAGAGCAGGCCCCTGGACTATCAGATCGTCTACTACCTGGCCACGGCCATTCCCATGGTGTCGATGTGGCTGGTCGCTACCGCAGTCGGAATTCTGATCGGCGATATCATCCCGGCCCAATGGGAGGTGGGATTCACCATCCCCATCATGTTTCTGGGTTTGATGGTGATGTCGATCTCGAACCGACCCGGCATCCTGGCCTCCGTCGTCGGTGGAGCCGTAGCGGTGGCCGGGCGGTCGTGGCCCAGTGGCACCGGGCTGCTGGCCGGCGCCGTTCTGGGCGTGATCGTGGGCGGTGCCGCCGACTGGTATCAGAGTCGGAACGAGCCGGCGTCGACCGCCGAGCCGTCGACTGTCACGACCGCCGAGGACGGCGCCGGTGAGTAGCGCATGGGTGTGGTTGACCTTTGCCATGGGCGGGGTGATCACGTTCCTTCAGCGGGGATCGTTCATCCTGTTCGTCGGGGATCGTGAGCTGCCGGAGCCGGTTCGCCGAGCCTTGCGCTATGTGGCTCCGGCGGCATTCGCCGCCATTGTCGCTCCCCGGGTGCTGGGCGACGAGGGTCTGTCCGGTCTGGGCAACCCCGATCCGAGACTGTTGGCGGCGGTGGTCGCCGGATTGTTCATGTGGCGGTTCCGGAACATGGCGGCCATGTTGGTCGTTGGTATGGTCGCCTTCTGGCTGCTTCGTTGGGTGATGTGACGCGCCGGGGGTGCTTCGGTGGTCGCCTATTCCCGTTGGATGGTGGCTGGTCGGGGTGGTGGGGTCTCTTGTGGTGTGGCTGGTCGGGTGTGCCAGACGGTTTTGCCGTTCGGTCCGTTTGTCGGTACAGGGTCAGGTTGTTCTGGTGGAGTTCTCGGTGGCAGGACCCGCAGAGCAGGGCGAGTTGGTCGATGTCGGTCCGGCCTTTGGCCGGAGCGTTCCACGAGCGTCAAGTTCGCCGAAGGCGAACTTGGTTAGTGAGGCCGGAGGCCGAACGGCGGCGGGCTTGGCACCGCTGGATCGACGCCCCGCCCAGCACACAGCCCCCGTCTCGAACCACCAACGTCAGAAACTGGGCC
>JAHEJM010000180.1 GCA_024638815.1 Acidimicrobiales bacterium | reverse complement strand
TCAAGGTCAGTTGGGAACGGCTCGAGAAGGGGAGCGTCAACCGCTGGGTTCGGTTCGGTACGACGGTTGCCTTCGATGCCGACACCGGCACCATCACGGCCCGGGTCACCACCAATCCGGCCGTCACCGGGGAGGACCACCGGGCCGACCGGGAGAGATTCCTCAACCACCTGCTCGACAACGAGTTCATCGACTACTCCCACCACGGCCCCGAGGCCTGGGGCGTTCGGGACCGCGATGGACTGCGGGTCACGGGAACGGGACGGTGCCTGCACATCGCCGGCGCCGAGGACCCACCGAGCCGGACCGCTGCGGGGAGGGAGCCGGTATGAGCGACACGATCCGGGTCCGGCTCTACAACGTCCGGTTCGGCGACGCCATCCTGGTGACGGTGCCCGACGCCGACGAGGACGGCAACGATCTCGATCGCCATGTGCTGATCGACGTCGGCAACGTGCTGACCGGGGACGGCGGCGACGACGCCGTCTACCGGGACATCCTGGCAGACATCCTTGACACCGTCGGCTCCCACGGCATCGACCTCTATGTGATGACCCACGAGCACATGGATCACGTACAGGGGCTCCTCCACGGCGCCACCAAACTGACTCCGCCGGTCACCTTGCCCATCGACCGGGTGTGGTTGACCCGATCGGCCGACCCCGAGTACTACGAGATCTTCGATGACGCCAAGAAGGCGCTCGATCGAACCCTCGGTGTGTTCGATGAGCTCGAACGGTATCTTGCCGCGTCGGGCGACGACGACAAGACGCTGCGGATCATGTTGGACAACAACAATCCGAGGCGCACGGCCGACTGCGTTGCCTTCCTTCGGGACGAGCTGACCACTCCGGACAAGGTCCACTACGTCCACCGCGGATTCGACACCGGCCAGGCCGGCGTCCATCCGTTCCGCCGGGCCTCATTCGAGATCTGGGCCCCCGAAGAGGACACGTCGGTCTACTACGGGCGGTTCAAGCCCATGGCGTTCGGGGATGCTCCCGACAACGCTGACGCCGCCGCCGATGGACCGGGGCAACCGGTCCCGCCGGCCGGAGTCGACGCCACCGCCTTCTTCGATCTGGTGACGGCCCGAGCCAATGGGGCCCACGCCAACGCGCTGGCCATCGACAAGGCGAAGAACAACTCGAGTGTGGTGTTCACCCTGACCTGGAACGATCGGGTGCTGTTGTTCTCCGGCGATGCCGAGATCCGCAGCTGGCGGACCATGAACAAGCTCCACAACGACCCGGAGACCCCGTTCCAGATGAAGCCCGTGGACTTCATCAAGGTGAGCCACCACGGCAGCCATAATGGCACCCCCGATGATGACATCCTCGAGATAATCCTCCCCAGGGACAATCCCCGCCCCGGTCCCAGGGTGGCCGGCGTGTCCACCTGCAAGGACACCTACAACAACGTGCCCGACTCCCAGACCTCCGAACGGCTCCTCGGGCGGGTCGACGAGCTGGCCACCACCGAATCCGACGAGCCGTTCCAGGACATCGTCATCGAGTAGACGAACCTCGCCGTGTCATTCTCGCCGGGTTGCCTGGTCGATGAATCGAACCACGGCCTCGACCACCCTGTCTCCGGCCAACAGCTCGGCGTCGTTGTGATCGGCTCCCGGCACGATCAGCAACTCCTTCGGTTCTCGGGCCCGGTCGTAGAGCTCCCGGCTTTGGTCCGCAGGAACGATCGAGTCCTCGGAGCCGGCAACCACGAGTACCGGCGCCGCAACCGAGCCGATCCGCTCGTCGGAGGGATAGCGATCTCGGAGCAGGAACCGTGGAGGACCGGGCGGATAGTGCACTTGGGCCACGTCGGCCAGCGAGGTGAACGGTGAGCGCAGGATCAGGGCCGCCGGCGGTTCGACGGCGGCGAGCCCGATGGCGACGGCCGCCCCCAGCGATTCCCCGAACAGCACCACCGGACGATCGGGCTCCTCACGGGCCAGGAATCGGACTGCGGCCCGGGCGTCCTTGGCCAAACCCGTCTCCGACGGATCGCCGGGATTGCCGCCAAAACCGCGGTACTCGACGAGCAGGACGCCGAAACCGTGCTCGGCCAACCGTGATCCCAACGGGGCGCGGCCGGCCCGGTTCCCGGCGTTTCCCGGGAACACGACGACCACGGGGGTGCCGGGGTCGGTGCCCGGTTGGGCAAACCAGGCCTGAAGTTCGAGACCGTCGGTCGTCGTCAGCGTCACATCCGACCACCCTGGCAGGATGTCCTCCACCGGTGGGACGTTGCCGCCGGGGAAATAGAGCAGGTGGCGCTGCAGCAACCAGAGGCCGGCCAAGGCAAGGGCGAGAACGCCGACGAAGGCCAGCGTGAACCCGACGAGGACCGATGATCGAGCCACCAGTTGCACGAACTCAGCGAACCACATCGCCGGCCGGCGGGAAAGCGGGTGGATGAATTCGAATGGGTTTGGCCGGGCTGGATACGGTTCGGCCGGGTTGGGTAGTTTGGTGGCATGGGACCTCTGGGTTCAGGTCGTGATCACGGGTTCCTGATCCGCGACTATGAACCGGTCTCGGTCGGGACCTGGCGGGAGGGTGGACTCGAGGCCAAGGTCGCCGCCGCCCGGGAGGAGCTGGCCCACTGCCTCGCCTGCCCCCGGGACTGCGGCGTCAACCGTCTTGACGACGAGAGGGGGGTCTGCCACACCGGCCGATGGCCCTACGTCGCCAGCGCGTTCCCCCATTTCGGCGAGGAGGACTGTTTGCGGGGTCGCAATGGGTCCGGGACCATCTTCTTCTCGTTCTGCAACCTCAAGTGCGTGTTCTGCCAGAACTGGGACATCTCGTCCCGGGAGGCCGGCCAAGAGCTGGGCGCCGACGAACTGGCAGACCTGATGCTCCGATTGCAGGCCGAGGGCTGCCACAACATCAACCTCGTCACTCCCGAACATGTCGCACCCCAGCTGGTCGAGGCCATCGCCATCGCCATCCCGTCCGGGCTTCGACTCCCGATCGTCTACAACACGTCGGCCTACGACGCCATCAGATCGCTCGAACTCATGGACGGTCTCGTCGACATCTACATGCCGGACTTCAAGCTGTGGGAGCCCGAGTCGTCGCGTCGGCTGCTCCGAGCCGAGGACTACCCGGAACGGGCTCGTACCGCCATCGAGGAGATGCAGCGGCAGGTCGGTGTCCTCAAGCTGGGCCCCGATGGGCTGGCCCGGTGCGGACTATTGGTCCGGCACCTGGTCATGCCGGGCCATCTCGACGAGTCGGCGGCGATCTTCCACTGGATCCACGACCGGATCTCGCCCGACACCTATCTCAACATCATGGCCCAGTACCGACCGGAGCATCGTGTTCCGGGATCGGAACGATACGACGACATCGACCGTCGACCCGGGCGTCATGAAATGGATGACGCCGTGGCCGCCGCTGGCCGAGCCGGGCTCTGGCGCTTCGACGAGCGCAGGGTTTGAGCGACTGGGCAGTCCCGTCGCTGACGCTCGGAGCACTCAGAGCCGGGGCGACAGACGGTCGGCGATGGCGTCGACCTCGGCCAGGAAGAACGCCTCGGCGTCGGGGTATATCCAGTCCAGCTGATCGAGCACCTCGAGCGTGACGAGGCCATGGAAGTGGGCCCACGAGCTCAGGCACAGTGACACCAGCTCGGCCGGCGCACCTTCGAGCGACTCGGCGGCGAGGGCTCGCTCCTGCTCGGTCGGGGGGTGGGAAGGTGTGGGCAGTTGGAGTTCGCCCCGCCGCCAGGCCTCGACGCCGAGGGCGAAGAAGGCGCCGCTCAACCGGCGATTGGCCTCCACCGTCGGCCCCTCGACAGTGTTTGCGTAAGATGCGAACACCGTTCACATCTTGTCCCGGAAAGGTCCACAACCATGACGCCGGCCCCTGCTCTTCATATCGTTCTCGGGGCATCCGGTGGTGCCGGAAACGCCATCGCCCGTGCGCTCCACGAGGCCGGGCTCACCACCCGTGCCATCAACCGTTCGGGATCGGCCGATCTTCCTGACGGCATCGAAAACGTGGCCGCCGATGTGACAGACCCGGCCGGCGCCGCTCGTGCCGTGGCCGGAGCCGACGTGGTCTACATGGCGGCCCAGCCCCCCTACCATCGCTGGCCCGAGGAGTTCCCGGCGATGCTCGACACCGTCATCGACGCCGTGGCCGGGGTAGACGCAAAGCTGGTGATGGTCGACAACTTGTATGGCTACGGTCCCGGTGCCGGAACCATCACCGAGACCACGCCCGAACGCGCCACCGATTCCAAAGGAGCGGTGCGTCGAGCGATGACCGAGCGGCTCCTCGAGGCTCACCGCTCTGGTCGCCTTCGGGTCGCCATCGGTCGAGCCTCGGATTACTTCGGTCCTCGAGCCGACAACTCGGCCATCAGTGCCCTTGCCGTCAAGCCGGTTGCCACCGGCAAGACGATCCGCTGGACCGGTTCGCTCGATGCAGCACATTCGGTGGCCTACCTTCCCGACATCGCCCGAGCCCACGTCCAACTCGGGACCGACGAGCGGGCCGATGGTCGGATCTGGATCCTTCCCCATGCCCCGGCAGTGACCGGTGCCGACTTCCTCCGGCTGGTCAACGCCCAACTTCCCGCCCCGCTGAAGACCGGGGTTATCTCCAAGACCATGTTGCGAGTGGCATCACCGTTCCACCGGATCTCCAAGGAGACGCTCGGCATCCTCTATCAGTGGACCGAACCGTTCGTCGTCGACGACGCTGCCTTCCAAACGACCTTCGGGCCGTTCACCACCACCTCGCTGGAGACCGCGGTGGCCGAGACGGTCGCCTGGTACCGACGTCACCATCGAAGGCCTTGACGGCCCTGTCATCGGATGGAGGTGGAGCCGGGCCCACCCCAGAGACGCCCGGCGCTGATGCGGGCCTGCCTGTCGCATTCGACGTTCCGTAGGCCTCGGGCCGGTAGGTCTTCGGAATCATTTTGGTTCGTCCAGCTCAAGAATCGCGTTTGTTCAGGTCGAAGGCCTTCTTAGAGCATTCTGCGAGCGAGACAATTGATCCGGTTGGCTGTATCTGGTCGCCTGGCCTTCCGGGGAGTCAGTGGCGAAACCGACGTTTGCGTTGATCATCAACGGAAGGTTGACCGATGCAGACACATATCGAAACCATGCCTGCAGGTACCACCTGGCTGGGGGTGACGTGGATCCAACGCTGTGCTGCGGTGGCGGTTGCCCTGGCCGTGATCATGGCCATGGCCTCACCGGCCCTTGCAGCCAAAGGCGGCAACGGCAACGGCGGCGGCGGCGGGGGCGACGGGTCGGGAGGCTCCTCGGGCACAGCGTCGTGTACCGACGTGCTGGCCGATTCCCACACCCTGTCGCTGGACGAGGTCCGGGCCGGAATGAACGCCAACTATGCGGCCACCGGTGGCGGCGTGGGGGTTGCCGTCATCGACACCGGCATCAACCAGGTCGAAGGCCTGACCGGCCGGGACAAGGTGGCCGACGGCCTTGATCTGTCCTTCGATGCGCTGGACGACAACCTCCGGCACCGGGACCTTCACGGCCACGGCACAAACATGGCGGCCGTAATCGCCGGCAACAATACAGCTTCCGGTGACGGCGTCGCTCCCGGCGCCCATCTCATCAACGTCAAGGTCGGGGCCGGCGACGGCACCGTCGATGTGTCCCAGGTCATCGCCGCCATCGACTGGGTCATCGCCAACCGCAACATCAACGGCAGCAACATCCGGGTCATCTCGCTGTCCTATGGCACCGACGCCTCCCAGGACTACCGACTCGACCCGCTCGCTCATGCGGTCGAGAACGCCTGGCGCCATGGCATCGTCGTGGTGGTCGCCGGTGGCAATGAAGGCCGCAATGTCGCCCGCCTGGCCAACCCGGCCCTCAATCCCTACGTGATCGCCGTCGGGGCCACCGAGCCCGATTCCAGCTCCCCCATGGGGTGGCGGGTGCCGAACTGGTCGTCGAAGGCCGACGGCATGCGCAACCCTGATGTGGTCGCCCCCGGCGGCTCGGTCCTGTCGGCCGGTCTTGTCGGCAGCTACCTGGCCGACACCTATCCCGATGCCACTTGCGAAACCGGCCAGGGCGATCTGTACCTGCGGGGCTCGGGCACGTCTCAGGCCGCCGCTGCGGTGGCCGGAGCGGCAGCGGTGCTGCTCGAGGACCGGCCCGAGCTCACCCCGGACCAGGTCAAGTACCTGCTCAACTCCACCGCCACCACTGTCACCA
>JAHEJM010000179.1 GCA_024638815.1 Acidimicrobiales bacterium | reverse complement strand
ACCGACAATGACCGAACTCGGCCCCCGCACCGCCGAGCTACTTCCCACCCTGACCCTGGAGGAGAAGGCGGCCATGACCGCCGGATCCGGTCTTTTCACCATGGCCGGAGTGGCGCGCCTGGGCATTCGAGACTGGGCAAGCACCGATGGACCGAACGGGGCCCGAGGCTCGTCACTGCTGGGCTCGGGTGAGTCGAAGGCCACCTGCATTCCCTGTGGTTCGGCCCTCGGAGCCACGTGGAACGCCGACCTGGTGGAGGAGCTGGGAGTGTTGCTGGGACGGGAAGCCCGAACCAAGGCGGCCCGCGTGCTGCTGGCCCCGACCGTCAACCTCCATCGATCGCCGCTGGCCGGTCGCAATTTCGAATGCTTCTCCGAGGATCCATTGTTGTCGGGGGTGCTGGCCGCCGCCTACTGCCGGGGGGTGCAGTCCCAGGGGGTCATCACCACGGTCAAACACTTCGTGGGTAACGAAACGGAGACCGACCGCTGGACGAGCAACTCCATCATCGACCATCGGGCCCTGCGGGAGCTGTATCTGGTGCCGTTCGAATTCGCCGTGACCCAGGGTGGAGCACTGGGCATCATGGCCTCCTACAACCGACTGAACGGCGCCTACTGCACCGAGCAGCCGTGGCTGCTGACCGACGTGCTCCGGCATGAATGGGGGTTCGAAGGGTTCGTCACCACGGACTGGTTCGCCGCCGCCGACACGGTCAACTCGGCGGCCGCCGGGCTCGACATCGAAATGCCGGTCGGTGACCGCATCTACGGCTCGGTGCTGGGGCAGGCGGTTCGGGACGGCCGAGTGCCGGAGGCGAGACTGGACGTGCTGGCCGGTCGAATGTTGTCGACTTTCGAACGAATCGGAGCCCTCGACGACGAGCCCCGGACCGAGCAGTCCATCGACGTTCCCGAGCACCGGACGCTGGCCCGTCGTGCTGCGGCCGAGGCCATGGTCCTCCTGAAGAACGAACCGGTTGGAAACGAACCGGTTGGAGACGAGCCGGCGGCGGCCGGGCCGCTCCTGCCGCTCGACATCGATGGGCTCGGCTCGATCGCCGTGATCGGCCCCAACGCAGCCCGGGCCCAGGTCATGGGCGGTGGCTCGGCCAACCTGCGACCGTTTCATCGCACCAGTCCGCTGGTCGCGGTGCGGAACCGGCTCGGGGATTCGGTCGACATACGCTACTCCCCGGGCTGTTTCATCGACAAGCAGCCCCCGTTGCTGGAAGGCGGCGAGCTTCGAACCGGCGACGGCGATCAGGGCTTCCTGGTCGAGATCTTCGACAACATGTCGTGGTCGGGCGAGCCCGCCGGCACCGCAACCCGTGACACCAGCCGCCTGATCTCGGGGGATGAACCCTATGCCGGAGCCCGGCTCAGCGCCTATTCGGTTCGGGCCCGTGCCGTCTACACCCCGTCACGGTCCGGAACGCACCGGTTCGAGGTGGTCCAGATCACGCCGACGCGGTTGTTCATCGACGGTGAGCTGGTGGTCGACGGTGTGACCGAGTCACCGCCGACCGGTTCCGCCTTCTTCGGGTTCGGTTCCGTCCCCATGTCAGCCGAGCTGGAGTTGGACGCCGGGGCCGAGCACGAGATCGTGGTGGAGACGCTGACGGTGGAAGGTGCGGTTTTCACCGGGCTCGACCTTCGCGTCCAGGCCCCGCAACCGGCCGACCCCTTGGCCGAGTCGGTGGCCGTCGCTCGGGCCGCCGATGTGGCGATGGTGGTGGTCGGCACCAACGACGACTGGGAGACCGAGGGCGAGGACCGGACCTCGCTGGCCCTGCCCGGGATCCAGGATGCATTGGTCACCGCCGTGGTCGAGGCCAATCCCCGCACCGTGGTGGTGGTCAACGCCGGTTCCCCGGTGCTGATGCCGTGGGCCTCGACCGCCCCGGCCATCGTGATCAGCTGGCTCGGAGGCCAGGAGATGGCCGACGCCCTGGTCGATGTGTTGACCGGTGTGGCCGACCCCGGTGGGCGGTTGCCGACCACCTTGCCGCTGTGTGTCGAGCACACACCGAGCTACGGCAACTTCCCCGGCGACAACGACCAGGTGCCGTATGTCGAGGGCATCTTCATGGGCTACCGGTGGTACCAGAGCCGGAGGCTGCCCACCCTGTTCCCCTTCGGCCATGGCCTGTCGTACGCATCGTTCGAAATCGGCGAACCGGAGTTGAATGCGGAGACGGTGGTCCTCGGTGCCGGCGACGGCATCGGCGTGGAGATCCGGGTGCCGGTGAGCAACACTGGCGTTCGTCCCGGCAGTCATGTGGTGCAGTGCTATGTGCGCCCCCACCAGTCCCGCCTGACCCGACCGGACAAGGAGCTGAAGGCGTTCGCCAAGGTCACCCTGGATCCTGGGGAGACGACCACGGTGAGGTTGACGTTGGATGATCGATCCTTCGCCTACTGGGACCCGGCCCAGCCGGATTGGCCTGACCTTCAGGCCCATACCGCCGCCACCCTGCCCCAGCTCCAGAACCGCCAGCGGCGGACCGAGCCGGGCTGGACCATCGACCCCGGCCGCTACGACATCGTCGTCGCCAACAGCGTGGCCGACGTGGTGGCCGTGGCCACCGTCGAGCTGACCGAACCGACATCGGACGGCACCGAGGCCACACCACCATGACGGGGAAACCCGGTTGCCGGACGATCGTCTGCCGGTTTGGCCTACGCTTCACGGGATGGGTTCTCATCGCTACTCCTCTGTCTACATGGTGTGTGCCGCCTGCGTGATGGCCATGTTCGTCACCGGATGTAGCTCGTCGGGTCCAGGGGAGGATGAGGCCGCCCCGCTAACGGCGGAGCAACTACTGGGTGAGACGGCGGAGGCCATGGCCACCGTCGGATCGGCATCGTTCACCCTCGAGCAAAAGGACGGAACGGTGTTCATCGACGACGGCGAGCAACTGGCCTTTCAGTCGGCCGACGGCCGCTTCGCAGCGCCGGCTTCATCCGAAGCGCTGCTCAGCGTCGACGCACTGGGCTTCGCCACCGAGGTCGGAGCCATCGCCATCGATGGTGAGCTGTGGTTCACCAACCCGCTGACCGGTGAATGGACGGTGGCGCCGGAGAGTTTCACCTTCGACCCGGCCGACCTTTTCGCCGCCGAAACTGGGTTCACCACCCTCCTGACCGAAGCAGCGGAAACAGCGGAGTTGGTCGATGACCCGGCCCAGTCCGACGACCCTGAACTCGGGAAGCGGTACAACGTCCGGGCCCCCGTCAGCGCCGAACGGGTCGAGGTGTTGACCGGTGGGTTGGTGTCCCAGGCCACCGACATCGATCTGTGGATCGACGCCGAGACCAGGCGAATCGTGGAAGTCCGGTTCGCCCTGGCCCTGGACGACACCGTCAGCAACTGGCGAATGACCATCGGCGACTACGACGCCGAGGTCACCATCGCCCCGCCGGAGCTGACGACCGAAGGCTGATGGCGGACGCCGATCCGGATAGTGAGCCGGCTCCATGGGCGGTGCTGGCCATCGTGGCCTTCGGCGTCTTCGTCGCCGCCGACGACCTGATGGTGGTGGCCACCATGCTCCGGCCCATGATCAACGACTTCGAGCTCGCCATCCCCGACGATCTGGGTGACGCCGCCTGGATCGTCAACGTGTACCTCATCGCCTACATCGCGGTGATGCCCCTGGCCGGTCGGATCAGTGACATCGTGGGACGTCGAGCCGTCTTCGTCGGAGCCCTTGCTGTGTTCGCCGTCGGGTCGGTGGTGGTGCCCCGAGCCGACACACTGTCCACCCTCCTGGTGGGCCGGGCCTTGACCGCGGTGGGCGGGGGAGCCCTTGTCCCCATCGCCTTTGCCGTTGCCGGCGACCTCTATCGTGGTCCTCGACGGGTCCGGGCCATCGGCATCCTGGGAGCGGTCGAGACCATCGGCTGGGTATGGGGACCGCTGTACGGGGCGGCCCTGGTCCGTTACCTGTCGTGGCAGTGGCAGTTTCATCTGAACATCCCGCTGGCACTGGCCGGAATGGTCGTCGGCTGGCGGCTCCTGAGCACGGGGCATCGTCGGGAGCGGCAGGTCGATTGGTGGGGAGCCGGCCTGTTGACGATCGGTCTGATTTCGCTCAATGTGGCGCTGCTGAGCGAGGCCAGGATCCAAACGGTCACCGGGTTGGAGGAGTTGACGGACTCCCCCAACAGCTTCGTCTCCGGGCCCTGGCTGTATCTGGTGGCCGCCGTTGCCTTCTCGATCCTGGTCTGGAACGAGCGGCGGGCGGCCGAGCCGATGTTGACCACCATGATGACGGCTCGTCGTTCGATCGGCCCGGCACTCGCCGTCAACTGCCTGATGAGTGTCGGGCTGGTGATCGCCCTCATCAACGTCCCACTGTTCGTCAACATCGTGGAGGGTGGCATTGCCCGCAGCGCCGTACGGTCCGGTTGGCTGCTGACCGCACTCACCGTGACCATGGCGATCGCCTCCTATGTCGGCGGTGTGGCCGCCGGCAAGCTCGGCTACCGCCGGCCGGTGATCCTGGGGCTCGTCATCGCATCGGTCGGTCTGCTGATCATGGGGTTGGACTGGTCGCCCCAAACCACGGCGATCCCGATGGCGCTGCAGCTCGGGTTGGTCGGGACCGGGATCGGACTGGCCCTCGCTCCCACCGGCACCGCCGTCATCGACACCGCCGGTGAGAATGAGCGAGGTACCGCAGCCGGTCTGGTCATCGTGGCCCGGCTGATCGGATTCAGCCTTGGTCTGGCAGCCCTGACCGCCTGGGGTATCCGCCGTTACGATGCCCTGCGAACCGAGGTCGAGCTTCCCCCCGTCACCGACCCCGGCTACGGCGATGCAGTGGCCACCGCCACCGTCGACATCTCCACATCGGCCCTGGCCGAGACGTTCATCGGGGCGGCGATAGCCCTGGTGGCAGCGGTGATGGTTGCCTTCCTTCTGAGCGGGCGCGTCGTCGACGGCGAGGTTGGCTGAGGCCGGCTCACCACCCGGTCGGCGCCACCACCGCACCGACCGTCCCGCTCCATCGGTCGAATCGGCCTAGTATCGGTGTGCGGCAGCACTCAGGAGGCATCAATGACCATCGACAATCCGGACGATCCGGTCTCCAATCACGATCCCGCAGGCGACGAGGTCGAAGAGTCCGACTCGGTCGGCGCCGGAGGCGAGACCGATGCTCCCGGTGAGGACGGGCTGGAACAGGCGGCGGAAGGATTCGCCCTCCGATCCGGACCCGGGGCGGCGGCCGAGATGGCGGCGGTTCCCGTCGCGCCGTCCACCGACGGACTGCGAAGTGCGGTCGAGGCCTCCTATACCGAGGCCGTCGGTTTGATTACCGCCGAGTCCGTCATCGGCGACGACAATCGCACTCGCATCACCGGGACCGACCGGTACCCGTGGCGGGCCCACGCCTCGCTCCTGGTAACCGCTCGAGACGGCAGCCGATGGATCGGCACTGCGTTCTTCATCAGTCCTCGAGTACTGGCCACGGCGGGACACAACCTGTTCTTCCACGGACCGGTGGAGGCCCGCCGAGGATGGGCTCGAAGCATCGTCGTCATGCCCGGTCGGAACGAGAGCGCGCTCCCGTTCGGCCAGGCCACCAGCGCCCGGTTCTTCAGCGTTCGGGGTTGGACCGAGAGCCCGCCCGACAACCCCGACGCCGAGTACGACTACGGCGTGATCGTGCTCGACGAGGGTGACGATCTCGGCAGTCGAACCGGCTGGCTCGGTTTCGCCAAATACGGCGACTCCACCCTTCGATCGGTGGTCGGGAACCTGGCCGGCTATCCCGGTGATCTCGGCCAGGGGGCCCAGCAGTGGTACATGGCCCGACGCATCAACTCGGTCAGCGGTCGGCAGATCTTCTATGACATCGACACCGCCGGCGGCCAGAGTGGCAGCGCCGTCTATCGCATACGGGACGGAAGCCGCTATGCCGTCGGCATTCACGCCTACGGTGTGGGTGTCCGACCATTCAACGCCGCCACCAGGATCAACGGTGCGGTGTTCGACAACCTGCAGGCGTGGAAGAGCGACCATCAGTGACCGAAGGCCCACCGGCGCCTCCGGTTGGCAACGATGAGGGCGTGGTGAGCCCGGGCGAGGCCGCCGATCGGCCCGACGGAACCGACGTGACCGTCAGCGGATTCCTGATCGAGGACAGCGGGATCGTGGTGCTGGCCGAGGCGCTGGCCGAGTCGTACCCTCCCCAACCCGGTGGCACCTTTGTCATCGTTGACGGACTCGATCTTTCCGGTGCCGAGCTGGAACA
>JAHEJM010000069.1 GCA_024638815.1 Acidimicrobiales bacterium | reverse complement strand
GCCGGGCTGATGAACACCCTCGCCGACAAGGTGGTGCCCGAGTTCTTCGACCCCGACGGCTCACCGTTCAGTGACGCCTGGCTGGCCCGGATCCGCAAGGGCTGGACCTACCTCGGGCCCAGGGTGACCGCAGGGCGCATGGTGGCCGAGTACCGGGATCGCCTGTACACACCGCTCATGGCCGGCGATCACAAGCCGGGCAAGCTTCCCAAGAGGTAACAGGAAACTGAGGCTCCGCCTCCCAGCCTCCGCCTCCCAGCCTCCGCCTCCCAGCCTCCGGCTGGATGGAGCCGACTTCGTCGGCACTCGAACCGATCCGCCCTCTCACGCACCTTCGGTGCGATTCGGCGGGCGCGGCTACAGTTGCGGAGATGACACACGACACCGGAGGAATGATGGTGGACAACGCTGCCGACACGGACAGCTTCATCGACCCGGTTGGTATCAGGCGCCGATTGAACGAGGCGGTCCCGGTCTCAAGTGTGGCCTTCTCGGTTGACGGTCGGGTCGCCAACATCAGCGGGCCGCTCGACATGGGCCACAATGTCGGCGACCTGGTGGTGGCCGAGCCGGCGGTCGGGCCGCCGCTCATCATGCAGATCGAGATGCTCGACATCACGGAGCGAACGCCGCTCGAGATCGACCTGGAGCGGCTCGACCTCGGTGGCCATGTGGCCACGACGGCCAAGGCGAGGCCGATCATGCGAGCCGTGGAGGGGACGGCGCAGATACTGGGTTCGCTCACCGGATCGGGTGGGTTCGCACCCGGCTCGCCCGCTCCGTTCGACGAGTCGTTGCTCCGAGCGGCTACCAGCGATGAAGCGAAAGCGATGCGACAGGTGATGACCGGCACCGGCGGCCCATCAATCGGCACGGCGCTCGACGGTACCGACCTCCCCATCGAGCTGAGGCCGAAGGGGTTCACCCGCCACACGTTCCTCTGTGGCCAATCGGGCTCCGGCAAGACCTACACCACCGGCGTCCTGCTCGAGTCCATGCGCCTGTCGACCCGCCTTCCGATCATCGTGCTCGACCCGAACTCCGATCACGTCCACCTGGGGCGGCTGGCCGTCGATCCCTCCGAGGTTCCGGAAAGCGCCCCCTATGCCGACATCCCGGAGCCGGTCGTCGTGGCCAGCGCCCGCGGCCACGACGGTGACGTCGATCTCGTCGCCCACCTCAGCGATATCCCGTTCACCGTGTTCGCTGCCTTTCTCGGACTCGATGCGATCGCCGACCTCGACGAGTTTGGGGCACTCCGGCGAGCGATGACCTCGCTCGAGTCGCCATTTTCGGTGCCCGACGTCGTGGAGCACGTTCGTCGAGAAGGTGAGGTCGGGTCACGACTTGCCGCTCGGATCGACAACACCGGAGTTGCGTCGTGGGATCTCTGGTGCCGACCCGGCGAGGAGTCGATCACCAGCTTCCGCCTGAGAGACCACGATTACGTGGTCATCGACCTCGGCAGTCTCGGTCGTCCGCTCGAGCGTACGCTTGTCAGCACCAGCGTGCTCGGTGGTTTCTGGCTGGACCGAGCCGACCGGCAACCGCGCCTCTTCGTCATCGACGAGGCCCACAACGTCTTCCCCGCCAATCCCGCCACGCCGCTCGAGCGGGCGACAGCCGATTTCGGCACGCTGATCGCCGGTGAGGGGCGGAAATTCGGCCTGCACCTGTTGGTGGCCACCCAACGCCCGAGCAAGGTGCACGAGCAGGTCATCGCCCAGTGCGACAATCTGATCCTGCTCCGCATGAACTCGAAGCTCGACGTCGACGAACTCACCGACACCTTCTCCCACGTCGCCGCCGGACTGATTCGTCGGTCGCCGAGTCTTAGCCTCGGTCAAGTCCTGTACGCCGGGCCGATCTCGCCCGTCCCTGCTTTCGCCCAGACCCGCCGACGGTGGACGCCGGAGGGTGGCGCCGACCTGCCCACCGACTGGGTCAGCCGCGAACGGGCCTGACGCTGTAAGAGCAGGACCCAGCGGGCGGGTGGGCGCTGACGAAACGTTGACCGGCCTCGCCCAAATGGTGTGAGGGCGGTCTCAACCTGCCTGACTACACTCCTGGGTCCGTCCAACCACAACCCCACAAGCAGAGGAACTGATATGGCAACACTAACGGTCTGGAAATTCCACGACGCCGACGGAGCGGAGCGAGTGCGGGAGAAGGTGATGGCGCTCCAGAAGCAGGAACTCATCACGATTCATGACGCCGCAGTCGTCACCTGGCCGGCCGACAAGAAGAAGCCGAAGACCAAGCAGCTCTTCTCGACCACCGGTGCCGGCGCAGCAGGTGGCGCCTTCTGGGGTCTGTTGTTCGGACTGATCTTCTTCGTGCCCTTCTTCGGCATGGCCTTCGGAGCGGCAATGGGTGCCCTCGGCGGCTCGATGCGCGACTTCGGCATCGACGACGACTTCATTGCCGGTGTGCGGGAGAAGGTCACCCAGGGCACCTCCGCGCTGTTCCTTCTCTCGAGCGACGCCGTCGTCGACCGGGTCAAGGACGCCCTCGCCGGCGAGGACATGGAGCTGATTACAACCAATCTGAGCGCCGAGAACGAAGAGGCGCTGGCCGAGCTCTTCGCCCAGGACTGAGGGCGAAGACACTCGCTGGGCCCGCACCCGTCATTGCACCGCCGCCGGCACGCTCCCCGGAGAAGCCGGCGGCGGTGCCGCGTCCGGGGTTGCGACGCCGCAGGCCTACCGGCGGGCCGGGGCCGGTCCGACGGTTTGGGCTCGGACCTTCACCGATCGGCGGCCACCGACCCGACGTCAGGGTCATCGTGGGAGAACCCGGAAACTCGGATCGGACGGTACCGGTCGAACAGTGTCACGATCAGGGTGATGAGCAGCACGAAGAACAGCGTGGCGCCCTCGTCAACCGGCTGATCGGACTGGCGCAGGAACACGATGTACCCCACCACGATCCCGGCATTCGCAGGCCAAAGCCGCCGGCTCGCCTATCCGCACTGTGGAAGCACCACCCCCCGGAAACCACGTGCGTGAGGGTAGCACCTTGCCGCCGGGCGCCGCAGGGTTCCGCCCAGGCTCGACCCACCTCGACCTGCTCGGGTGCGCTCGGCCCGGGAACCATGGGCCGGCAACCAGGCGCTGATGTCCGGCCCCTGGCACGACCCCTACACGAAGCGGATCAGGCTGGGGTTGTAGTCGGGTGGGGGTTTGTAGCCGAGCAGGTTGAACACGGTTGCCGCCACATGGCTGAGGCCGGCGCCCTCCACCGGATCCATCACGTATTCCCCGTCATAGTCGGGGTCGTGGATGGCGAAGGGCACCGGACTGAGGGTGTGGGACGTCTTCGGGGACCGCACCCCGTCCTTCTCCGTGTACATGATGTCGGCGTTGCCATGGTCGGCGGTGTAGATGAGGATGCCGTCGAGTTCGTCGATCACCTTGATGAGCCTGGCCACGCACTCGTCCTGGACCTCCATGGCCTCGATGGTGGCGTCGAGGTCGCCGGTGTGGCCCACCATGTCCCCGTTGGGGAAGTTGACGCGACCCCAGCGGTAGTGGCCGGAGCGAAGCAGCTTGATGGTCTCGTCAGTGATCTCCCGCAGCTTCATGCCCGGGGTCTTGTTGAACTCGACGTTGTCGGACGGAATCTCGATGTAGGTCTCCAGCTCCCGGTCGACGTAGCCCGAGCGGTTGCCATTCCAGAAGTAGGTGACGTGGCCGAACTTCTGGGTCTCGCTGATGGCGAAGCTGCGCACCCCGGCGGCGCACAGGAACTGACCCATGGTCCGATTGATGGACGGTGGTGGCACCAGGTAGTGCTTGGGCACATGAGTGTCGCCGTCGTACTCCAGCATGCCGGCGAAGAACAGATCGGGCCGCTCACCACCGCCGGCGGGGTGGCGATCAAAGGGAGTGAAGTCGTCCTCCTCGTAGGCCCGGGAGATCTCGATGGCCCGGTCGCCCCGGAAGTTGTAGAGGATCACAGCGTCGCCGTCGGCCATGGTGCCCACCGGGCTGCCGTGGTCGTCGACCACCACGAACCAGTCGAGGTACTGGTCGCCGGCGTCGGTCTCGCCGTACATGGTCTCCACCGCCTCGGTGGCCGATGCAGAAGGCCGACCCTCCCCGTAGGTGTGACAGCGATAGCCCCGCTCCACCATCTCCCAGTCTGCCTCGTAGCGGTCCATGGTGATCTTCATGCGGCCACCACCGGAGGCGATGCGATACGCTGCGCCCTCGTAGCCGTCGTTGATCTCGGCCAGCACCGCTTCGGTGCTGTCGATGTAGGTGAGGGCGGAGCGGGCCGGGACATCACGGCCGTCGTGGAGAATGTGCACGGCTACGCTGCGCACCCCCTCCTCGGCCGCCCGTCGCAACATGGCGTACAGGTGGTCGTTGTGGGAGTGCACGTTGCCATCGGAATGCAGGCCCAGGAAGTGCAGGGTGCCGCCCGAGGTGGCCCGCTCGATGGCCGTCTTCCATGCGTCGGCTTCGAACAGCGAGCCGTCGGCGATGGCCCGGTTGACCAGCTTGGCTCCCTGGGCGAAGATCCGACCTGCGCCCAGGGCGTTGTGCCCGACCTCGCTGTTGCCCATGTCGTCATCGGAGGGCAGGCCGACGGCCGGACCGTGGGCCGCCAACTCGGTGTACAGCTCCGAGTCGGCCAGGGCATCCAACGTCGGGGTGTGGGCCCGGTAGACGGCGTTGGAATCGATGTCAGGGGCCACGCCGACACCATCGGCCACGATGAGTAGAAGGGGCCCGGAACGGCCTCCGAAGCTCTCCAGGGGGTCGAGCAAGAAGTCGTCGCCGGGAATCTCGTCGGTATCGGTCGGAGCCGAGCTGTCAACAGAAGCCATGACTTCAGGATATGCACCCAACCCCCGACCTTTTGCGGCTCCCGGGGTGGTTTCGATGCCCGGTGAGTGCTCTGGTACCGTCGGGACATGAAGACCGAGGTGCTCCGACAACTCGATTCCTCCCTGCCCCCCGACGACGATCACCCCTATCGCAGCGGGCCGTGGCGTCCTCAAACCACCGAGCGCCGAGCGTGGGATCTGGAGGTCAAGGGGGAGATCCCCACCGACCTGGCCGGCGTCTACCTGCGCAATACCGAGAACCCGCTCCACCCCCCGATCTCGCTCTATCACCCGTTCGACGGCGACGGCATGATCCACTCCATCTCGTTCGCCGACGGCGACGCCGTCTACCACAACCGGTTCGTGCCCACCGACGGGCTGGTTGCCGAGCAGGCCGAGGGGCGCTCGCTGTGGGCCGGGGTGGCCGAATCGAAATCGCTGGCCGAACGGCCGGGTTGGGGAGCCCGAGGTGGAATGAAGGACGCCTCCAGCACCGATGTCGTCGTGCATCACGGCAAAGCCCTCACCAGCTTCTGGCAATGCGGCGATCTGTATCGGCTGGATCCGGTCACCCTGGCACCCGACGGCAAGGAGACCTGGGGTGGCAGGTTTCCGGCCGAAGGAGTGTCGGCCCACACCAAGGTCGACGAGAACACGGGCGAGCTGTTGTTCTTCAACTACTCCACCGAGTTCCCCTATATGCACTACGGCGTGCTGGATCCCCACGGCAACCTGGCGCACTACACCCCGATCGAGTTGCCCGGACCTCGATTACCCCATGACATGGCGTTCACCGAGAACTACGCCATCCTCAACGACTGCCCGATGTTCTACAACCCGAAGGGCCTGGCCGCGGGCCACTACTACCTGACGTTCTATCCCGAGATGACAACCCGGTTCGCCATCGTTCCCCGGCGGGGAACGAGTGGCACCGTTCTCCGGAGCGGAACCAACAGCGACGTGATCTGGTTCGACGCCGAGCCCACCTTCGTCCTTCATTGGATCAATGCCTATGAGGAAGGAGACGAGGTGGTGTTGGACGGCTTCTTCCAACACAATCCGGCGCCGACCCCGCTCCCCCACCTGTCACCCCAGGAGAACGCCTTCCGCTACCTCGACCTTCACACCATGCAGTCCGAGGCTCGGCGGTGGCGCTTCAACCTTGTCACCGGGGAAACCGAGGAAGAGCCCTTGAGCGATCGGATCATGGAATTCGGCATGATCAACGGCACCTACGGCGGTCGCCCCTATCGCTATTCCTACAATGCCTTGCCGGTCAGAGGCTGGTTCGGGTTCGAGGGTCTGGTCAAGCATGACCTGCAAACCGGATGCGAAACCGTGGTGACGCTGGCCGATGGCGAATACTGCTCGGAAACGGTCATGGCTCCCCGACTCGACTCGAAGGCCGAAGACGACGGCTATCTGATCACGTTCACCGTCGATATGAACAACGACGAATCCCGATGCAAGGTCTTCGACGCCGCCGATCCGGGAGCGGGACCGGTGGCGTCGATTCTGCTCCCGGAACGTCTCAGCAGCGGCACCCACGCCTGTTGGGCCCCGGCCGCCACGCTCTAGGCCGACGGTCCGAACCGGAACGAACTGCATTACTGTGGGGGACATGAGTTCGAAATCGGACGAAGGTGTCGGAGGGTTCATCCGCAGCTATGCCGACCGGGTGCGAGCCGATGCGCTGGAGAAGGCGGCCGAGCTGACCGGCGCCGCTCCACCACCGTGGGCAACCGGAAAGCCGTCGATGTCACGCCCCCTCGACTTGCTGCCACCGCCTGCCCCGCCCGCCCCACCGTCCCCCGAGCCCGGTGCGCCAATGCTGGCCTCTCCCCCGGCTCACGACGCCCCGGCGGCCACGGCGACAATCGACACAACGGCCGCGGTCGAGGCGAAATCCGATCGATCGATGACCCCCACTCGCCGGGACGAGACCACAACCGAGGACGAGGGCACAAACGATCTCGAAACCGCCGTTGACGATGCATCGGTGGCATTGCCACCGCCGATGCACGACATCGATCTGTCACTCGACGACACCACGGTGACCGAGCTGGAGGAGATCGTCGACAACACCAGGGCCGAGCTTCGACAGTGGAAACGGGAGCTACGCCAGGCCCGACGGGACAAGCGGCGCCAACATCGATACGAACGTCGCTTCGGGCCGGAGTAGAACCCGGCCTCTCACTCCGGCAGATAGGCGTCGATGTCCTCCCGCAGGTAGCGGGCCAGAAGACCGACATTGGGCTCGGCCACCATGGAAATGTGGTCACCGGACACCACCTTGATGCTCAGACCGCCATGGGCGACCGACCGCCAGCCCATGTCCAGATCGAGGAAGTGGGCGGTGAACGGATCGTCGGCCGCCTTGTAGATGACCATCGGATTGGGGTAGGGCTGATACTCGTAGTGCAACTGGCTCTGGATGTTGGCCTCGATGAACCGTCGCACCTCGAGCCGGTGGGTCGACTCCCGCCCGTACCGCGTCCGTAGTCGGGCCTCGGCCAGCTCGGCCACCCGCTTCACCTTCTGGCCCTGATAGGCCAGACGCCCCGACACGTACTCCTTGGGTTCGGCCTTCAGCGCCCTGGCATGGATCGCCAGCTGTTGGCGCCGGGTCAGGGCGTGGTCGGCCACGTCGGGTCCCACGGCATCGAACAGCGCCATCAGCGGCACATCACGACCCATGGCCACCAGTTGCTGGGCCGTCTCGTAGGCCACGACACCGCCGAGGGAGATGGCGGCGATGACGATGGGTCCGTCGGGCCGGATCCGGTTGATCTCGGCCACATAGCCGGCAGCGACGTCGGCCACCGACGTCGGCCCGTCCAGCTGCAGATCACGATCGAGATTGGGTTGGCCCAGGCCCAGAACCGGTTGGTCGGTGCCGAGGTGGGACGACAGAGGCCGGAAATAGGCGCTGTTCACGCCGAGCACATGGATACCGAAGATCGGGGGCCGGGATCCGTCGGGCTGAATCGGGACCAGGAAGGTGTGACCCCTGCCGTCAGGTTCGGGGCGATCGCCGGCCCCGGCGGTCACGGTATCGCCGTCGCCCCCGCTCCGTGCGATCTCGGCCGCCAGCAGCCGCGGAGTCGGGGCCCGGTACAGCTCCGACACCGGAACCCGTTGGCCGGTCTCCTCCTCGACGGCGAGCATCAGGTCGATGGCAAGCAGGGAGTGACCACCGAAGTCGAAGAACGATTCGGTTACGGCCAAGCGATCCCGTCCCAGGGAGGCGGCGAACAGGGCGGCCAGCTTCGATTCCAGCTCGGCCCCGGAGGTACCGTTGTCGCCGGCCGACGTGGTGCCGGGGCCGGCGCCCGGACCCGGCCGGAACTCGGTGACACCCAACTTGGCGGCGGCGGCTCGATCCAGCTTGCCGTTCGGGGTTCTGGGCAGGGGTTGGTCGGCCCGGTGAATCTCGTAATGGCCGGGCCGCAGCAGGGGCGGCAGGTGGGCTCGGGCCGCGTCCTGGAGGGCGCTCACCACCGCATGCTCGCCATCGCCGGCAGCCGGCCCCCCACCGTCACCCACACCGAACTCGATCGACTCGACCTCCACGTGGGCCACGAGCAGGTCGAGGGGGCGCCGGCCCCGGCCGAGGGAGGTGACGATGACGGCTCGAACACCGTCCACACCGCTCAGGGCGTGCTCCACCTCCTCCGGTTCGATTCTGGTTCCGTTGATGCTGAGCTGATGATCGTCACGGCCGTGGAACTCCACGATGCCGTCAACCACGGCGGCCCGGTCGCCGGTGAGGAACACCCACCCCTCAGGCGGCGCCGGGGCCAAAGCCTCGGCCACCCACGACCCCAGTTCGGAGGAGGGAGCCCCGTGATCGGCGGCCACTGTGGGACCGCCCAGAACCAGTTCGCCTATCACGCCGCGGGGCCGGGGCCGGCCGTCGGGGCCGACAACGGCCAGCCAGGTCCCGGCGATGGGCCGACCGATGGGAACCGGATCGTCGCCGAGTCGGGTGTGATGGCCCGTGGCCCACACCGTGGCCTCGGTCGGGCCGTACTCGTTGGTAAGCCTGGACAGCGGGAACCGATGGTAGTGATTGTCGACCAGGACCGCGGGGCACGCCTCACCGGCCACGATGACCTGGCCGGGCCACCAATGGCCATCGCCGACGGGACGACCATAACCAAGGCGGGGCAGGGAATCGAGAACCCCCTGATACAGGGTGGGAACCATCAGGGTGTGGGTGATGCGCCGGTCGATGAGCAGCCGGGCCAAGGCCTCGACATCATGCACGGTATGATCGTCGGGCAGTACCAGGGTCCCGCCCTCGGCCAGGGTCCAGAACAGTCCGGCGATGCTGCTGTCGAACGACGGGCTGGACACCATGAGGAACCGGAACTGGACGCCGTCGTCATCGCTGGCGGGATCGCCGTAGAACCGGGGCCGGGCCTTGGTGCTGTGCGAGAGCTGACCGTGGGTGATGGCCACCGGCTTGGGCTCCCCGGTGGAACCCGAGGTGAAGATGATGTAGGCCACGTCGTCAGGGGACCGACCGACCCCGCTGTCGGATGGGTCGTTCCCCGGGGCGGCGTCATCGGTCGGTTCGACACCGAACAGCTCATCGACATAGCCGCTCAGGACGGCGGCCGCTCGGGCCCGCTTGGTCAGCAGCCGGACCCGGGCTCTGGGATAGGTGGGATCAACCGGAACATAGACGGCACCAGCCCGCATCACCCCGACCATGGCCGCCACCAAGTCAACCGATCGGCCCAGCCTGACCACCACCCGATCACCGGGTTCGACCCCTTTGTTGGCGAGGTGGCGGACCACGGCGTCGGACCGCAACGCCAGCTCGTTCCAGCTCAACGTCTCGTCGCCGCACACCACGGCCGGGGAATCGCCACCGGCGACCAGACGCTGCTCGATGAGATCAATGGTCAGGGCCGGGCCGTCGAGCTGCACCAGGTCCGGGCCGACGAGCACGCTGCAGTCGGCGTCGGCGTCGGTCGTCGACTCGTGGCCGAGCAGGCCGTCGACCAGCTCGGTCAGTGACCGATCGATGGCGTCCAGCAGTTGCTCGGCCTGGCCGGCGGTCATGGTCGAACCCCGGTACTCGAGGCTGAGATCGACTCGGTCGTGACGACGCTCGACGAAGATGGTGGCATCGACCACGGCCGAGCCGTTGGACAGCACACGCTGCCGAGCGGTGGAGCCGGCTACCTCGGCGTCGGTCAGGTCGTCGTAGGCCACGAATACTCCGGGCGGCCGGGCCGGCAGGCCGGCGCTGCGCCGATCGGCCAGGATATGGGCCAGCGGATAGGTTCGGTGGGCCAGCGCCGAACCCAGGCGACCGGTGACGGCGGCGATGTCGGCCCTGAGTTTGGCAACGACAGGTTCACCCCCATCTTCGACTTCTTCGGCGTCATCGGCAGTGGAGTCGCTGCCGGTCCGGTCGGCGGTGTCGATGGTCACCGGGATCGTATTGAGGAAGTAGCCGACCAGATCGGCGGCCGCCGGATGGGTCCGGGTGGAGGTGATGAGACCGAGTTCGACCGTGGAGCTGGTGCCGTGGTCGGCGACGGCGGGGGCAATTGCGGTGAGAGCGAGGGCAAACGGGGTCGCCCCAACGACGGTCGACGCCGCCTCGGCCAGGGCCTCGGGCGCGATGCCGGCGGGCCGGATCAGGAACCCGTCGGCCTGGCCCTTGCCAGGGGCGAAGGCCAGGGTGCCGGCGGCCTCGTCGGGCGCAACCGACAGCCAATATCGGCGGTCGGCGTCGGATCGGGTGTCCTCCTGCCACTGGCAGAAGCGGGCGTAGTCGGTCCTCAGCGGCGTCAGCCGGACACGAGCCGGGTCGGCGGCGTCGAGCAGGGTGTTGACGTCCCGCCAGATGATGTCGAAACTGTCGGCGTCGCCCGAGACATGGTGGATCACCAGCAGCACCGCCGTCGAGCCGTCGGAGACCGGCTGGACCAGGGCTCGCAACATGGGCCCGTTCTCGAGGTCGAAAGGAGCCCGGTGGACGGCGGCCAGGGCCTGATCGAGCCCCTCGGGGTCGATGGGCGAACCGAGCGTGAACGCCACCGCCTGGGCCCCGGTCAGTTTCCGGCGCTCGGCCCCGGAGGTCCACGACAGCGGCTGGTGGCGTTCGGCCACACGCTCCAAGGCGGTTCGCAAGCGCTCCGGCTCGGGGCCATCACCGTCGAACCGATAGACCCGGCCTACGTTGTACATGACATCGTCGGGCCGGGAGGCCTGATCGAACAGCACGGCCCGCTGGCCTGCCGACAGCGCCGACAGCTCGCCGTCCGGGGTGGGGCCCGGAGGCGACAGTTCCCCGTCGGTCGTCTGCTCCTCTCCTCGTTCACCGTCGATACGAACGGCCAGGGCCCGGGGTGTGGTGTGGCGAAAAGCAACGTCCTCGGGGATGTGCAAACCCAACCGGTCGCTGATGGCCACAATCATCTCCAGCGCCGCCAGCGAATCGCCACCCAGGGCGAAGAAGTCGTCGTCGATGCTGATCGGTTCGATGCCCAGGATGCGCTCCCACACCGAGACGACCAGGGTCTCGGTACGGGTGGAGGCGGCCACGTAGACACCGGATGCGGCCCGATGGACCCGCTGGGGGGCGGGCAGGGCCGAGGCATCGAGCTTGCCGTTGGTGTTGAGGGGCAGTTGATCGACGGCGACAAAGGCGGCGGGGATGGCGAAGTCGGGCAGGCGGTCGGCCAGAAGCTCTCGAAGCTCCGACGGGTCGGGAATGTCGGACCCGGATTCGGGTTCCAACCAGGCCGTCAACACCTCACGGCGATGGGGTTCGTAGCCGACCGTGGCCAGAATATCGGCGATCTCCGCCTGCTGTTCGGGATCGTCGAGATGGTCGTCCAGTTCGGCGATGGCCTCGTCCCTGGTCTTGTGGCCGAGCCGGACGTCCCAGGCGTAGGGCACGGCGTAGTTGTGGTAGCCCTGTTCGGCCAGGTGGGTGTGAATACCGGCGGCGTTGATGAGGCAGTTGCTGGAGCGTCCGGTGTCGGTCGGCCGAACCCACGGAGCCCGGTTCTCGAGAAAGTCCAGCATCTCCGAGAGTTCCACATCGACGTAGCGGTAGAAGTCGACATAGCGAATGCGGTCGAAGACGCCGTCGTCGGAGAAGATCTCGGTGTCGAGCAGGCGATTGACGGCATCGTCGGTGCGGTGGTAGATCCTACGGGCCTCGATGACGGCCCGGTCGATGGCATCGGGGTCGAACCGGTCGAGTGAGAACTGTTGGGGAATGAGCCTGGTCTCGAACAACTGGCCCCGGGACAGCCCGGTGACAATGACCGGGATGCCCAGCTCGGCCGCCTTGTTGGTGGCCAGGGTGTAGATGGCCTTGTAGCAGCCGTTGCAGACATTGGAGTAGGTGGCCAGCGAGTCGGCGAAGATGGCGTTCATGGCCTCGGTGGTCACGAACTCGTGGTCGACGCCGAGGTCGGCCACCGACGCCCGGACGTTGGCCTTGGCCTCCTCCGAGATGAATCCGTTGTCCAGCGTCAGCGCATACGGCTTGGCTCCCAACTCGACCAATTGATAGAGGGCAAAGGTCGAGTCCTTTCCTCCGCTCAGAAGGTGCAGTACGTCATAGTCACCGGTCTTGGACTCCGCCGCTCCAACCAGTTCCCGAGCCAGATCGTCCGGGGACTTGAACCACTGCTCGGCCACCGGGGCCACCCGGTCGAAGGAGTGGCACGTGTCGCACACCCCGTCGTCGCCGAAGGCCACTCCGGGCACATTGTCGGGTAGGCCACACCGGGGGCAGTGATGGTCGGGGCGTTCGGCCCCCTCGGTCGACGGCGACCAGACCCGCACGGCACTTCTGCCCACGGAGGGATGACGGTTGAGAGCCTGTTCGACCTCGATGGGTTCGAGGCGGATGCCACCGACCTTGACCTGCTCGTCGATACGACCGAGGTAGACGAGTTCGTGGTCCACGACCCCCGATTCCGAGCCCGGGCCGGGACCGTCCGTGGCGATCAGCCGAGCCAGATCCCCCGACCGATAGAACCGGGTACCGTCGATGGTCATGAACGGTGAGCCCGATGCCACCTCTGCATCTCCGGTGGCGTCGGCGTCCAGGTAGCCGGCGGTGACCCCCCGGTGGCTGAGACACAGCTCGCCGGGGGAACCGACGGGTACCGGCTGACGGTACCGATCGAGCACGACCAGGCTGACCCCGGGAGCGGGACGACCGATCGGCACATCGGGACCGAAGGGCCAACGGACGCCGTACCCATCCGGCACCTGGTAGATCATGCAGCCCACCACGGCCTCGGTCGGGCCGTACTCGTTGAAGATCCGGGCCGTGGGATTGAAGGCCAGAAGGCTCTCGGCCAGCGACCGGCCGAACGCCTCGCCGCCGACCACCAGGGTGCGTAGCGCATGATCGTTCGGTAGTAGTCGAACCAGCAGCTCGAGATGGGACGGGGTGGCCTTGAGCCAGGTGATGTCGCGGCGATCGGCGATGGCGGCCAGACCGGTGGGACCGTCGGGACCGATCACCACCGTGCGTCCACCGGTGACCAGGGGGACGAACAGCGAGGTGATGGTCAGGTCGAACGTGAGGGCACTGAAGAGGGCGGCCACCATCTGTTCGCCGGGGGCCACATAGGCGTGGGCGGCGAAGGTGATGTAGTCGGCCAGGCCCTGATGGGTTATCGGTACCCCTTTGGGTTCGCCGGTCGAACCCGACGTGAACAAGAGATAGGCCTCATCATCGCCGTGGGGCGACACTGCGAACTCGCCGCCGTCGTGGTCGATCGGGTCCTTGGCCTGAACCCCGATCTCCTCGACCGAGTTCAGCACGAGTCGGCACCCGGCCCGCTTCACCAGCCGGCGGCGGCGGGCCGACGGTTGGGCCGGGTCGAGGGGCACGAACGATGCACCGACGGCCAGCGTTGCCATGATGGCGACCAGGGCCTCGGGCGATCGTGGCAGCTCGACCGCCACCCGATCACCGGGCTCGACCCCCCGGCCCTCGATCCAACGAGCGGTGGCCAGGATCCAGGACCGAAGTTCGGGGCCGGTCCAGGACCGTCCGGAGTCGATGCCCTCCTGCCCACCATCGCTCTCGGCGCCCCCGGTCTCCTCGAGCACGATGTCATGGCTCGAAACCAGACGGTCGAGTAGCACCGGCAGGATCGAATGGGGAACCACACCGGCGGCCATCCGATGACCCCACCGGTGGTGAATCTCGGCCTCCTCGTCGGTGATGATGGCGTAGTCGCCGATGGGTTGATCGGGATGGTTGACAACACGGTCGAGCACCGTGATGTAGTGGGCGGCCGCCCGTTGCCGGTGGGTGACGTCGGCTCCACGATGGTTCAGGTCGAGGGCGAACTCGTAGCCGTAACCCTCGTGGTAGCGGGTCAGCTGGACCCGCAGGAGGTGACTGGCGTCGATGGCCCCGGGGTGGACCCAGGAGGTGGAGGCGGCGTACGGGCCGAACTGATCCTGCTCGGCTCGGGGGATGATGTTGACCACGGCCTCGTAGTCGGGCTTGGGACTTGTGCCGGGGGCGGCGTGACGCAAGGTGTCGAGCACGGCGCGGGCCACCCTCTGATGGAGGCTGTGGTGGCTGTCGTCGGGCTCGATGGTGATGTCGACCGGGAAGACCTCCATGGTCGGCCCGATCAGTCGACGGGTGGCCGGGGTGTTGCGATGATGCACGGGGAGACCGATGGCGAAGTGCTCGGCCCCCGAGACCCGGTGCAGATAGAGGGCGGTGACCGTGGTCAACAGCACCGTCCAGCTCAGGTCGGGGCTCAGCATCCTGTACTGGTCCTCGAACCGGGTGTGGATCTGCGACAACATCTCGTCGTCCACGTCGAGGGCCAGTCGACTGGCTGTGGCCGGCTGTTGGCTCGGCGTGTCGCCGCCGGGAGTGTCGCCGGCGGATTCGGCGTCGTCTCGAGCATCCCGGTACAGCGCTCCCAGCCGGGGGGCCCCGGCCCTACGGTCCCAGTGATCCCGGGCCCGGCGTAGGGCTTTGGCCGCCCGATCGGTGGCCGCCTCGGCCTCGTCACCATCGGCCGGCGGGCCGGCAACGCCAGAGGACCGCAGTCGATGGTCCAAACCGGAGGCCCACTGGTAGTACCTCCACTCGTAGTCCCCGTCAGGGTGAACCTGACTCGAGCCGTTGTCCTCGGCGAAATAGGCCTGGGCCGTGGCCTCGAAAACGAGGGCCGACGACGTGGCGTCGGTGATGACGTGGTGCAGGTTGAGGTACCACGAGCAGGTGCCATCAGGATGCACGGCGATGAGGCTGTCGAACCCCCGCCGGGTCATGTCCAGTGGCCGGCGGCATCGCCGCTCGGCCAACTGCTCCATCTCCAGCCGGGTCATGGCCCTGACCTCGGACATGGGCGGTGTCGGCGAGTCGGGTCGGGGTTCGGGGGCCGGTAGCAGCTCGACTTCGTCGCCCGACTCGGTTTGAACGATCCTGGTTCGCAGCACCTCACTGGAGGCGACGACCCGATCGAACGACCGAGCCAGGCGGGCCACGTCGATCGGTCCGTCGATGTGGGTCAGCAACGCCATGTTCTGGACCGGCTGATCCGGGCTCAGGCGCTGCGACGTCCACAGGGATCGTTGCATGGGTGAGAGCCGACGACTCGGTGTGAGCCGAACGGGGACCGTCTGTGGAGGTGCCGTATGCCGTGTTTGCTGTTCCCTCAGTCCCATTCTCCTGCCAGGATAGGTCACTGCACGTCCATAGCGACTGGTCCATCGACAGTGTTGTCAACGGGTAAAGAAGCCAATCGACCGGGAAGTAGTCTGGACCGAGACCCATAACCGGGCTCCCCTCACCAAGCACGTCGGCCCCTGTCGTTTTGCCCATCGGTATGGGCTTTGCCCCGGTTTTCGGCGTTTTCGTGACCGGTTACCGACGCCGCTGTTCTATCGTCTACGGGGTACCGATGGATGCACCCCGCCGAACGATGGGCGGATCGACGGGTAAGTCGGGTAAGGAGTGGCGTGACATGACGACGGACGCACATCGAGCCGAGAGGCTCGGCTCGAGCGCTTCGATCCTTCGGTTGTCCCGGCGGCTGGCGGTGGCGTCGATGGCCGCCCTGGTGCTCCTGATGACCTTGGCCGGGGCGGCATCGGCCCACACCGGCAATCAGACCTACGTCTACCTCGACGTGGCCCAGTCCTCACTCGCCGGACGGATCGAAGCCCCCATGGCCGACCTGCTCGTCGCCCTGGACATGGACGGCATCGAGGAGGGTCGGTGGTGGCCGACCCTGGAGCAGTCTCAGGACGACATTCACGAGTACCTCGATCAGCACTTCTCCATGGGCACCGGCGATCAGGCCTGGCCCATCACCTTCGGCGACGTCAGCCTGTTCTTCTCCGAGGAGACCGAGGAGAACGACAACTACATCGTCATCCCCTTCGATGTGGCCGTCGGGGGCGATGTGCCTCGCCAATTCAATGTGAGTTTCGATCCCTTCGTCGACGAGATCCCGGGTCGGGACTCGTTGCTGTTGATCGCCAACGACTGGGAGACCGGCGTCGTCGACAACGGCTGGGAGTCGCTGACCACCTTCGGCGCCGACAGCCGGAGCCAGGAGGTCGATCTCGGTCAACCCAGCTGGTGGAAGAACTTCCGCTCCAGCATCGAACTGGGCGTGAACCACATACGCACCGGCCCCGACCACATCCTGTTCGTGCTGGTGCTACTGCTGCCGTCTGTGCTGGTGTTCACCACCCGGTGGCATCCCACCACCGGTTTCGTGGCCTCGCTGTGGCGGGTGCTGAAGATCGTCACCATGTTCACCATCGCCCACTCCATCACCTTCACCCTGGCCGGACTCGACCTACTGCCGCTGCCACCGTCGAAACTGGTGGAGTTCATCATCGCCCTGTCCATCGCCGCCGCCGCCCTCCACAACATCCGACCCCTCTTTCCCAACCGGGAGTGGCTGCTGTCGTTCTCGTTCGGGCTGTTCCACGGCATGGGCTTCGCCTCCCTCGTCGAGGGGCTCGACGTCTCCCGCAACACCCAGCTGGTGTCGCTGCTCGGTCGCAACGTCGGCATCGAGCTGGGTCAGGCTCTTGTTGTGCTGCTGCTGTTCCCCGCCCTGTTCATGTTGCGCCGGACCCGCTTCTACCGCCCGCTCTTCGTAGGCGCCTCGGTCGTCATGTCGGTTGTGGCATTGGTGTGGATGGTGGAACGCATGGCCGAGACCGATCTCGGCATCAACGCCATCGTGGACCCCGTCTTCACCTTCCCCCGTGTCGTCTTCTACATCGCCGGTTTCACCGCCTTGGCCGCCGCCACCTTCCTGGTGGAGCGAAACAACCACCGGCTGGTGCCGACCTATGACGTCATCGACGCCGACGCCGGTCTGGGCCGGGTCGACGAACACACGACCATGGTGGGATGACAATGGCCGACCACGGAACCGCCAAAGCAGCACTCGACGCCGAGTTCGAGATTCGGCTGCTCAAGTACATCAACACCGAGGTCTCACTGATCGATGACGACCTCGACTCCGACACCGATCTGCTGCTGACGGGGGCCGTCGACTCGCTGGGGGTCATCGGCATCACCCAGTGGTTGGAGGACGAAGCCGGGTTCTCGGTGGAACCGACCGACGTGACCCTCGACAACTTCCAGACCGTGGACCGCATGCTGGCCTACTGCCGGTCGAAACTGGGCTGAACACCGCCGCCATCCGCAAGGGATCACAGCGGGGCTCGATCGTCGGGAACCGCACGATCCGACCCGAGCTGGAAGCCGAGGCGAAGCAGTCCGGCGCCCACGACGGCAAAGAGCAGAGCCCTCCAGATGGTGTCGACCTCGGCCAGATCGACGGTCACCAGCTTGACCACGGTTGCGGCCAGGGTGGCCAGTCCCAACCGGCGGAGGGCGGTCGAATCCTCGGGGGTCAACGTGAACGACGGGGCGGTGAATCCCGCCCCCAGGACCACGACACCGAGACCGAGAGCGGCCCACAGCAGCGACACCACCATCTGACCCTGGGGCAGGGGCTTGATCACGGCCACGATCCACAGCAGCAACCCGATCCAGGCCGCGGCCGCAGTGCTGTAGGCCACCTCCCGGCTCACCGTTCGCGACACCAGGGCGATGGCGCCCGCCACTGCGACCACGATCAGGTACGCCACGGCCTCGGGCCAGGGCAGCCCGACATCGATACCGGTGACGATCCCGGCCGCCGCCCAGGTACCGACGACGACGGCCAGAACGGCGGCGTTGGCCCACAGCCACAGGTCCCTACCACGCATGGCCAGCAGCGACAGGCCCAGGGTCTGGACCGTCAGGGACAGCAGGAGGGCCGGACCGTCGATGAGGAGAGCCAGGCCGATGGTGATCACCGTGCTGATCCCGATCACATGACCGAACAACAGCGACCGGGGCATGGGTCGCACCATGCCGGATCGACCGACGGCGGCCGGGGCGGCGAAGCCGAGGGCCACCAGACCGGCGATCGCCGCCGGACCGGCGGCCGGGTCCCAGCCGCCGGATGGCGACAACTCCACTTCAGCCAGCTCGGTCGGGAACCACAGGATCGATGAGGTCAGCCACACCAGCCCCGGCAACGCCATGATCGAGCGCACATCCAGCCAGCGCCACGATCCGGACACGGGCCGAAGCCACGGAGCCGGCCACCACAGCACTGTGGCGGTCACGATCGAGAGCTGGACCACCAGCCGGACCGTCGTCTCGGCACCGGATGCGTCGTCAGCCACCCACACCAGCAGCGGCCCGACGGTCAACAGACCGATCAGGCGGGGAGTCCACCAGTCCCGGAGCCAGGCGACGGTGGCCGTCACCGCCACCAGGGTCACGAACCACGGAGCGGTGAAGGTAGGGCCCAGGGCGTCGTAGGCGGTGATGACGCCGGGGACTGTGAGACCCAACACCAGGCCATTGGCCATCAGGTTGGCGTGATCGAGTCGCTCGGCCAGTGCGGTGGCAAGACCGACGACCCCGGCGACCAGCGCCACCGACACCGAAACCGGCACCAAGTCGAGCCAGGCGTGGGCGGCTCCGGCGCAGATACCGAGCACGACGAGACCGCCGTGGGCCAGAGCGACCGACCACGGCCGGCGCTGAGATGGCAAGCGCAGGGCAATGGCGATCAGGGCGGCGCCTCCGGCGGCGGCCAGCGCCAGCTGAAGGCGGGGACCGATCCAGCCCCGAGCGATGGCGGTGCTGACCAGGAACAGTGCGGCCAGCGTGACCAACCCGACGCCGGTCCATTTCAGTACCGTCTCGGCGTCGAGACGGCGCGGCGGAGCCGGTGGCGACCAGGCCGGCACCCGGTCGGCGGGGGCGGGTGGCGGTGGCGGTGGCGGAGTAGGATCGGGAGATGGCGGTGGGCCGAGCATGGCTTCGAGCGCACTCAGACGTTGCTCCAGCCGCTCCAGCCGGGCCACCACATCACCGCGTTCGTCATGATCACCGTGGCTCGGAGGATTCGGTCTCATGTCTTCATGGTCGAACTGATCGAAGTCTGTGCCCATCCGGAAAACCCCTCAATTCCGTCCGGGGAGCTAGTCCGCGACGGCAAACGTCAGCCCGGCATGGGCCATCAGCCGATCGATCAGACCGTCGCCGAAGGCAACGGCGGGGGTCAGGAACCCGGCAGGCGGAGCCCACTCCGAGGGGTTGGCGGCATCGGCGTCGAGAAAGGCGGCGGCGGTCTCCCCCAACATCTTGGCCGTCGAGCCGTAACCGGGGTCACGGTCGCCGGTGACCTTGGTGGTGATGGCCCGATCGTCGTCGGTGCGGCCGAAGAACCGGATGTCGAAGAAGCCCGACTCCCGGGCCTCCTCATCGGGACCGGTACCGGGCTTGGGCAGCACCCGGTCCTGGAGCCGGCGCCGGACGGGACCGATGGCGCTGATCCCGGCCATGCCGGCCATGCTCGCGGCGATGGCCGATGCCTTGGCCAGACCCACCGGACCGCCACCGGTCATGATCGCCTCGTCGTAGCGGAATCTGTCACCCCAAGGCCGACCGAGCAGGGCATGACTGCGGTGCACCACCTTGGAGTTGACCGGCCCCATGATGAACGGGGCAACCCACGAGCCCGACAGTTCATCGTTGACGGGCACCATCACAGTGGGCTGCCGTACCCCATAGCGTTCGCCGGCCGGGGCCAGGGCGTAGGGGTTGCCCAGCGCCTTGCGCAACGACGGATCCTTGGACAACTCATCGAGGGTGTTCATGAAACTGGCCACGGTGCCGCCGCTGAATCCACCCCGTGACCCTTTGACCCTCATGGCAATGCGGTCGCAGTATCGGCCGAACCGGTGATGGGATTGGCCCTGGACGAACCACACGCCGAGGTCGGAGGGGATGGAGTCGAACCCGCAGCTGGGCACGATGCGGGCCCCGGTTTCCACCGCCTGATCCTGGTGGGCGTCGATCATGGCCTGGACCCAATGGGGCTCACCGGTCAGATCGCAGTAGTCGGTGCCGGCCGCCGCCACCGCCGCCACCAGCTCCGAACCGTACAGGGCGTAGGGGCCGACGGTGGAGACCACGACCCTGGTGTCGGTCACCATCTCGTCCAGAGCCTCACGGTCGGCGGCGTCGGCCACCACGATCGGCAGTTCGACACCCCGATCCTCCAGCAAACCTTCGAGCTTGGCCCGGTTCCGACCCGCCACCGCCCATCGGATACCACCGTGATCCTTGCCCCGCCTTCGCGCCGGTCCCGTGCCGTGGCGGCTCAGCAGATGGTCGACCACGAGTTGGCCGACGAAGCTGGTGGCCCCGAACACCGTGATGTCGTAGGTCCGATCGTGCCCCTTGGTCATGGCCCGAGCCTAACCGGCGTCGGTTGATATAGCCTGAACGGGTGGCTCGTGGGAGCAAAGTGTGAATATCGGCTCGGAGCATCGCACCCTGCGGGAGATGGTGGCCGACGCCATCGTCGAGCGCATCATGACCGGAGAACTCAACCCCGGTGACCGGCTCCTGGAGGAGAAGCTGGCGGCCGAGCTCGGTGTATCCCGGAATCCGGTTCGGGAGTCCATCCGGGCCCTGGAGGCCACCGGACTGGTCGAGGTCGTTCCCCGTCGGGGGGCCTACGTGGTGGAGATCGACCCCCACGACCTGGCCCAACTGCTCGGAGTTCGGGCCGTGCTCGAGGCCTATGCCGCCGAACTGGCCGCCGTCAACCGCAGCCCGGACATGCTGGCCCACATCAACCATCTCATCGAGCAGGGGGCTGCGGCATCGCAGCGGGACGACCTCGTCACCGCCGCCGCCTGTCATCGTGACTTCCACCTCGCCATCGAGCAGGCGTCAGGCAATCCCTACATCGAGTCGACGGCGGCTCCCCTCCGGCGCCGGACCGAGCTGGCCTTCTCCATGTTGTCGGACTCCCGGTCCATGCTGAGCTGGGAGGAGCATCGCCGCATTTGGCAGGCCATTGCCGACGGCGATCCGTTGGCGGCCAAGGCCCGCACCGCCGAGCACATGGCCGGAGTCATCGCCGACCTCGCTGAGGTGGCCTCCCGCCGGTGACCCGGACCGACACAGCCGATGTGGTGGTGATCGGTGCCGGCATCGCCGGTGCAGGTGCCGCCTGGGCCCTCTCGGAGCATTGCCGCACCATCCTGATCGAGCTGGAATCACAGCCCGGCAGCCATGCCACCGGACGGTCGGCGGCCGTGATCTCCGAGACCTCGGGGCTGCCGGCGGTGTGCGCCCTGGCCGCCGCCTCCCGGCGCTGGCTCGACCATCCCCGGGCCGAACTCGGCATCGACAGCGTGCTCTCCCCCCGGGGCCTGCTGTGGGTGGCCGACGACGACGCCGCCAGCGGACTGGACGAGATCGAGGCCAACGCCCGAGACCTCGGCATCCCGGTTGACGCCCTCTCCGGCGAGAAGGCTCGGGAGCTGGTTCCGGCCCTGCGACCGGAGTGGCTGACCCGGGCCGTCCTGGAACCGATGGCCATGAGCATCGACGTGGCCCGGCTGCTGGACGGCTACATCGCCGGCTTCCGCAAACGGGGTGGGGTGCTCCGGTGCTCGGACCCGGCGCTGCGACTGGAGCCGACCGGTGACCGGTGGCGGCTGGTGACTCCGTCGGGCACCATCACGGTGGAGGCCGTGGTCAACGCCGCCGGTGCCTGGGCCGACCAGGTGGCGGGTACCGCCGGGCTGCCCCCGATCGGGCTGCAACCCCTGCGCCGCACCGCCTTCGTGTTCCCGGTCGACGGGGTTTCGTCATGGCCGCTCGTCATGGACATCGGCTCCCGCTTCTACTTCGAACCCGAGGGCCCCGGCCTGCTGGCCTCCCCGGCCGACGAGACCCCGAGCGAACCGACCGACGCCCGAGCCGACGAACTGGACATCGCCCGGGCCGTCGACGCCCTGGCCCGGGCCACCACCCTGGAGGTCAAGGGCGTGCGCTCATCGTGGGCCGGGCTGCGAACCTTCGCTCCGGATCGGCTGCCGGTGGTCGGTCCAGACCCTCTGGCCCCGGGGCTGTTCTGGCTGGCCGGCCAGGGCGGCGGCGGAATCAAGACCTCCCCGGCCCTGGCCCACTATGTGACCGGGCTGGTGGTCGACGGTTGCGCCCCCGACGAGCTGGGCGGCGTCGATCTCGGGCCGTTCCATGGCCAGATCAGCCCCGATCGACTCGTGCGTTAGGCAACGCCCGGGGTAGTCAGTTGTCAAGGATCGGGCTGTCAACGGGCAGTGGTTCAAGCGGCCG
>JAHEJM010000010.1 GCA_024638815.1 Acidimicrobiales bacterium | reverse complement strand
CGCCGAGCTTGGCCAAGGCGGGCCGATCCCCAGTACTCTGACTCACCGTGGACCATCCCATGAGCGAGAAACTGGCCGACCTAGAGCAGCGCAAGTACGAGGCACTCCACGCCGGGCCGGAACGGGCCGTGCAGCGCCAGCATGAGAAGGGCAAGATGCTGGCCCGGGAGCGGGTCGACTACCTGCTGGACGAAGGCTCCTTCCACGAGCTGGACATGCTGGCCCGCACCCGCCATCCCGATGCCACCGAACGCCCCTACACCGACGGTGTGGTCACCGGCTGGGGCACCGTCGACGGGCGCAAGGTCTTCGTCTTCTCCCAGGACTTCACCATCATGGGTGGCTCATTGGGCGAGGTTTTTGCCGAGAAGATCCACAAGCTGATGGATCTGGCCTTGGCCACCGGAGCCCCGTTCGTCGGGCTCAACGACGGCGCCGGAGCCAGAATCCCCGAGGGTGTGGTCAGCCTCGATGGCTATGGCGGCATCTTCTACCGCAATGTGCAGGCCTCGGGCGTCATTCCCCAGATCAGCGTGATCATGGGGCCGTGCGCCGGCGGGGCCGTGTACAGTCCGGCCATGACCGACTTCATCTTCATGGTGAAGGAGACGTCCCACATGTTCATCACCGGCCCCGACGTGGTGAAGACCGTGACCGGGGAGGACGTGACCCTGGAGGAGCTTGGCGGGGCCGGCAGCCATTCCAGCCGATCGGGCGTGGCCAACTTCGTGGCCGACGACGAGAAGGCGGTGCTGGACGACGTGCGCTACCTACTGTCGTTCCTCCCGGCCAACAACATGGACGAGCCTCCCCGGATCGAACCGACCGACGATCGGGAACGGCTGTGCCCCGCCCTCAACGAACTGATGCCGGCCAGTTCCAACATGCCCTACGACATCAAGGCGGTCATCACCGAAGTCGTCGACGACGGCGACTTCATGGAATACCAAGAGAAGTGGGCCATGTCGATCGTGTGCGGGTTCGCACGCATGGACGGCCACACCGTCGGTGTCGTTGCCAACCAACCAATGGTGCTGGCCGGGGTGCTCGACATCGAGAGTTCGTCCAAGGCGGCCCGTTTCGTGAGAACCTGCGATGCCTTCAACATCCCTCTACTCACGTTCGTCGACGTTCCCGGCTTCCTACCCGGGGTCGACCAGGAGTACGGGGGCATCATCCGTCATGGCGCCAAGCTGCTGTACTCGTACTGCGAGGCCACGGTGCCCCGCATCCAGATCATCACCCGCAAGGCCTACGGCGGGGCCTACGTGGTCATGAACTCGAAGTCCATCGGCGCCGACCTGGCCTTCGCCTGGCCCTCGGCCGAACTGGCGGTCATGGGTCCCGAAGGGGCGGCCGGTGTGGTCTACCGGCGGGAGATCCAGTCGGCCGCCGATCCCGAGGCCCGCCGGGCCGAGCTGGTCGAAGACTACAAGGAGCGATTCGCCAACCCGTGGATTGCGGCGGAACGAGGCTACATCGACGACGTCATCGAGCCGGCGATGACCCGTGTGAAGATCATCGCCGGCCTCGACATGCTTCGCACCAAACGGGAGGAACTGCCGCAGCGAAAGCACGGCAACGTCCCGCTCTAGCTCCAACCCTCAGTCCACGACGGCCAGCCCGAACGGGTTGGTACCAACCGTGACCAGTTGTCCGGCCCCGGTCTCGGGATCGATCACCGAGACGGCGTTCGACGCTCCACCGGAGTGGGTGATGAACGCCGTACCGTCGGCGGTGACGGCCACGTTGTGGGGAACCGGAGCGTCGGTGTCGACGGGTTCGGCGGTGATGTCGAGGGAACGATCGAGCTGCCACAGTGCGTCGTCACCGCCACCGGCGATATTGGTGACGAAGACGGTGTTGCCGGCCACGAAGATGCCGTGGGCTGCCGGGACTTCCACGGTCTCGACCAGCCGCAGGGTTGCCGGCACATGGCTCGACACCGTTCCCGCCTCCTGAGAGGCCACGAACAGCCGACCGGCCCGGGCGAACAGGTGAGGGTCACCGCCGGTGTCGATCCGGCCGGTCAACTCGAAGCTCTTGGTCGAATACCGGAGGACGACGCCGTCGTCGAGGCCGACCAGGCTGACGAAGGCGTGGTTGCCGTCGACGAAGACGTCATGAGTGGTGGCGCCGGCGTCGCGGAGATCGTCGGGGATGGTGATGGTGGTTGTCGCCGACCGTGTCGACGTGTCGATCACGGTGACGGTGGCGCCGGCGGTACCGGCCACCCACAGCTGATCGCGGCTCTCGTCCAGCCACTGGTGGAACACTCCGTCGGCCACCGGGACCGAGGCGACCACCTCGAAGGTCTCGTCGTCGACGGCCACGACGGTGCTGGAGGCCCGATCGCCGACCCACACCAGTCCGTTTTCGCCGTCGTGGCTCACATACATTGGTTCCGCCTCGCCCGGGAGGTCGTAGTCGACGACGGACAGGTCGTCGACGTCGATGACCGAGATGTCACCCGACGCCCGGTTGGCTGTGACCACTGCGTCATCGGGTGGTGGTTCGGCGGCCACCGGTGCAGCCAGCGCAACCAGCGGCAGAATCAGGGTTCCGACGGCCAGTAGCGGCCGCCGGGGAAGACTGAAGAGTGACACGGTTTCCTCCTTGGTTCATGAACCTGACGGAGAAGTCAACCGTGGTACGGGTCACGAATTCCCGATCCGACTCTCAGTTTCGAGAATGGCTCGCGCCCCGTTATCCCGCGTTTAGGAAAGGGACCGTCAGCATGAGCCCGACGAGGGACGGCGGGGAATCGAGGGGTCGACCACCTCGATGTGGACGTGGGGCCAGGACGGCTCAGCGGTGAGTTCGTCGATCTGGGATCGGAACGGGAAGGGAGTGGCCCGGGAGGCGATCTGCCGGCCGGCCACCAGTCGATCACCTTTCAGCACTCGAACCCCCTGAATGTGCAGGATCTTGACCTCCAGGTCGGGGCGCCCGTCGGGGTTGATGACCACGTAGCCGTCCCGGTACCGGCAGTACAGGGTGTACTCCCCGGCCCGGGCCACGGTGCCGGTCACCGGCGAGTAGATCGACGCCAGGGGATGGACGGCGATGTCGGCCGCTCCCCGAAGGTCGGTGTCACGGCCGCGACTCTGCATGGTGGTCATCGGGAACGACGGAAAGCGAGCCGGCGCCATACCCAATGCCCCGGGGTGGGTGGACTGGTGGAATCCGACCTGTTCGATCACCGATGCCGGTGTCATGAGGGTCAGGCCGGCCACGGTGGCCACCGGTTCGGACCGGGTCAGAATCTCGACGCTGCGGGGGGTCGGTGTACCGCCGGCCAGCCGACAGGCGCGGCCGGGGACGTCATCGGACGGATAGGGATGAGCGGAGGTGAATTCGGGGGACAGCGACACATTCAGCACCACTTCGCCCCTGGTGAGGGTGCCGTCGGTCAGCAGCCCGGTCCAGTAGGCCAGTCCGGCCGGTTCCCCCCTGCGGCCGAGCACGTTGCCATAGATGAGCTCGACGAACTGGGGATCGGAGAGGGCACCATAGCGAGCCGCAAACTCCTCACTGGCGGCGAATTGATCGGCGATCAGACCCAGGGGATCACAACGGTCAACCCGCTCGGCCCAGTAGAGGGCTCCCTCGGCGTCCGGTTGCCGCAGGAAGAAGGCCCAGTACAGACGAAAGACGGTGGCGTGGTCGCCGGTCAGTTCGTCCAGGTTGGCCACGATGTCGAAGCTGGCCTGGCGGGAGGCGGCGACCGGATGCTCCGTCGGTGTACCGACGATGGTCAGCTTCTCCTGTTCGGGCTCAACCTGAGCCGAGGCCAAGCCGACGGCGCCGGCAACGCCGGTCGCGGCCAAAACGACAGCCACCAACGTCTGCCTCACTACGCGAAACCATGACAAACCACCCGTTGTCATGGTGTTCATGTCGGCGGAGGCGACCACGACCTTAGCAATTCCTCTCTCGGTTCCCGGACCGGTGACCGTCACTTCTATACTTTCGAGCCCAGGAAGGCAATGTAGTGTGAAGCAGGTTTGAAGACGTGGACATTCGCCCCACCCCGACCGACGAGGAGGCCGCCGCCATCGTCGGCGCGCTGATGATGTCATGGCCCCGCCCAAGCGAGAGCGAACCTCAGCTTCCGACCTCTCCGCGGTGGAGATTCAGCGGCCGGTGGTGGCATCACAATCCTCGACGGCGCCGTCGCCCCTGAGCCTCGACCTCGACCTGGCGGAGCCACCGGATCCGTGTGACTGATCTCGGGCTCGGCGAACGGTGGGCGAATTGTGCCCAGGTTCACCTCAGGAACCGGGTTTCCGCCGTTCAAATACGGCTGAAAAAGAGGTACAAATGAAGGTAGAGATACAAACGAAGGTAGAAACAACCGGCCCGTAACGGGCGCCGTTCAAGCACTCCGCCAGTTCGCATCCCGGCTTCCTTCCATCCAGCCACTCACGAGGAGCACAGGCACCATGGCAAGCACAACCCGCGAACGATTCAAACTCGACAGGTTCGATCGCCTCGATCTCAACTTCGATCCCGAATCCTTCGATCTCGACGCCATCGAGCGGCGGGTTTCCGCCCGATTGGACGAATTCGAAGACCGCCTTCCCGCCCCGGCCGACACCGCCTTCCGCCTGCCGCGAGCAGTGGTCGGAACCACCTATGCCGTGGCCAAGCAGGCAACCGGATCGGTGGCCGATGCCACCGGCGCCATCGTGCGACAGGTCCGGTCGTCGGGCAAGCGAGTCGTGACCACCGTCAGGGGAGAATCGGCCGGCGTACAGTCCGACGTCGCCCGCATCACCGAAGCGACCAAGACCGGCGTCAAGGGCATCGCCACCCGGGTCGAGACCGCCACCGAAGAGGTCACCGAGGAGATCAAGCACATCGGTGACGAGGCCGTCGACTACCACAACTGGACCAAGGACGAGCTCTACGATCGAGCTCAGCAGCTCAACATCGCCGGCCGCTCGGGCATGAGCAAGGAAGAGCTCATCACCGCCATCACCAAGTAGCAACCACTGGGGATCGCCATCCCCGGTGGCACCGTTACCGCACGGGGTCGACGTAACTTCCCCGCCTCGGGTAGTTTCCGATCATGCAGCACGACACCAGCACCGCGGTCCGCAACGCCATCGGCGATCACGTGGGCACGTTCACCACCGTCTACGTACCCACCCCGTCCACGGCGGCCGACGCCGAGCGTCGGTACGAAATCCGATGCAGAAATGTCGCGGCTGAACTCGAACATCTCAAGGCCGGGTCGCCCACTGTGTCGGTCGTGGGCGACGCCTTGGCTGAGGCCGACCACGCCGACGCAACGGCCCGACTGATCGTGGCTGTGGACACCGACGGCGATGCCTCGGTGCTGGTCGATCACTCCATGATCCGCGCTCTCAGTCGTACGAGTGTGACCGTCGGCCCGGTCCCCGCCTTGCTGCCCATCCTGGAGGCGACGCAGGTCGACCTCAGCCATGTCGCCGTGCTGCTCGATCGCACCGGAGGTGATCTCTTCGCCCGGAACGATCTCGGTTCGCCACTGGCCGTGGACGAGGTCGAGGGCAACGAGGTCCATATTCACCGAGGCCACCCCGGCGGATGGTCGCAACGGCGGTTCCAGCAGACGGCGGAGAACACGTGGGAGAAGAATGCCAGGGAGGTCGTCGACCGGCTGGCCGAGTTGAACCCGGGAAACGCGCTGGTGGTCGTGGGTGGTGACGTCCGGGCCGTCGGCTTCTTCATCGAGCACCTGCCCAGCCGGTATACGGTTCTCGAGGTCGAGGGGTCGAGGGCCGAACGGCCGGCACCAGGGGTCGATGCCTTTCTCGACCATGCCGACCTCGCCCTTCGCAACCGGGCGGCCGAACAGATGGTCGACGAACTCGGTGTGGTTCGGGAAGCAGTGGGCGTGGGAACGGCCAAGACCGGGCCCGAGGCGTTGGACATGGTGACCCGAGGTCTGGCCTCCAAACTGGTCGTGGGAAACGACCATTCCCGACCGGACCGACAGACCGCCAAGTTCGACTTCTCCATTCCCGCCTTCGTCGAGAAGTGGCAGAAGCTCGAGCAGGTGAACCCGATCACCGCTCCGGTGACCGATGCCGCGGTGAACCTGGCACAACGCCTGGGCACCGATGTCGTCGTGGCACCGTGGGGCGCATTGTCGAGCTACGACTGGGGACTTGTCGCCATCGAGCGTTGAACGGCGAGCACAACCGCCGGGGTTCAACAGGCGGGATCATGTTGAGGGGGCAAGGCCCGGCGGTAGTCTTGGCCGCGCCGGGCCCGACGAAGGTGAACCATGACCGAGTCCAACCTGCGCTCCGGCGTTTTGAAAGAAACGTTGGCGGCGATCGTGGTCGAGAATCAACGCGCCGGCGTCGTGGTCCAGACCGCTGACGGCACGGTGGTCGACTTCAATCCTGCCGCCCTCAAGGTGCTGGCCATGACGGCAGAACAGCTGACGGGCAAATCCTCACTGGACCCGTCGTGGCAGGCGGTCGATCTCGATCTGCGACCGGTGCCGGGCGAGCGACACCCGGCCATGCGGTGCCTGGCCACCGGTGAGCCCGTCCACCAGTTCCCCATGGGGGTTCGTACCGGCGATCAAATCTACCGTTGGCTGTTGATCGATTCGTGGCCGGTCGACATCGACGGGGAGCGGGGGGCGCTCACCCAATTCGCCGACGTGACCGAGCAGATCACGGCCCAACGACGCACTGCCGAGACCATCAAACGTCTGCAGCGCCATGCTCTACCAACCCCCCATGACGGCATGGACTGGTTGACCGTGGTCACTCGATACCACGGGGTAACGCCACCACTCGACATCGGCGGCGACTTCTTCGACCTGTTTCCGCTGAGCGACCAACGCCGGGGGTTCTTCCTCGGCGATGCCTGCGGGCACAATCTGGAGACCATCAGCACCATGATGATGGCCCGCCACGCCCTGAGAGTTGCCGGCCTCCACCTCGATGACGCCGGCCAGGTGTTGTCGTGGCTGCACGAAACCCTCAAGGCGGTACCGAACGCCACGTTCTGCACCGCCGTGTTCGGCTGGGTCGCTCCCTACACCGACGGCGTGACGGTACGGCTGGCCAATGCCGGTCACCCTCCGCCCATCGTCATCGGCCCGGACCGCTCGGAGCTGGTGATCGCCCATGGTGCCGTCGTCGGCGTCCTTCCCGACTACGAGACACCGACCGAGGTCGAGATCCGGCTCGAGCCGGGGCAGCATCTCATCGTCTACAGTGACGGGCTTCAGGATTCGATGTTCCCCCGGCTCACGGTTGACATGCTCGTCGATCGCCTGGCCGACACCGACGGCACGCTGGACGCCATCATCAGCGAGGTGGACCGGTTGATCGGCGAAGCCGAGACCGGTGGGCGGCCCCGCCAGGACGATACCGCGGTCATGATCCTGTCCTGCCCGATGGCCGGGGGGGCCCGCAATGAGATGTCTGACACACGCGGGGCCCCGACCCGGGTTTCCCGGTCCGCCACTTCATACCCTTAAAGGGTGGCTCGTCACGATCTCATCGTCATCGGAGCAGGACCGGCCGGAACGGCGGCAGCCATCACCGCGGCCCGGGCCGGTGCGTCCGTGCTGGTCTTCGAGAAGGCGGCCTATGGCCGGGACAAGGTGTGCGGCGACGGTCTCACCCCCCGGGCCGTAGGGGCCCTCAACCTACTCAACATCAAGCTCGACGACGCTCACCGCATCGACGGGTTGCGAATGATCGCCAACAAGACCGAGCGGGAGCTGGCATGGCCGACGACCACCCGGTTCCCGAATCACGGGGCGGTGTGGCCCCGCCGCCGGCTGGACGCCGCGCTGGTCGACGCCGCCGTTGAGGCCGGGGCCGAGTTCCGGTGGCAGACCGAAGCCCTGCCCGACCTCGAGAATGATCGGGTGGTCGGGGTCACCGCCGATGGCGAGCGCCACCGGGCCGACATGGTGGTCCTGGCTACCGGGGCCCCCGGGGCCGCAGCCCGGCTGGTGGGGGCGGAGCGAGTGGATGACGAGCCGTTCGGGCTGGCCATTCGCACCTACGTCGAGTCGCCGCGTCACGACGACCGCCACCTCGAGGCCTGCCTCACCCTGCGGGACGAGAACGGTGTGGCCGTGCCCGGATACGGGTGGATGTTCCCGGCCGGCGACGGCACGGTCAACATCGGCGTCGGAGCCCTGTCGACCATGAAGAACTTCAAGAAGCTCAACCTGAACACGTTGCTGGAGTCTTACCGGGGGTTGGTGAAGGACAGCTGGCAGATCGGGCCCAATCTGGAACGGCCCCGCGCCTGGAGGCTTCCTATGAGCGCCCAGCGCCGTCACGGGCCGGGTTGGGTGGCCATCGGCGATGCCGCCGGCCTGGTCAACCCCATGAACGGCGAAGGCATCGACTACGGGCTGGAGTCGGGCATCCTCGCTTCGGATCTGTTCATCGACGACCCGATCACCGCTCCCGCTCGCTATGACCGTCAGATCGGCGAACGATTCGACAGCTTCCTTCGCACCGGCCGTCGGTTCTCCTTCCTCATCGGCCATCCCCTGATTCTCCGGTCCGGGCTACGAATCGCCGTGGGCACCGAGACAATCGCTAACATCACCCTGGGGGTGATGGGGAACCTCATCGACTCCGACACGCCGGGCGCCCCCGGTCGTGTGCTGAGTATTGCCGACAAGGTGCTGGCCCTGGCCGACCCTGTGCTCCGGCGAACCCGGGCCTGATCGCCCGGTCCGCAGGATCCGCTCCGATCGGCAGGTCAACCCGACAGGTACACGCATTTGAGCCACAACATCTACGAGCTCTTCGCCACGAAGTTCGCCGACGCCAGGGACGAACCGTTCCTCACGCTGCCCGAAGGCGCCGGCCACACCTATGGCGACCTCGATCGCCGCAGCGCCGCCATGGCCGCCGTGCTGGCCGACGGTGGGGCCCGACCCGGTGATCGGGTGGTGGTGCAGGTGGACAAGTCGGCTGACGCCGTGGCCCTCTACTTCGCCTGTCTGAGAGCAGGCTTCATCTACGTGCCCCTCAACACCGCCTACACCGCCGAGGAGGTCGGCTTCTTCCTCGGTGATGCCGGTCCGGCCGTGTTCGTCTTTCCGCCCGACCTGGCCCCCAAGCTGTCGGCGGTGGCCGACATCGCCGATGTGCCCACGACCTTCACTCTCGGCTACGACGGTTCGGGAACTCTGGCCGACCTGGCGTCTCAGATCACCCCGCTCGGAACCGTGGTGGCCCGGGACGCCGACGACGTCGCCTGCATGCTCTACACCTCGGGAACGACCGGTCGATCCAAGGGGGCCATGCTGACCCACCGGGGGATCGCCGCCAACGCCCTGGCCTTGCACAACATCTGGCGGTTCCGGCCCGGCGACGTCCTGTTGCACACCCTGCCGGTGTTTCACGTACACGGGCTGTTCGTGGCCCTCCACCCCGCCATCCTCAACACCTCCGAGGTCATCTTCCTCCTGCGGTTTGACGTGGATGCGATACGGGTCAGTCTTCGACGGTCAACGGTGATGATGGGGGTGCCCACCCACTACAATCGCCTGCTGGCCGATCCATCGTTCGGCCGACATGACTGCCAGACCATCCGAATGTTCACCAGCGGTTCGGCCCCGCTGACCGAAGCCGTGTTCCATGAGTTCACCGAACGCACAGGACACACGATCTGCGAGCGCTACGGCATGACCGAGTGCGGCATCATCACCTCGAACCCGCCCGAGGGCAAGCGGGTGGCCGGGACCGTCGGCTACCCGGTGCCGCAGATGGAGCTCCGGATCGCCAACCGGTCGGATGAGAAGATCCCGACGGGGGAGGTCGGCCACGTCCAGGTGCGAGGTCCCCACCTGTTCAAGGGTTACTGGCAGTTGCCGGACAAGACGGCCGAAGCCACAACCGACGACGGGTTCTTCCGCACCGGTGACATCGGCTGGGTCGACGGTGACGGGCGTTTGACCCTGGTCGGCCGCTCCAGTGACATGATCATCTCCGGTGGCTACAACGTCTACCCCAAGGAGATCGAGCAGCAGCTCGACCAGATCCCAGGGGTGGTGGAGACGGCGGTGGTGGGTTTGCCCCACGGCGACTATGGGGAGGCGGTGACGGCCTTCGTCGTGGCCGATCCCGATGTCACCGACGATGTGATGGGGGCGGCCATCGCCGACAACCTGGCTCGGTTCAAACAACCGAGGCGGTACGTGTATCTTGACCAGCTGCCCCGCAACACCATGGGCAAGATCCAGAAGGCCGAGCTGCGTCGGGTCTTCGCCGATCTGTACGACTGAGCGCGACGGTCTTCACCATATTCGTTCGCCCCCTCCCTTCATTCGAGCCGGGAACCAGCCGATGTGGCAAGGGTGATGAAGGCACGGCTCGAGCCGGACACATCGACCAACCCGGATTCCGACGCCGACATCGACGAGGCCAGGCTCCTGGCCCGATTCACCGCTCACGAGCTGAAGAACCCGCTGCGTGCCATCGGGAATTCCGCCGAGTACATCGCCCGGAAGTTGGCCGATGGCGACTTCGATCGTCACGATCTGGCCGGCCTGGCCGTCGACATCGGTCGGGAGGCGACGTCGATGATCGAACAGCTCGACGATCTCCGGTCTCTGGACGGAGCCGAGGTCGGTGGCCTGGTGGCCGTCGACCTCGACCGGGTGGTGGCCGAGGCGGTGAACCGACTCCAACACACGCTGCGCAATTGTGGTGGCACTGTCACCGTCGACCCACTGCCCACGGTGGCCGGCCGGCGGGGCCACCTGACCACGGTCGTCGGAAACATCCTCGGCAATGCCGTTTGCTACCGCTCGGAGCGACCGCTGACCGTGCAGATCACCGCCGATCGGGACGATGTGGGCTATCACGTCATTGCCTTCACCGACAACGGCCGGGGCATCGACCCGGCCGACCACGGCCGAATCTTCACGCCCTACGGTCGGGTCGATCTCGACGTGGCCGGCAGCGGACTGGGCCTGGCCCTGTCCCGCCGGATCATGGATCGATTGGGTGGGTCGATCTGGGTCGACTCCCACCGAGGCCAGGGAGCAACGTTCTACCTTCGGCTGGCCCCGGCCCCGTAGGCGGCGACCCCGGCCCTCCACGGCAACGCCCGTCCCCGGACGAGCCGCGTCGTAGACTGGTGGTCCATGATGGATCGACAGCCGGTGCTCAGAGTGGGAGCGCCGATGTGGTCGCACCCCCAATGGACGGGACGGTACTTTCCGGCCGACACGGTCGACCAGCTGGAGGCCTACGCCACCTGGTGCAACGCGGTGGAGGGGAACACGACCTTCTACGCCGTGCCGTCATCCGACACCGTGGCTCGCTGGAGTGATCAGGCCCCGGATGACTTCCGGTTCTGTTTCAAACTGCCCCACACCATCACCCACGATCGACGGCTTCGACACGCCCGGGAGGAGCTGCATCGATTCCTGGAGGCCATCGCCCCGCTGGCCGACCGATCGGGGCCGGTGCAGATCCAACTTCCACCGTCGTTCGGCCCCGACGACCTGCCGGCGCTGGACGAGTTCGTGCTGCGGCTGTCGGGCGACTGGTGGTGGGCGGTCGAGGTTCGTCATCCCGGATTCTTCCCCGGCGGCTCGGCCGAGCGGCCACTCAACGATCTGCTGGCGGCCCACAGCATCAACCGGGTGTTGCTGGACAGCCGACCGCTTTTCTCGGGACCGTGCCGAACGCCGGGTGAGATCGAGGCCTTCGCCAACAAGCCCCGGGTCGGCGTGAGACCGGTGGCCACCGGTACCGCTCCCCTGGTGCGATTCATCGGCCTGAGCCACCTGGACGACAACGTCGTGCACTGGCAGCAGTGGTTGCCGAAGGTGGCCCAATGGCTTCGGTCTGGGCTGCGGCCCTATTTCTTCGCCCACACCCCGGACAACATCGACGCCCCCATCCTCAACCGGCGGTTCCATGCCGCGTTGGCCGAGCTGGTGCCCCAACTGGCCCCGCTGCCCACGCCCCGACGGGCCGATCAACTCGATCTGTTCTGACCTCGATCGCCGGTCGGGCCTAGTCGGTGCGCTCCAGGGCACAGACCTTCCAGTCGTCACCGTCCTGGATCATGTCGACGGCGTAGCCGACCTCTCCCGCTTCCAGGGTGGTGACCAGACCGATGACCTCGGCGGTGGAGCCTCCGTCGCTTGAGCTCACCGAGGCCCCGGCAAAGAAGTAGTCCTCAACGGTGACACCGGTGAACTGTTGATCGATGGAACTCTCGGGGTCGGTGCCGAAACTGCAGCTCGGATCGGCGGACACCAGCGAGGCGGCCCGGCTCAGGTCACCGTCGTTGACGGCGGCGAAGAACTCGTTGGAGGCGTCGACCGGACCTCGGACGGCCCGAATGACCAGGGCCGTGCAGCCGCCGACGAGCAGGATGAGTCCGAAGAAGACGGCCAGCAGCCATATCCACCACCTCGACTTGCGGGCGGGAGCGGCAGCGACACCCGGGGGCATACCGTAGCCGGAGGGATACCCCTGTGGGTTCGACGGCTGGTACGTGGCGCCACCGGGGGCGGCCCCCGGGCTCAGATTACCGGGAGCCGGCGCCCACGAGGGCGGGACATCGCCGCCGACGGGCTGACCGGTCGGGGGCGGGTAGTCGGATGAGGGGCCACCTGAGGACGACTCACTGGGCGGTGGCCAGTTGTGATCGGTCATATGCCCTCCGGATCGCATTGCCGCAAGGTTTCCATTGTACGGCGGTTCGGTGACAGTTTGTCATCACGAATCGGTCGTCAGCGGAGTTGAAAACCGAGTCCGAGGGGATCGCGATCGTCCCGGGTGAATCGGGCCGAGCCGGTGCGGAACGCCGCCCCCGACACCGAGGTGTGGACCAACACCCGCTCGTCGGCCGCCGTCATCGCCTCGATCCGCCCCTCGAACACGCCACCGGCCACCCCCAGGTTGAGAAACCGTCGACCCGGCTCGAGGTGGCCCAGAGCCTGCAGTACGGCCAGGCGGGCCGACGTCCCGGAGCCGCACGGCGAACGGTCGACCTCCCCGTCGGCGAAGACGGTCACGTTTCGCTGGACAAGCGCTCCGGTTCCGCCCGGCACTGTGGAAGGGTCGAGTGTCTCGTGAAAGGTCACCCCGTACAGCCCCGACAGGCGGGGGTCGTCGTGGCTCACGGCCCGATGATCGTTCAAGGCCTTCTTGATATGACGACCGGCGGCGATCAAGTCGGTGAGATGCCCGGCCTCCGGCCGCAGCTCGGCATCGTCCACGGCAATCGAGGCGTAGAACGCGCCGCCATAGGACACGTGGGCCGTGAACCGACCCCACGGCGAGTCGACGGCGATGTCCCGTCCGGTCACGTAGGCCGGAACATTCCAGAACCGGACCGCAGCCACCCGTCCCTCGTGGTCGACGGTGGCCTCGGTCCGCAGCCGACCCGACGGCACGTCGACCGTCACCGGGGTGACCGAGTTCGGTTCGGCTGCGATCCGCCCCTTGTCGACGGCCCAGGTGACCAGGGCGATTGTTCCGTGGCCGCAGGCGGTGCTGAAGCCGTCCTTGTGGAAGAACACCACACCGAGATCGCCGTCGTCGGTGTCGGGAGGGACCGGGAATCCGCCGTACATGTCGGCATGACCTCTGGGCTCGTTGATGAGCAGGGCCCGGACATCGTCGAGATGGTCCTGACACCAGCTGCGCCGGTCGAGCACGGTGGCCCCCTCCGGGACCGGCACGCCCGAGGTCACGATCCGGAACGGCTCACCGGCCGTGTGATACTCGTCGGTGCCGATCTCCAGGCCCATCATCGTCCTTACCGGCGCCGGCGACTACCGGGTGTCGAGAACCCGGAACGCCTCGGCCAGAGAGCCTTCGGGCAGGCCACCGGCCTGGGCCACATCCAGGCCCCACTGGCGGATCCGCTCAGGCATCTCGTGAGGCATGCGCATCTGGCTGGTATGGCAGAGCAGGGCCTCGATCTTCTTGTCCACCGTGGCGGTGATATCGACGTACTGATCGGCCGTGGGTCCGCCCACGAGCCACACCTCGGGAACCGTGTGCGGTTCGAGGTTCTCGTGGGCCAGCAGTTCGGGGAAGGCGAACTGATTGCGGGAATCGGGGTAGACGGCGGCCAGCGTGGCCTCACCGACGGCCAGGTGATCGGGATGGCTGGCGTACATACGGTTCAGATCCCGAACCGGGGACTGGCCGACCACCCGATCTGGTTTGGTCTGGCGGATGATCCGCGTGATGGACCTTCGCAGGTCGAGGTTGGACTCGACCGAGCCGTCGGCAAACCCCAGGAAGTGAAGTTCGGTCACCCCGACCACGGCCGCCGCCTCGGTCTGCTCCCGCCGGCGCAAGACGGCCATCTCGGTGCGGGAAATGGAGGGGTCGAAACCTCCGGCTTGACCGTCGGTCACCAGGCAGTACACGACGTCGTGGCCCTCGGCCGTCCACCGGGCGGTTGAGCCGGCGCAACCGAAGTCGAGATCGTCGGGGTGGGCGGCAATGTGGAGAATTCGCATGATTGATCCGTGATCGGCTACTGGATGAGCAGGAACTCGATGCGGCGGTTGAGAGCGCGGTTCTCGTCGCTGTCGTTCTCGACCAGGGGGAACCGCTCACCTTCGCCGCGGGCGTTGAGCAATGACTCGTCGACACCGAGTTCGATCAGCCGGGCCACCACAGCCTCGGCCCGCTCCTGGGACAGGAGCAGGTTTTCATCGTCCGGGCCCAGATCATCGGTGTGGCCGACCACCTCGATGGCGTTGGCCGGCGCCCCCTGGAGGATGGCGGCGATCGTTTCCAGCACCTCGTCGCTGGCGGTCTGGATCTCGCTGCTCTGGGGATCGAAGAGAATGGGGCTCTCCTCCAACGCCGCCTTGATCTGCTCCTCCAGCTCGTTCAGGGTCTCGGTGTTGTCGACCTGTTGCACGCCGGCCGACTCCACGGAGATGAGGGCGCCCAGTCGGCTCTGGACCTCGGCCTCGAGACCGAGGTATCGCTCGTCACCCCCGGGCACCGTTCCGGTCAACCGGACCCGGCCGTTGGTCCACGATCGGTCACCGACGGTCAAGCCGCTGCCGTCGACGGCACCGCCACCCCATACCGCAGTGGCGGCCTCGATGAGTTGGGTTATGGAGTCCTCGTCGGGAACCGCGCCACTGAGGACGACCGACGAGCCGTCGACCACGACGTCGACCGTGACCGGCACCGCAGCCGCCACCTCACTGCGTTCGATGGTGAGGCCGCCGTCGGTCAGGGCGAGATCGTCGACCAGGGCATTCCGTAGCCGGTCGGGGCGATCATCGTCCTCCAGGGCGACGCCACTGACCGACACCGAGCCGTCCTCCAGGGTGGTGGCGGGATCGACCGTCAGCTCATCGATCAGGTTGGCCGAATCGTAGACGGCCTCGGTCGTGGCGATGATCTGGGATCGGGCCCCGTCGTCGGGCACGGAGCCCCGCACGGTGACGGTGTCGCCGGCGATGTCGATGGTGAGGCGGACCGGCGTCAGGGCTGCAGACTCGCGCTCCTCCTCCACCGCCTGGGTGGCGGTCAGATCGCTCTCGCCTCGCTCGTTGCAGGCCCAGGCGAAGCCGACCAGTAGTACGAACAGCACGCCGAGGAGACCGAGATAACCCCACGTGGTCTGCTCCTCATTGCCACCGGGCCGAAGACGATCGAGTTCCTCGTCGGTGTCGGACGGATCGTAGTAGGTGGGATCGTAGTCGTACTCGAGGGCAGGACTCTCGTACTGCCTCCTCGTGAGCTCTTCCAGATCCTCTACATCGAAGTCAGTCATCGGACGCCGTCCGTCGGTGTGGGTGAGGCGGCTACCGCCGCCGGGCCCCGTTCAGGGAGATCTCCGGAACATCGTAGCCGTCGAGTTCGGGAGGTTCGCCCAACTCGATGAAGATGCACTCTCCGGGGCACTCGGCGGCAGCATCGATGACCTGCTGCTCCAGGTTGACGGGAACCCTCGCCAGTTCGGCCGCCCCACCAGGATCGCTGAAGACCTTGGCGCCCTCCCGGCAATAGGCGATACCGTCCTCCAGGATCGTGAACACCTCCGGGGCGTGATCGGTGCAGATACCGTCGCCGGTGCACAGATCCTGATCGATCCACACTCGTAGTTCGGCCTCGACCGCAGGGCCGTATGGTCCCGTCGAACTCACCACCTTTATGGTATTCCCCGGCCTTGGGCCCACTACACCTCGGAACGGTGGTCATCGGGCACGGCTGCCCCCGGTCAACGGGGCCGACCAGGATGGACCGCTCCGGCTGGGCGTCAAGCCCACCCCAGGTCGTGAAGTCGATCATCGTCGATGCCGAAATGGTGGGCCACCTCGTGGACCACCGTGACCCTGACCTCGTCCACCAGCTCCTCCCGATCCCCGACGAACCGGCACAACGGCAGTCGATACAGGGTGATGCGATCGGGCAGGTCCATGTACCCGTACTCACCCCGTTCGGTGTGGGGGACGCCTTCGTACAGACCGAGCAGATCATCGGGCTGATCATCCGGCGGTTCGTCCTCGATCAGCACCACCACATTGTCCATCAGCTCGAAGAACTCATCGGGCAGGGCGTCGAGGGCGTCGCCGACCAGAGCTTCGAATTGGGCTTCCGGTAGGGGTTGCATCTCCTACCGGCGGAATCGAGCGAAGGCGTACATGAGTAGCGCCAGAGTAGCGCCAACACCGAGAAGGCAGCGCCCGGCCAAGGCGGCACACAACACAACGATCCGCCTGCAGCACTCCATGGGCGAAAAGGGGTCCTTTGGCCCTGGAGCCGTCACAAACCTCGGTGTAGTGGTGAAGATGACGGTGGTGTGAGGAGGTGAACACAATGAATGAACTCCTGAAGAGCCCGGAACAACAACAAGAACAGTCCGATCGCAACGAGCGGAAGCGTTTCGAGTCGATCTGGTGGGCGGGGGTGCTGATCTGGCTCGGCCTGGTACTCGGGGGAGCGACCCTCGACATCCTCCCTGAGATCGGCGACAGAGCGGGGTGGTGGCCCTGGATCTTTGTCGGCGTTGGTGCGTGGTCACTGGCTCTGAACTCGTATCGAGCGGTCTCGACCACTGCGCCCAACCCAGCTACTTCGGATTGGATTTGGACGGGGATTTTCGTCGCCGTTGCCGCCGGCAACCTGGTCGACATCGGCGGTGAGATCGTCGGAGCGACGGTCCTGATCATCATCGGGTTGGTGATTCTCAGCCGATCACGTTCGACACGACGGTAGGTGCCTGAGCCGGCAGCCGGCGCGGAAGGAAACTCGATCTGCGAGGGGCGGACGATGGCCAATATCGCCTACCTGAGCAATGACGTTCCGGATGCGCGCCTTTGGTCAATCGTCTTCGGCCCGCCCCGTGCTCCCGGAGGCCAACGTCCTCATTCATCTGGTGTGCAGGCGCCGCCGGTACGCTGATCGGGTGTCCAGCAGCAGCGGTCGCCTCTTTCGTCTGACCACGTTCGGGGAGTCCCACGGTCCCGCCGTCGGCGTGATCGTCGACGGGTGCCCGCCTCGGCTGGCCATCGACACAGCCGAGATCCAGCGTGACCTCGACCGACGCCGACCGGGGCAGAGCCGCCTGGTGACCCAGCGGGACGAGGCCGATCGGGTCGAGATCCTGTCCGGGCTTTTCGAGGGACGGACCACGGGTACTCCGCTGATGATGATGGTCCGAAACTCGGACCAGCGTTCGGGAGCCTATGACCATCTGAAGGATGTCTACCGGCCCAGCCATGCCGACTACACCTACGACGCCAAGTATGGCGTTCGCGATTATCGGGGCGGGGGTCGGTCCTCGGCCCGGGAGACCATCGGACGGGTGGCGGCCGGGGCCGTGGCCCGGCGATTGCTGGCCGAACAGGGTGTGGAGGTGCTGGCCTGGGTCAGCCAGGTTCACGACATCGAGGCCGACGTCGACCCGGCCGAGGTCACCGTAGAACAGGTCGAGGCCGACCCGACCCGTTGCCCCGACCCCGAAACCGCAGGCCTGATCACCGAGGCCATCGACCGGGCCCGCCGTGACGGCGACTCACTGGGCGGGGTGGTGACCATGGTGGCCCGGGGGGTTCCCGCCGGTCTGGGTGAGCCGGTGTTCGACAAGCTCGATGCCGATCTGGCCAAGGCCATGGTGTCGCTGCCGGCGGTCAAGGGATTCGAGATCGGCAGCGGGTTCGCCGGCACCCGTATGACCGGGCTGGCCCACAACGACCCGTTCCAAACCGGCCCCGACGGCCGGCCGAGTACGACCACCAACCACTCGGGCGGGGTCCAGGGCGGCATCAGCAACGGGGCCGACATCGTGTGCCGGGTGGCGTTCAAGCCCACGGCCACCATCGCCTCGGAGCAGAAAACCGTGACAACCTCCGGCCGGCCAACCACATTGGCGGCCAGAGGTCGTCACGATCCCTGTGTGCTCCCTCGGGCCGTGCCCCTGGTCGAAGCCATGACCCTGTTGGTCCTGGCCGACCATTGGCTACGGCAACAGGCCGTCGACATCTTCCCGCACTAGAAACCCCACGAGCCGGCCACGCCGGCACGAGTGCAGGTGGGAGCGTGTTCTAGACCGACGCTCGAATCCTGGTGTCGGCCTCCCGGTTGGAACGGAGATCGATCACGGTGTCATCGGCATCAATGGCCTCGTCGACCGAGAACCGGCCCGGGCCCAGCAGAGCCACACCGATCAGGCCCGACAAGTAGGCCAGCTCCTGCTCCGCCCCGCCGAGGATTGCCGAGTTCTTGACCCAGATGATGGCACCGACCATGATCAGCCCGAGCACGATGGCCGAGAGCCTGGTGGCGAAACCGAAGATGAGGGCGGCACCGAACACGATCTCGGCGATGGCGGTGAACGGGGCGGTGAGGGCCGGCAGCGGCACCCCCTCGGAGTCGAAGAAGCCTTCGACGTTGCTCAGGCCGGTGTCGAACTTGTCGATCCCGTGGAGCACGAACAGGACACCGAGAATGAGCCTGATCATGAGCGGGGCGAACGAGGCCTGCTGAGCCAGGGCGCGGTTGAGAGATCTCATTGGTGATTTCCTCCTCATTGGTGGTGGGCAATGGAGAAGGAAACTCGTCAACCCGGTTCGCTATTCCTCTTCGCCCGGATCTTGGCTTGGATCGTCTGGATCGTCCCGCTCCCGACCGTTATCCCACTGCCGGCCCTGGTCGGTCTCGTCCTTGGTATCGACGGTCTCGCCCTCGGAATCGACGGTGTCGTCCTCGGTAGCTTCGGTGTCGTCGTCCGTGCCGTCGATATCGTCGCCATCATCGGCGTCATCGGCCCGGCTCACGGCGTCGAGCACGGCCTGCTTGGCGGCGGCCTGATCCCGCAGGAAGGCTTCGAGCTCACCGGCCAGATCGTCACCGGAGGGGAGCATGGCCTCGGTCGAATCGGCCTGCTGCTCAAGCCGGGCCACATAGTCCCGGCTCTCGTCATCGGCCAGCACCGCCTGGTCCACCCGGCTGGTCCAGTCGGTCACTTCGGCGTCCAGTTCCTCGTAGCCGGTGACGACCCCGGTGGTTTGCTGCAGTCGGCGCAACAGGGCCCGGGTGGCCTTGGGGTTCGGTGGACCGGGCACATAGTGGGGCACCTCGACCCGGAGTGAGATCACAGGGATGTTGGCCCGCTCCAGACGCTCATTGATGACCCCGACCAGGCTGGTCGGCCCCTCATAGGACGGCGTCGACAGGTTGAGGCGGCGGATGAGCTCGGGGTGGACGGCCGAACCCGTCACCGAGAACGGGCGGGTATGAGGCACCATACCGACAAACGCCCCGACGGTCACCACCATCTCGCATCCCGTCCGTCGAGCCACCTCGGTCACCTGGTCGGCAAAGGTCCGCCATCGCAAGTGGGGTTCAGCCCCGGTCATGATCATCAGGTCCCGAACCGAGTCGGTATTGACGGCATGGATCTCGATCACCGGCCAGTCGATCACCCGTCCGCCGTCATCATCGATGCGGACCGTGGGTCGGGACTCCTGGAAGTTGTAGTAGCCTTCCGGGTCGACCATGGCCACCTCGGTCGACTCCGTCCGATCCCGCACCCAGCGCAGGGCCGACGTGGCGGCCTCGGCCGCATCGAACAAACCCTCAAAACCGATCAACAGGAGTGGTCGCCGAAGCTCGGGGATCTCATACCAGGTGAGTTCGTTGCTCATAGGCTCCAATCTCGCAGGCACTCCTCAGGCACCCTAGCGCCGGTGTCCGCCGATGGCCCTCATGGATTCCGGGGCCGGCGACTGTTTCCGGTAGCGTCTACCTCGTGGATGCCGACGACATGGATACACCGCAGGTTTCATGGGATGACGGCCAGGTTCGTCTCACCCGGACGGTCAGTGTCCTGGTGGGGGCCGACAACGGTCGCTACCCGTCCGGCAACTCGGTGCTGGTCGAAGGGTCGAGTGAAACCGTGTTGATCGACCCGTCGATTACGGTGGTGGAGCGGGGTGGGGCTCCGGTGGCCGTCGACGCCGTGATCAACTCCCACGGCCACGAGGACCATATCGCCGGCAATGCGCTGTTCTCCGCGGCCAGACTCCATATCCACCACGACGATCTTCCGGCGGTGCAGTCCATGGAAGGGCTGATGAACGTCTACGGGCTGCAGGGTCAGGACCGGGAGGATTTCGCCAAACAGGTGGCCGAGGAGTTCTTCTACCAGCCTCGGGGCGACGCTCGAAGCTTCGGTGACGGTCACGTGTTCGACGTGGGCGGGATCCGCATCGAGGCCATGCATCTGCCCGGCCACACCCGCGGTCACAGCGGTTTCCGCATCGGCAATGTGTTCTTCCTGTCCGACATCGACCTGACCGGATTCGGCCCGTACTACGGCGACGCCTGGTCCGACCTGGATCAGTTCGACGAGAGCCTGGACAAGGTGCGGGAGGTGGAAGCCGACTGGTATGTGACCTTCCACCACAAGGGCATTATCGAGGGCCGACAGAGCTTCGTGGAAATGGTGGACGCCTTCCAGGCCGTGATCGACCGGCGTCACCGGGCCATGCTCGAGTACCTGGTCGAGCCTCGGTCCCTGGAGGACATGGTGGCTCACCGGTTCGTGTACCGACCCCATGTGGAGCACACGTTCGCCAAATCGGTGGAACGACGCACGGCCGAGCTTCACATCGCCCGCATGGTGGACCGGGGCGAGGCAGCCGAGGTCGAGCCGGGACGGTTCCAGCGGACCTAGCCCCACCACGCTCAGACTTTGAGCCCCGGACGACCCCTTTGCGGGTCGTGGGCAGCTCAAAGTTCGGCCTGAGCGGGTCGTGGGCAGCTCAAAGTTGGTAGGGGATCAGGTGGCGGCGGCCAGTTGCCGGTCGAGGTGCAGCCACAGCTCATCGAGCCAGTGGGTCGGCGACGCCGCCGCGTCGATCTCGGCCCGTGGGACCCGCCGGGCGGTGACGGAAACGGGGCGATCGAGGGGTGCCCGGTGGATCAGTGACCCGAGCGAGACTCCGTCCAGACCTCGATGATCGATGACCACCACATCGGACTCCGGCAGGCGGTCCAAGAGGGCGTTGAAGCCTCCGGGACGAGGCGGGAGCAGATGGCGCAGGGGTTGCAGGGCGGCGGCCCGCTCCGGGTCTCGTCGGGCCAGCCGCTCCAGCGAGCGATCACGGCCCGTTGGTGAGAACAGACGGCCCTCGGGGAACAGCAGGATCGCCGTTCGCTCATCGACACCTCGGGCCAGGGTGTCGATTGCGGCCCTTGCCCGTTCACCGTCATCACGAGGGATGAACACCGACCCCAACCGGCCGTAGATCAGATCGAAACCGGGATCAGCCAGCAGCTCGGCCATGATCACGCCCCGCATCCGGAACATCATCCGCTGGTAGAGCAGGCCCGGAACCGATGAGTCGAAGACCGAGACGTGGCGACCGATGACGATGACCGGGCCCGGTTCCAGCCGAGCCAGGTCGCCGTCGTGGATCTCGAGGGACAGGCCGAGTAACTGCCGGGCCCGTCTCTCCAGCAGGGCCACCGACCAGTATTGGAGTCGCTGGTGGCGGGCCAGCGACGTCGGTGAATCGAGGCGGCGTCCGAATCCGGCCCACAGCCAGTACACCGGTGCCAGTACGATCTCGACCGAGTCGTTGACCAGATACTGGATGGTGAAGGCGTACACCCGGACCATGGGAAGGCGTCGACGGCCCCGGAATATGTCGAGCACCAGCAGGGTGGGGGCCAGTATCGGAGCGGCGGTGAGGGCCAACACCGTGGCCCCGAGCATGGCGGGAATGGTCCGTCGTCGGCGCCGCCACCGGTCGCGTCGGGTCTCGATCATGCACTAGGCAACCGGCCCGGGTGGCCGACCATTCCCGGCTTGGGCCGGCACGTCGATGCCCATTGAGACCGCCTCGGCCGGGATCCAGTTTCACTTGGTGGATTGGGTGTTCACGCTCAGGTCACGTTTCAGCGACGTTCGGCCGGAGGCCAAACTCGAAGCAACATTGAGAGTTGCCGTGAGGGGCTCCGCCGCCGAACACCAGCGGGAGGCTCCGCCTACCAGCCTCCGGGTGTTGGAGCCGACTTCGTCGGCACTCATACCGAGATCTAGCATAAGGCGATGTCGACGTTCGTGTTGTGTCATGGGGCGTGGGGTGGTTCGTACGGGTTCGGGAAGGTCCGGCCCCTGTTGTGGGGGGCCGGCCACGAGGTGTTCACTCCCAGCCTGACCGGGATCGGCGAGCGATCCCATCTGGCCGGGCCCATGGTCGACCTTTCCACCCACATCCAGGATCTGGTCAACGTCATCCTCTACGAGGACCTGACCGACGTCGTGCTGCTCGGCTTCTCCTACGGCGGCATGGTGGTGACCGGCGCCCTGGACCATATCGGCGAGCGGGTCGGTCACCTGGTCTACCTCGACGCCTTCGTCCCGGTGAACGGCCAGACCGCCATGGAGCTGTTCGGAGGGCCTCGACCCGAGCCCGGGCCGGCCTCACTGCCCCCGCCGGAGTGGCAGATCGTCCCGCTCCCCCGCCGACTGGACACCCCGCAGGAGACGGCCTGGTCCGACGCCCGCCGGACCCCCCAGCCCATCCGCACGATGACCCAGGCGGTGTCCCTGTCGATGCCGCTGGAGCAGTGGCCGTTCACCCTCACCTTCATCAAGGCCACGGCCGACCCCGGCGAGGGCCCCGACTCGGCATTCCGGCAGGCCGCCCGACGGGCCGAGGCCGATGATCGGTGGACCTACCACGAGATCGAGGCGGGCCACATGATCCCGTTCAGCCACCCCGAGGTGTTGGCCGACATCCTGCTCGGCCTAGTCTGATCGCCGGTTGTCTCACAGTGCCGCAAGCGGCCGATCCGACCTACAGATCCACGTAATCCCCCAGCCGCCGGCCGACCTCCTCCGGGGTGGTTTGGGGCGGGAATCGGGCCAGCACCTCCCCATGAGGCGACACCAGGAACTTCTCGAAATTCCAGTTGATGTCGGACGACGTGCCGTTGCCGGGCTGTGCCGCCTTGAGCAGGGTGTAGAGCGGGGCCTCGTTCCCGCCATTGACCTCGATCTTGGCGAACATGGGGAAGTTCACGTCGTACGTCGACCGGGCGAACTCCAGGATCTCGGCATTGCTGCCCGGCTCCTGATTCCCGAACTGGTTACAGGGAAACGCCAGCACCGTGAGCCTGTCGATGTCGTGATGCAAGGTACGCAGACCTGCGTACTGAGGGGTCAACCCTCACTTGCTGGCGACATTGACCACCAGGACGGCGTGGCCCTCGTAGCGGGAGAACGGCACATGCTCCCCCGTGATCGATTCCATGGTCAGGTCATGAAACGCAGCCATGGTTTGACCATAGACCTAGTTCGCCACCCCGGCCTGCATCCCGGTCCGGCCTTGATCCGTCTCCAGGCATCGGATGGACCATCTGCATCGGGGGCGACGCCAACGCCGGCGGCCGACCGATCAGACCGGGACCACCGTCTCCACCACTCCCGTGTGCACGTCGTAGACATGACCCGAGACCACGGCGTGGGCCGGTAGTAGGGCCGAGGACCGCAGCGTGTCCACGTCGGCCTTTACCGTCTGGTGGGGATCGACCACGGCCTCGGCCTCGAGCTCATCCCCTGCGACTCCCGTCGTGGCCGAGAAGACCCGGTTGAAGTTCTCGTCGGCCAGGAACGCCGTACCGCAGTTGGTGTGGTGGATGACGGCGACCTCGAAGATGGGGGCCTCATCACCGAGCATCATCTCGGTGACGGCTCCGATGAAGGCGACTTCACGCACCGCCTCGTCGGTAACCCGACCTCCGGCGTTCCGGTAGACGAGCGCCTCACCCGGTCCCACCCCAAGGAAATGGGCCGGATCAACCCTGCCGTCCATGCAGGTGATGACGAACACCTGGTGCTTCGGCATGGGGGTTAGGCCTTTGTAGGCGCCGCCGTCGGCATAGGCCTGGTTGCGGTCGAGGAAAGGGGTGAGGTTTGTCATGGATCGGTCCTTGCTGTTGTCAGTCCGTCAAATCAGGTTCGCTTGCAATTTGCAAGTGAAACTGGGTGTCGTTCACGATAACACGGCTCACTTGCTTTTTGCAAGCAAGTCTCGCGCTTGCCCGTAAACTGAATCTCATGTCGCCCAAGCGTCGCTACCTCTTGCTCTGCCCCATCGCCCGATCCCTGGATGCGTTGGGAGACCGGTGGTCGTTGCTGATCCTGCGCGATCTGCACGCCGGACCAGCCCGCTTCGGTGAGTTGGAGACCGGCCTGGGGATCGCCACCAACCTGCTGACCACACGCCTCGTCGACCTGGTCGACAACAGCCTGGTGACCAAAGCCATGGTCGATGGGCGGACCCACTACACACTGACCGCAATCGGCCGGCGCACCGACCGAATCCTGTGGGAATTGGCCCGATTCGGCCTGCTGCTGGATCCCGAACCCGAGCCACGATCGCCCGGCAACCTCCGCTCGGTGGTACTGCCGCTCCGTGTGGCCCTGGAGGCCGTGAACGATCGGCCCAGCCTGTCGGTGCGGATGACGGTGGACGATCAACCATTCTCGATCCGCACGTCGGATGACTCGGTTGCCGTTGACTACGGCGACACCTTCGGTGCCGGCGACCCCGACATCGAGTTGGCTGTCGGATACACGTCGTTGCTGCAGTTGCTCGAAGGCCGGGTGGAACCCGATGACTTTGCCACCGGGTACGTGTCGGTCATGGCCGGCGCTGCCCGACTACCGGAGTTCCGGGCCATGTTGCTGCGAGGTTTCGAGCTGGTCGGCTGAGGTCCGACCGAGGCTGTTGCGCCGTCGGCTCCTACACGTAGGTCGAACCCTTGATGCCGTCGACGTCCTTACGCATCTCCACATTGACCACGGCCGGCTTGCCCGAGGCGAAGGCCCGCTCCAGGGCCGGGCCGATCTCGTCCGGTTTGGTCACGTGCTCGCCGTGGCCACCCAGGGCCTCCACCACCTGGTCGTAGCGGGTGTAGCTCAACTCGGTGGCCACCAGCCGCTCGGAACCGTACAGCATTGCCTGGGGCCGCATCATCTGGCCCCAGGCGCCGTCGTTGCCGATGATGCCGACCACCGGCAACCCGAACCGAGCTGCGGTGTCGAACTCGAAGCCGTTGAGGCCGAACGAGCCGTCACCGTAGACGATCAGAACCCGCCGATCGGGGTGCGTGATCTGGGCCGCCAGACCGAACGGCATACCCACCCCCAGCGTGCCGAGCGGTCCCGGATCCATCCAGGTCCCGCTGTCCGGTACCTTCAGCACCTTGGACGCCTGGGCCACGATGTCGCCCCCGTCGCCGATGACGATCATGTCATCGCTGGTGGCCACGAAGTCGGCGATCTCGCGGCACAGCCGCAGCGGATCGATGGGGACCTCGTCGGAGTTGAGCTGGGAGGCCTGGGCCGCCTCGGTCTCGTCCTCGATGGTGCGCAGCCCTGCGGCCCAGTCCTTGGCCCCGATCGGGCCGGCGACGCCGTCGGCTGCCAGCCGGTCCCGCACAGCATCGAGGTTGGCCCCCAGGTTGCCGACCAGGCCCACATCGGCCGCTCGATTCTGGCCGATCAGGGTCTCGTCCAGATCGAGCTGGATGATGGTGGCGTCGGGCCCGATTGAAGCCCCGAACCGCATACGGAAATCGAGCGGGGTGCCGGCCAGCATGACCAGATCGGCCTCGGACAGAGCTGCCTTGCGGCTGCGGCTGTAGAACCCGGGATGGCTCATGGGCAGCATGCCCCGACCCATGCCGTTGGTGTAGCACGGGATCCCGGTGGCCTCGACGAAAGACCGCAGGGCATCGCCACCCTCCGACCACTTGAGAGCGGTGCCGGCCATCAGCATGGGGCGCTCGGCCCCGGCCAGCAGCCGTGCCACCTCGGCGAGACGGTCGTCCGGCGCCGACCACGCCACCCGGTAGTCACGAAACCGAGGTACCCCGACGGCGGCCAGGTCGACCGGTCCGTGGAGCACGTCCATGGGGATTTCCAGGAACGACGGTCCCGGCACCCCGCTCATGGCGTTGCGCACCGCCAGCTCGACGTACTCGCCGATGCGTTCGGTCTGGTAGCAGGCATCGGCCCACTTGGTGATCGGTTTCATGACCGAGACATGGTCCATCTCCTGGAGCGAACCCCGGCGCAGGTTGTTGAACGGACCTTGGCCGCCGAAGACCACGATGGGCGAGTTGGCCCGCCAGGCATTGGCCACCCCGGTGACACCGTCGGTGACCCCCGGGCCGGCGGTGAGAATGGCCACACCGACCGTTCCCGGGTTGAGCCGGGCCCAGGCATCGGCGGCGTGCACCGCAGCCTGTTCGTGACGGACGTCGACCACCTTGATGCCTTCGTCGATGCAGCCGTCGTAGATGCCCATCACGTGGCCTCCGGACAGGGTGAACACGCATTCCACCCCGGCCGCCTTGAGCGCCTTGGCCGCCAACCGACCACCGTGGGACGGGTCTTGGGCCGGTGCTGATTCGCTCACGCGTACAGCGCCTCGATCTCGGCCCCATAGTGGGCGTGAACGCCCCGGCGCTTGAGCTTGGAGGTTGGGGTCAGCAGGTCGGTGTCGGGCAGCCATTCGTCGCCCAGGATCTTGACCTTCTTGACTCGCTCGGCGTTGCTGAAGCCCTCCATGGCCGCCGGTAGGGCGGCTTCGATTTCAGCGATCACCTCGGGGTTGTCGGCCAGTTCGTGGAGGTCGGCCCCCTCCAGACCGTGGGCCGCGGCCCAGGTGCCGGCGGCGTCGGGGTCGAGGCAGATCAGAGCCGATACGAACGGGCGCTGATCACCGATGGCCACGGCCTGTCCCACCAGCGGGATCATCTTGAGGGCAGCCTCGAGGTTCGAGGGCGACAGGTTCTTCCCCCCGGCGGTGATGATCAGCTCCTTCTTGCGGTCGACGATCTTGAGGTAGCCGTCCTCATCGAACTCACCGATGTCGCCGGAGCGGAACCAGCCCTCGTCGTCGAGCACCTCGGCCGTCTTCTCCGGCTGGTTCAGGTAGCCCCGGAACACGTTGCCGCCCCGGCACATGACCTCGCCGTCGCTGTCGAGCTTGACCTCCACGCCGGGACAGGCCGGACCGACGTAGCCCGGCTTCACCTTGTACGCAGCCCAGGTCATCGGGCCCGAGGTCTCGGACAGGCCGTAGATCTCGGACAGGGGCACACCGATGGTGCGGAACCAGCTCAACATCTCGGCCGGAATAGGGGCGGCGCCGGTGACGGCGGACTCCAGCTGATCGAGACCGACCAGACCTCTGATGGTGGAGAAGGCAACGGCGTCCAGGAACTCGTAGGTCTCGATCTCATCAGGGGTTGCCGTGCCCCAGGTCATCTTTTCCTTGATAGGGGCCGCCGCCTCCACCGCCTCGGCCACCTTCTGGGCCTTCTCCGGGTCGGCGGCCAGGGCGGCATGGATACCGGAGTAGATCTTTTCCCACACCCGAGGCACACCGAACATGATGTTGGGTCTCACTTCGCCGGCATAGGCCGCGAACTGCGTCGGATCGGGACAACAGCTCACCTCATAGCCCAGGAACATCATCGAGTAGTGGCTGACCATGCGCTCGGCGATGTGGGCCATGGGCAGGTAGCTGACCACACGCTTGCCGGCGAACTCGTCCAGGGCGAAGGACCGCCGGAGGCACTCGACCGTCCAGCAGATGTTGGCGTGGTCGAGCATGACCCCCTTGGATGGGCCGGTGGTGCCCGAGGTGTAGATGAGGGTGGCCAGATCATCGGTGCTCGCCGTCCGGGCCGCCTCGTCCAGGTCGATGGCGTCGTGGGCCAGCAGGTCGGCATAGGTGAAGTCGGCATCGACCCCGTCGGAGATGACGCCCACTTTTTCCAGGCTGGCGATGGACGGCCGAGCCTTGGAGAACGATTGATGGAATCCGGCATCCTCCACCACCGCCAGCTTGGCCGAGGCGTCGTTGGCCAGATACTCGATCTGGTCGGGCGAAGACGAGTTGTAGATGGAGACCGGGGTCGCGCCCAGAAAGAGGGCGGCGGCATCGAGCACGTGGAATTCGGGCCGGTTGCGGATCATCATGACCAGACGGTCGCCCGGTCCCAGGCCGTGGGCAGCCAGTCCGGCGGCGACCCGAGCCACCTGGTCGGCGTAGGTGGTGTACGTGGTGTCATGCCAGGCACCGTCGTCGCCCTTGTGCCGCAGGGCGACCAGATCCCCGTGGGCGGCCACCGTTTTCAGGATCATTGTGGGGATGGTTTCGCCTGCAACCGTGGCTTCGATACTTGCCGATTCTGTCATGGGTAACGCCTCTCGATCTGACCGCCGACCTGCTCTGGATTCGGTCTCCCAACCGTAGTGTGGCTTGGCGGCGTGGATGTTCACGATCCAATCAAGTTATGGCGATGTTTGGCCGGAGGCCAAACTCGGAGCAACTCGGAGAGTTGCCGAGCACCGTCTCATCGCACCAGGGTCATGGCCGCCGACGAACCCAGCCCTACTCGACCCCAACGCGAGCTTTGCGTCATCTCGACCCCCTCCCGGCGAGGTTGTGTGTGCCATCGTCCCGTTTTGGGGATGAGGAGCCACAAAAGGTCGGGAGTGAGGACGGCGAACTAGACTAGGAGGTGTGACCGATTTCGAACCGGTGACCGACGTTCCCCAACGGATCGACGCCGACGACACCCCCGTGGAGTCCTCGGCCAAGCTGCGTGATGCCACCATTCAGAAGCGGCGACACCGCATCCTGCTGGTGGCGGTTCTGGCCATCGGCGCCGGGTTGTTGATCGCCGGCTTCGAGCCATGGCGGGTGCTGGCCACGGTGGCGGCCATGTATGTCATGTTCCGGCTTGGTTTCGCCATCATCGGCGCCTTTGCCCGGCCCATCCCCGACGCCCCGCCGGCCGGCGAGCTCCGGCGGGTCAAGCTCAAGTATCGGTGCAACATCTGTGGAACCGAGATCCGTATGACCCTGGCCAATGACGAGGTTCCCGATCCGCCCCGTCACTGCACCGAGGACATGGAGCTCACCGCCACCGAGGACGACGCCCTGTGATGGACAAAGAATCCACATCTTGTGGATAACGATGGCTGCGGGCTGACGCTGCCTACTACCTGGACAAGGTGCAGAACCCAGTAATCACTAGGCGAATCGCACTCCGTGTCCAATCATCAACAGGGTGTGGACAGACCCTGTCGGTACTGGTCCAATCGGTACGGTGCCTGTCGGTACCGGGTCTACCGGTACTGGGTGGCGGCCACGATCCCGACCAGAATGAGGCCGAGTCCGCCGAGAAGATACCAGTTGCTCGGAGTACCGAGAATGTCGTTGGTCAGGTAGTTGAACAGGATGATCCCGGTGCCGAGAATGAACGAGATGAACATCACGATGGGCACGATGACCGGCGACGGAGAGTCGACCTTGACCGGCTGGCGGCTCACGCCGCTGGGGGCGGTGCCACTCTCGGGAGTTGACACCGTCCCCTTGGGGGTTACTCGACCGGGCTTGGATTTGTCTTGTCGAACCACGGGATCCAGCCTACTACCCTGATCCCGGTGAGCCAGCGTGTCCTCGTCATCGATAACTACGATTCGTTCGTCTATATCCTGGTCCAGTACCTCGGTGAACTGGGGTGGGATCCCGTGGTTGTTCGAAACGACGAGAAGACCATCGACGAGCTCGCCGCCCTCGAACCCGACGCCGTGCTGATCTCACCCGGGCCCGGCACACCCGACGACGCCGGCGTCTCCAACGACGCCATCGTCCACTTCGCCGGCAAGCGACCGGTGCTCGGCGTCTGCCTCGGCCACCAATGCATCGGGCAGATCTACGGCGGCACGGTGAGCCGGGCCCCCGAACTGATGCACGGGAAAACCTCGTTCATCCGCCATCGCAATATCGGCGTGTTTCAGGGATTGCCGTCTCCGCTGGAGGCCACCCGATACCACTCGCTGATCGTGGAGCGTGATGGCCTCCCCGACTCCTTGGAGATCACCGCCGAGACCGACACCGGCTTGATCATGGGGTTGCGGCACCGCTCGCTGAACGTCCATGGCGTGCAATTCCACCCCGAGTCGGTGCTCACCGTGGGGGGAAAGCACCTGCTGACCAACTGGTTGGACACGGTCACGCCGGTGGGCTGACGACTGGACCCCACAGTCGACGCCGCTGGTCCCCAGGGTGCGGACCGACCGGGGTCAGTCGGCGGTGGGCCGGGGCTCCATGCCTGCGGCCCGATAGCAGGCGTCGATGATGGCCATGGTCCGGACCCCGTCCCCGATGGTGGTGGGGAACGGCGTGCCGTGCCTGATGGCGTCGCGGAAGGCGACCAGTTGGTGGTAATAGGTGGCCGAGGTCGGCACCGGTTCCTCCCGGCGGCCGGTCGACGTCTCGACGGCCAGGCCGGCCCCGTTCTGAGGGGCCAGTGGGTTGTCGACGGTCAGGGTGCCGTCGGTGCCGGTCACGATCAGGTTGTTGACCGTGTGCTCGGCGATCATGGAGCTGTGGATCAAACCGGTGATCCCGGGCCATGACAGCTCGGCCTCCAGCCGGCCGTCGACCCCATCGACCGGGCACTCGGCCCGAGCCGACACCACATCCGGATCACCACCGGCAGCAAAGCGGACCCACTGAACCGGGTAGCAGCCCAGGTCCATGAGCGCTCCCCCACCCAGCGCCAGATTCCATCGAATGTCGTCTCGACCGATTCGGCCGTCGGCGATGTCGAACCGGGCCTCGATATGCCGGAGCTCACCCAACTCGCCGGAGTCGATCACCGAGCGAACTCGGGCCGCCAGCGGATGGTAGCGCCAGTGGTATCCCTCCATCGCCACCCGGTCGCTGCGAGCCGACGCCTCGGCGATGAGCCGGCCGTCGTCGGCGTTGGCGGCCAAGGGTTTCTCGCACAACACGTGCCTTCCGGCATCGAGCGCAGCCACCGCCCAGCGGCGATGCAGTGATGCCGGAGTGCCGATGTAGACGGCATCGACCTCATCGGACTCGAGCAGGTCCTGATAGGAACCGAAGCTGTGGGCCAGATTCCATTCGGCGGCAGCCTTGGCCGCTCGATCGGCGTCACGGGCGGCGACGGCCACCACCTCCATCCCGTCGACGTCGGGGGCCGGTGCGATGACCGCACCCCCGGCGATACGGGAGGCGGCAATCAGACCAAGACGTACCGTGACGTCAGGATCGACGGCCGACACGATCAGCCGCCACCGTCTCCATTGTCGGCCTCGGTGGTCGTGGTGTTCTCGGTGGTGGTCGTCTGTTCAGGTTGGGTGGTTGTGGTCGACGAGGTCGTTGTGGTTGCTTGACCTTCCCGACCGACTTGGAGAACCACCGTGGAACCCTGCTGTACGGTCTGACCGGGTTGCGGGCTCTGCTCGATGACCAGGCCGATGCGACCGTCGCCGGGCTGAAGGTCGACGAACTCGATCTGGGCCGCCAGTTGGTTGTCGTTCAACCAGGTCTCGGCGGCGGCGGGATCCTTACCCCGCAGATCGGACAGGACGACGTTCTGGGGGCCGCTCGAGACGTAGATGACGATCTGCTTGTCCAGGGCGTAGGGCTCACCGGCGGCCGGGGCGGTCTCGATGACCTGACCGGCGGGAACGGTGGCCGAACCCTGCTCCTGCTGGACGATGTTGGTGAAACCCTCGGCCTGGAGGGCGGCAGTTGCATCGGCTGCGCTACGGCCGGCGACCTGGGGGATGACCAGCTGATCGGGTCCGTTGGACACGATGAGCTGGACGCGGAATCCCTTGCCCACATCCTCACCCACTGCGGGGTCGGTGTCGATCACGTGATCGAGGGGCACGCTGTCGCTGAACTCACGCTGGATGTCGAACGCCAGCCCCACGTCCAGCAATGCCTGCTGGGCCTCGTCCAGCGTCATGCCGATGACCTGGGGCACCGGCACCTGCTCCTCGGCCTCACTGACCAGGAGGGTGATGACGGAACCGACGTCGACCATGGTCCCGCCTTCGGGGTCCTGGCTGATGACGTCGTTGGGAGGCACGTCTTCGCTGGCCTCGAATTCGATCACGACCTCGAAGCCGGCATCGGTCAAGCGGTTCTTGGCCGTCGTGGCGTTCTCACCGACCACGGTGGGAACCTGCTCCTGCTCGACCTGGGCGGCGTCGGTGTCGTCGTTAGCTCCGAAGGTGTTGGTGATGTAGTAGATGAGTCCGACCAGACCGACCAGCAGGGCGGCCAGCATGACCACGAACATGCCGGTCCGGCTGGGGGGCTCGTAGTACTCCTCGACCGGTTCCTCCTGGGCCCGGGCGGCCGAGGCGGGAACGGCCCGGGAGGTGTCGATCAGCGCCCGGGACGAACCGGTGTCGGGGTTGCGCACCGACATGGCCGCCGTTGTCACACCCGCAGCCATGGCCATGGTGGGGTCGTATTCAATCGCGTTGTAGGCCGCAGTGGGTTCGGTGACCGGGCCGCTGCCGTTGGCCAGCGGTTGACCGTTGCGGAACCGGCGCAGATCGGTGCGGAGCTCCTCGGCCGCCGGGTAGCGGTCGGCCAGGTTCTTCTGCAGCAGACGGTAGATGATGGAATCCATGGTCGGGGGCACCATGGGGTTCCGCGAGGTGGGCCGGGGCGGTGGTTCCTGAACGTGCTTGTAGGCGATGGCCACCGGGGTGTTGCCCAGGAACGGCGGCTCGCCCACCACCATCTCGAACAGCACCACACCGAGCGAGTAGAGGTCGCTGCGGGGGTCGACGGTGCGACCCTGGGCCTGCTCCGGTGAGAAGTAGGTTGCCGTCCCCATGACCGAACCGGTCTGGGTCAGCTCGTCGTCGGAGCCGCCGAAGGCCCGGGCGATACCGAAGTCGGCGACCTTGATCTGCCCGGCCTGGGTGATCATGATGTTGCCGGGCTTGACGTCGCGGTGCACGGTGCCGTTGCGGTGGGCAAAACTGAGCGCCACCGCCACTTCGGATGCGATGTCGGCCGCCCGCTCCGGGTGAAGGGGACCTTCGGCGGCGATGATGTCGGCCAGGGTGCGACCCTCGACGTACTCCATCACGATGAAGTACGTGCCCTGGTGTTCGCCCCAGTCATAGACGGCCACGATGTTGGGGTGGTTGAGGTTGGCGGCGGCCTGCGCCTCGCGCCGGAATCGGGCCACGAAGGTGGGCTCGGCCGCGTATTGGGGGAACAGCACCTTGACCGCAACCGGGCGGTCGAGAAGCTGATCCTTGGCCAGGAAGACGTCGGCCATACCACCCCGGGCGATACGCCGGTGCAGTTCGTAACGTCCATTCAGAACCGGGCGAGCAGCCGAGGTGTTCGTCACAACGGCCTCAATGGTACTCAAGCCGATGGGCCAAGCGGCGCACACCGGCCGGATCAAGCGATTCTTTCCAAAAACGAGCCTAAACATCCGTACAATAATGACCGATTGGGCGGCAGTGATCAGGGGGCGGATAACGCTGCACCGCCGGGTCGAGCCCTACTGGAAGTAACGCTCGAACAAGGCTCGGGCGATGGGGGCGGCCGCCCCACCGCCGGTCTGATCCAGCCCCTCCTGCCCTTCCACCAGCACCGCCACGGCTAGTTCGGGCGGGCCGTCCGGGCGGCCGGCGAAGGCGATGAGCCAGGCATGGGATCGGGGCGGATCGGTGCCGAGCTGGGCGGTACCGGTCTTGGCTCCCACCACCACACCGGGCACGGCGGCGGCCCGACCCGAGCCCCGCTCCACCACCTGGACCATGGCCTGAGCCACCTGACCCGCCGTGTCCTGGTCGACGGCCTGACGCCATGCTCCGGGGCCGACGTCGTCGATGACTTCGAGGGTCACCGAGTCCTCGATGCGATCGACCACGTGGGCTGTCGGAACCCGACCTCCGTTGGAGACGGCGGCCGCCACCAGCGCCATCTGCAGCGGCGTGGCCTGTACGTCGTACTGGCCGATACCGGCCTGGGCCAGCAGGGGGGTGTCCTCGTAGACGCCGGCCGGGATCTCCTCGCTCGGGCCCGCAACCAGTGATCCGTAGTCGGTCGGGAACCGGCTGGCCGCCGGGTCGGGCAGGTCCAGCGGCGGCACCTGGTTGAACCCGAAGTCCTCGGCTTCGGAGGAAAGGGCCCCGGGCCCGATCAACTCGGCCGCCAGCTTGCCGAAACCGGTGTTGCACGACACCACCAGCAGCTCGGTCAGATTGCCCCCGCAGGTGCCGCCCCCGAAGTTGGTGAGGGGCCGCTCGGTGAGGGGCGCCACATACTCCGCCGCCGGTTCGAACTCGGGTTGGGTCATGGTGGCAATGCCCCGTTCCAGGGCGGCGCTGGCCGTGATGACCTTGAAGGTGGAGCCGGGGAAGTCGATCTCGCGATAGGCCCGGGGACGGAGCGGATTGCCGTCGGCCTCGACCAGCTCGGTCCAGGCCTCGTTGGCCACCGAGCCGTCATTGACGGCCAGGCGGTTGGGATCGAACGATGGGTAACTCCACATGGCCTTGACCGCTCCGGTCACCGGGTCGAGTGCAACCACCGAGCCCGGCCGCTCCCCCAGCTGGGCCTTGGCCGCCTGCTGGAGTTCGTGGTCGAGGTTCAGAACGACATTGCCGATCGGGTTGCCCTCCCCGTCGAGCAGGTCGGTCAGGCCCGACAGCTCCTGACCCGGTGTGGCCCCGATAAGGGCGTCGTTGTAGGTTCGCTCCACGCCGTCGGCCCCGAAGTTGAAGCTGAGATAGCCCACGGTATGGGCGTACAGGTTGCCCTGGGGGTAGTTGCGCTGGCGGGAGAACACACCGCCCGGGGTGTCGAGGGATTCGGCCGCCACCACACCGTCGGCGGTCACGATCAAGCCCCGGGGCACATCGAACTTGCGCTGGATGGTCCGGGTGTTGGCCGCATTGTCGATGAGGGCGTCGGCGTCGTAGAACTGGATGCGGTTGAGCTGCACGAACAGAATGGTGAAACATCCCAGCAGTACGGCGACAACATGCTTCAGCGGCTTGTTCACCGGTCACCCCGCCGCAGTGCCCCCGGAACGGTCTGACTGACCGCTTTCATGACCGCCCACATGATCGACATCACCGGGCCACGGCCTTCCAGTCGGAACGGGCGCGGGCACTGACGTTGAGCGAGTGACCGGAGCGCTCGATCTCGTCCAGCTCCTCGGCCCTCTGCTCGGTGGAGTTGTGGGAGATGCGCATCAGCACAGCCAGGATGATGTAGTTCGAGATCAGTGACGAACCACCGTACGACACGAACGGCAGCGTGACCCCGGTCAGCGGGAGCACCCGCAGTATTCCGGCGATGATGATGAACGCCTGGAAGCCGATCAGGGCGGTGAACCCGGCGGCCAGGAGCTTCTCGAACGGCGAGCGGGCATTGGTGGCAACCCGGAATCCAGCGGCGACGAAGAACATGAAGGTCATGAGGAGTGCCGACGCACCCAGAAGTCCCAGCTCCTCACCGAAGGCGGCGAAGATCATGTCGGTGGCGGCATACGGGATCTTCTTCGGCGTGCCCTGCCCCAGGCCGGTGCCGGTCAGACCCCCGTCGGCCAGCGCGAATGCGGCCTCGGCGATCTGGAACCCCGAACCCTTGGCGTCGGCGAAGGGGTCGAGCCAGATGTCGACCCGGCGCTGTACATGGGAGAACATGCGCCACGACAACACCGCGCCGGCCATGAACAGGACAAGGCCGCTGAACACGTAGGCGGCCCGAGCGGTGGCCACATAGAACATCACCACGAACAGGGTGAAGAACAGCAGCGACGAGCCCAGATCGCGTTCGGCGGTCATGACCATCAGGGCCACACCCCAGGCCAGCAGCAGGGGGCCGAAGTGGCGGGCGTGGGGCACATGCAGCGGCCCGATGCGGCGGCCGGTCAGGGTGAGTAGTTCCCGCTTGTCCACCAGGTAACCGGCCAGGAAGGCGGCGAGCACCACCTTGGCGAATTCGCCGGGCTGAATGGAGAACGGACCGACCCGAAGCCAGATGCGGGCCCCGTTGATCGTGGCCCCCAGGCCGGGCACCAGCGGCAACAGGAGCAGACCGACGCCGACCACGGCCAGGGTGTAGCGGTAGGGCTCGAGCCGGCGGGGATCCCTTAGGACGAGCAGGACGAGGCAGAAGGCGGCAACCCCCATGAAGGTCCAGGCCGACTGGCTGTCGGCCAATCCCTGATCCAGGCGGGAGATCATCACATAGCCCAAGCCGTTCAGCAGGGCGGCGCACGGGAACAACATGGCGTCGGCCAGTGGGGCGAACAGTCTGATCATGATGTGGGCCCCCAACAGCAGGCCCACCACCACCAGCAGGAACCCGGTGACGTCATCCCGCAGATCGAAGTTGACATCACCGGCCTCGGCCTGGACCAGGCCGATGGTGACGAACCCGACGACGGTGACGAAGGTGGCCAGGATGAGCAGGACCAGCTCGACGGATCGGGCCCGCATGCTACCCGCCCTGGCTGTCGGCGTCGTCGTCCCCGCCCCGCTGATCGTTGGTCGAACCGGCGCCGGCCGACGCGCCCGGAGGCTGTTCGTCGCCGTCGGCGCCGACGATCCTCTCCTGCTCGATTTCGAGATTGTCCACACTGAGCTGGGCATCCCGCAGCGAGGGGAAGTGATCCCAGCCGTCAAGAGTGGCCCGGGACGCCTCGGTCAGGTCATCAACGAAGCGCCCGGTGCGCTCTTCCGCCACCGGCTCAATCCACACCAGTCCGCCTTCACGACCGTGGAAGATGACCAGCTCCCCGTCGACGGCGGACACGTGATAGAGGGAATCGTTGTAGCGCTCGGCTCCGACGTAGCCGACAGCGACCAGCCCGGCCAGCAGCACCGCGGCCACGGCCGGCCACCAGCGACGACGGCGACGGTCCAGTTCGGTGTCGAGCGCGGCGGGCTTCGATTCGGTGCCTCGACGGGGCACCGGCTTGGCCCGCTCGGCGGTCGTGGTCGTACGCACCATTCTCATACCGGCGGCCGTGCCGTTGGCCGAGTCGTCACCCTTGGCTTTGGCCGTGTCGTCGACCCGGTCGTTGGCCACCCGCCCGGTGGCAACACCGCTCCGGCCTTCGGGTTCGGCTCGCGCCGTCTCCGCCTCGGCCACCAGAGTGTCGACGCCACCCGACTTCGATCGCTTGCCATCGCCGCCATCGGGGCGATCGGTGATCTTCACCACGTCCTTGGTCACGATCGGCAGCTGAGCCGTGATCTTCTCCGGCGGAGAGAGGTCGATGCCATGGTCCAGTTCGGTTCCGACCACGGCAGGGTGATCATCCTCGACCACCGAGACCACGGCCACGGTCACGTTGTCACGGCATGGTGTGGCCAGGGCGGCGGCGACCAGGCGATCGGCCGCCTCCGACGGATCCTCGTGCTCCAGCAGAATGGCGCCGATGTCGTCGAGTTCCACCTCGTTGAAAAGCCCGTCGCTGCACAGCAGGAAACGGTCACCGACCTCCGGTTCCAGCTCGAAGCGGTCGACCATCACCTCATCGGCAATGCCCAGGGCTCGGGTCAGGATGTTCCGCTGAGGGTGAAGCTGGGCCTCGTCCGGCGACAACCGGCCCTGTCGGACAAGATCCTCGACGAAGCTGTGGTCTTCGGTGACCTGAACCAGCGTGTCATCCCGCAGCCAGTAGGCACGGCTGTCGCCCACGTTGACCACGGTAATCGAATCGTCTTTGTGAAGACCCAAGGCCACCACGGTGGTGCCCATCCCCCGTAGGTCGGGGTTCACGGCCTGCTGATGAACCTGACGGTTCGCCTCCTCGACCACATCGACCAGCTCGGCCTGGCTCAGCTCGGACCGAACGATACGGAACTCGCCGATGGCCAACTCGGCCGCCCGCTCTCCCCCCTGGTGCCCACCCATGCCGTCGGCGAGGGCGGCAATCGAGCCGCGGAAGTAGACACGGTCCTGATTGACCTCTCGCACGTTCCCGACGTGGGACGAGGTGGCACCCCAGAGTCGCACTAGCGAAGCTCCATCACAATCCCGCCGAGCTGGACGCGATCGCCCGATTCACCGATCACAGGGGCGGTCACTTTTTGCCGGTTGACATAGGTGCCGTTGGTGGAACCAAGATCCTCGATGAGGAGGCCCGAGCCGGTGGGTGATATCCGAGCATGAAGCTGCGACATGTAGGTGTCGTCCAGGCTGATCTGACAGCCGGCTGCTCTTCCAATGGTCGTTTCCCCCATGATGTTGAACTGTCTGCCGGCCAAATGGGAAGGCTCGAGCACAACCATGCTCGACGAAGGTGCCGCCGCCGGCCTTGCCTGCTTCTTCGATCGACCGGGGCGAGCCTTTGTCACCCTCCGGACCGCCACGTTGGTGGTGGAACCTAACCAGGTCGCCTGTAGCACTCGAAAGAAGAAGAGGTACATCAATGCTAGCAGGCACCACTTCAACAAGGTGAGAAGAGCGTCAGACACTGGAGAGCAGGCTAGTCAACAAGAATGGAGTCGTACATCAAGGGCGGCGGAAACGAAGGGTGACCGGCCCGAACGTCAGCTCGTCGCCGTCCACCAGGACCTGGCGTTCGATGCGCTGACCGTTGACCTTGCACCCGTTGGTCGACCCGAGATCGACCAACTGATACGTGTCGCCCAGAGGGTGCAGTTCGGCGTGACGCCGGGAAACGTTGGGGTCGCTGAGCACGATGTCTCCGGTGGACATCCGACCGATTGACATGACCCCGTTCTTGAGCCGATAGCGGACACCATCGTGTCCTTCGAGCCAGCCATCGGGTTCGACCTCGGGTAGGCGCTCGTCATAGGAGGGGTGGAGGCGGAACATGCCGACCCGAATGGTCGGGTCGGCCTGCAGCTCGACCGAGACCCGACCGATGAACGAGAGGTTCTCCTGGGCGGCATACCCCCGCACCGTGGCCGCCAGCTCCGCGATCAGCGACTTCTCGAACTCGGCGAAGCGTTGATGGTCCTCCTCCGAGATCCGGATCACGAACCGGTTGGGGGCCAGGGCCCGGCCGCTGACGTCGACGGTTCGACTTGCTTCCATCTCACGAATGAGGCGGCGACCTACCTCCACCGGCTGTAGACCGCTCTTGAACGCCCGCGAGAACATGCCCTCCACCAAGCGCTCCAGACGGTCCTCGAAGCTTTTCAGAACCATGGATGTATACGGTACTCGCCCACAATCGGTATTGGGATCGCACGGAGGGCAAACCGCGCTACGATGCTGCGATACAATTGCTCTACGGTTCAGACACTCGCGCGAGTGGCGGAATTGGCAGACGCGCAGGATTCAGGTTCCTGTGTCCGAAAGGACGTGAGGGTTCAAGTCCCTCCTCGCGCACGCCGGGGTTGCGGAGCAACCCCTAACCGAGTTTCGGCTCCACCGAAACGTCGACCGCCGAGACCATCACCTGAAGATCAATCCAGACCCCACCACCCACACGCCGGGGTTGCGGAGCAACCCCTAACCGAGTTTCGGCTCCACCGAAACGTCGACCGCCGAGACCATCACCCGGAGATCAATCCAAATCCCTCCTCGCGCACGCCGGGGTTGCGGAGCAACCCCTAACCGAGTTTCGGCTCCACCGAAAGGCCGCTCCCCCGACACCCGGCGGTTCTTACTTGAACCCGTGTTGGTCGCCCGAAGGACCTATCGGCAGCCTGTCGTCCAGGCAAGCGCTCGGCACACCTGATCGAGCAGATCATCGTCGACAAGTCCGATCGTTTCCGTCAGATTCTCCCGGCGGATCGGACCGGTTGACAACGTGTTGAGGACGCCTCGCAGGCCGAAGGCCTTTAGTGGTACCTCTGACGGCAGATCGCGCACCACCGTTGTCGCCGGAACCACCAGTGGCGTTCGCAGGTCCACCGCCGAGACCTCCAACACGGGCCGACGTTTCACGGCACCATCATCGTGCACGATCTCTGCCCAGTGCAGTTCACCCCGCATCGGGTCGCGCCCGCAGCATGAAATCCTCGGGGTCACCCCAGTCATCAACCGAATCCAGCGGGATTCGGCGTAACACCTCTTGAGCTCGACGATAGCTCTCCTCCTCAATGGCTCGATCGAGCGCCATCCGTACCGCTTCGGTCATTGAGGTTCCGCGCGACTTCAACCACTCGATGTGCCGGTCTTCGAGCCTCACCGTAATGCTGGTTGTCATACAGCTATCTTACATCTGTAATCGCTCGTCCTGCAAGAGCCGGCGGCTTGAGTTCCCACTGACTTTCCTGCAACCCACTCAACCTTCGAATGACTACGACATCATCTCCTGTAGTCGAGCCGCCCCCCGCATGGCACCAACCAGATGGCCGCCCAGATCGCGTACGGTCCAGCCCTCGCGCGGAGTGGGCCGTTCCCAATCATCGGGGTCAAGCGCCTCGAACCCGTCGGCCAGACGCTTGTAGGCGTCGCGGGCCAACGGCCGCCAATCGTCGAATCGCCCGACGGCGGCGAAGTCACCGCGCGAGGTGTCTTTCAATATGAACGTGCATTGACCATCATGGTGCTCCTTGAGAGTCACGGGATCACTTGATCCCGACATGGTCGAAGAACATGTCCACGGCCCGATCGACGAGACGGCTCCACCGGTCGCAACCGGGGTCATTGCTGATCTGCTGATCGGTCAGGCCGGTGACCATCGCCGTCCACAAGTCGACGGCCTCGGCTTCAACGATTCCGAGGCTGGCCAGGTTGGCCCGTAGGTGGTCAACCTGCTCCAACGGCCAGGGCGTAGGTTTCGGGACTCGGCTCCCAGTCGGGAATGACCCGCTGATACAGCAGCTGGTAGCGCACCGGGTCCTCAATACAGAAGACCACGAACTCGCCGACCATTCGCTTGGCCTCGGCTCGCGGGTTCTGGACGGTGCCGAGCTCCGTCGGCCAGTCGGCCGCCAGCGCCGCCCTCTCCGTCTCCGCTCACGGGGTGTAAGCCGACGAGAGCTGCCGTTATCCATGACAATATCTGACACTGTTCGAAGTATCGAACGTCGTCAGTTGTTGTCAGGTCGTTTGTTCAAGACAACCGGCGACCGGAAAGGAGATCGGGTTTCCGAACCCGACGTTGCCAACGGCCAACGTCGACCCGTCCATACCGCACCCAGGGTCAAGGTCCGCCGGGTCATGACGAAGCTGTACGGGCTGCGAGCGGTTCGCCTTCGGTCGCACGACTTTGTGGGGTCGGCACCTGGAACAAATCCGCCGTGGTCGCTATCGTCAACTTCCCTATGGGTATTTGGCGGGCCATGAGACGATTCCGTACCCGAGTGATCTCGACGGTGGCATTGGCCGCGGTCGCACTCGTGTTGACGGCGGTCCCCGCGGCCGCTCACGATCCAATCTTCATCGAGGAGGATCAAACCAGTCCCGAACTCGGGCCGTATATGCCGGATGGAGCCATCTCGTGGGCTCTGTACGGGTCGGTGCTGGAACCGGGCGACACTAGGGGATTCGAGTTCGATCTCCGGGACGGTGAGGAACTCTATATCTCCCTGTTGATTCCGAATCTGGAGCCGGAGTCGGCCTTGGCCGACGCCGAGCTGCCGATCGTCGAACTGGAAGCACCTGATGGCACCACCACCACGATTGCTCCCGCAATGAGAGAGGCCTTCGACGAGGCATTCAGCCAAACGTCCTACATCACGCTGGCCGAGGTCCGAGAACCGGCCCAGGCCGGGCGATACAGGGGGGTCGTGATCGGAGCTGCTCCGTCTCGCTTCTCCGTCGCCATCGGGGAACGAGAGGAGTTCTTCACCCCTACCGAGCGTTCTGGTGACCGCCCGTCCAGCTTCCCTGAGATGGCGGCACCGCTGCAGGCCTGGTACTCCACGCCTCCGGGAGCCGAGGCCCCGGCCGACCTGACCGAAGGTGACGCCGAAATTCAGATGGACATGATCGAAGATGCCATCGAGAGCGGCGAAGCGACGGCGGTCGAGGGGGCATCGGCCGAGGAAGCGGTGGACGATCAAGCAGTGGACGATCAAGCGGCGGGCGAGAACGAATCGGAGGAAGGCGGATCGCTCGGATGGGTGGCACCGGCGGTTGCTCTGGTGGCGGCCGCTCTGGGGGCGGGATGGTTCCTGGCCCGCCGACGCTCGACCGAATCGACATGAACCGGCTACCCGGCCGACGGTGGACCGGCCCGGTAGGGATCTCCGTGATCGCACTGCTGCTGTTCACGCTGGCCTCGGCAGCCGGAGCTCACAGCACCGACCAGCCCTATCTCTATGTGTTCGTCACCGAGTCGGGCATCGACGGTCGGGCCGAGTTGGCCATCGGCGACGTGGAGAAAGCGCTCGGGCTGGATCTGTCGGGCGACGATGTAGCGATCGAGGCCACCTTGAGGGACAACGCCGAAACCCTCCACCGCTACCTGGCCGACCACATCACCATCTCGACCGCCGATGGGGAGCGGCCGATCGAATTCGGGGCGGTCGACTTGTTCCGTGAAGGGTCGACCGAGCTCGCATTCGCCGTCATCCAGTACACGGCCGGCGGCCACACAACCATCCCACAGACGCTCGATATCCGATTCGACCCCTTCTTCGACGAGGTCGACGGGAAGGACGGCCTGCTGTTGATCAGCGGCGGATTCGAGCTGGGTGAGTTCACAACGGCAAAGGAAACGCTGGTCAACGTCGACGCCGATGAGCGACAGAGTCTTGTCGACCTGGGAGCCGACGGCCGGTGGGGGAATTTCCGATCGAGCATCTCGCTAGGCGTCAATCACATCGAAACCGGGCCGGACCACATCCTGTTCATCCTGGCTCTGCTGATCCCCTCGGTGCTGGTTTTCACCGACCGGTGGGAGCCTCTGGCCGGATTCGGCGCCGGGTTGTGGCGGGTGCTGAAGATCGCCACCTTCTTCACCCTGGCCCACTCCATCACCTTCACCCTGGCCGGTATGGGATGGCTACCGACGCCGCCGGCCAAGATCGTGGAAGCCACCATCGCCATCTCCATTGCCGCCGCCGCCCTCCACACGTTGAAGCCGGTGATGCCGAACCGCGAGTGGATCCTGTCGTTCGTGTTCGGCTTGTTCCACGGGATGGGTTTCGCCTCGCTGGTCTCCGATCTCAGTGTGACGCGTTCGAGTCAGCTCATTTCGCTTCTCGGGCGGAATGTCGGCATCGAGATCGGTCAGGTCGTGGTGATCCTGCTTTTGTTCCCCGGCCTGTACCTGTTGCGCCGTACGCCCTTCTACCAACCGTTTGTGATCGTCGCTTCGACGGCGCTGGCCGCCGTGGCCTTGCTGTGGACCGTGGAGCGGCTGGCTGAGGTTGATCTGGGAACCGACGGTCTGGTCGACTCGTTCGCCTCGGTCCCCCGGGGTTACTGGCTCAGCCTTGCCTTCGCCGCACTGGGCGCCGTGGCCTTCGTCTGGTCGCATCGCAACGACCGGCTCATCGACCCGGTCCGCTAAAAGCAGTCCAACCCCAAACATTGATCGGGCTGGCCGTTCCCCTCGGCGAAGTTGCCACCGGGGTCACGAACCGGCGAGTAGGCGGCGATTCCCCACCCACCGTTGTCGTTGGCGACATTGCGGGCCACCGTCGTTCTCTCGGCACCGGGGCCGATGCGAATGCCGTCTCCAGGATTCTCATTGGACCGGTTCCAACGTATGACGTTCCTGAATGCGTCGTCCACGTTGATTCCGAACTGGTCGAAACCGGAGATCCGGTTGTTGGAGACGCGGTTGCGGTTCGAGTTCAAACCGACCTGGATGCCACGATCGGTTGAGGTCTCGTCCCCCACGATCGTGTTCTTGTGGACCCGATTGTTGTCGGCACCAACCTGGAGCAAGACGCCCCAGCGACCACCGAGGAACTTGTTGCGCTGAACCCGGTTTCGATCGGCGGTGAACAGCCGCACACCGGTGTCACGATTGTGATCGAAAACCGAGCGATGGATGAGGTTGGAAGAGCCGGTGGAGACCTCGACCCCGATCAGATTGCCGTTCACGTTCATCCGCCGCAGGCGATTGCCGTTGCTCAGATCGAGCCAGATCCCGAACGAGAACTCCTGGACCGTCCCATTCTTGATCGTGACCCCGTGATGGGGAGCTCGGACGATGATGCCGTACCCGCCGCCGTAGTCGACGGGTTTGTTGCCGTCGACGGTGTGTCCGTTCAAGTCGATGGTGATATCGCTGGCACCGACGATCAGACCATCGCCGGGGCAGTCCTTGAGGTCGTTACCGAGCCGAACCGAAGAAGTGATGACTTGCCCGCAGGACACCGTTGTGAGTCTCGACTTCCCGGCGTGGGCCGGTGCTGCGGCCACGCCGAGGAACGACGCAATCGTGGCCAGGGTCAGTGCCGCAGCGCGGACGGTCTTGCCCACGGTACGACCGGCAGGTCGGCGGGTTGCCGACACTCTTGTAGTTGACGGTCGCATTGGTCCCTCCAGGTTGTGTAGTGAACGGTGGTTGTCTTCGGCCGACCATGATCGTCCAGCCGAAGGCGGTGGGCAAGTCAGGCGGGCACTCGATGGCAGCGCCGATACTCCACGGCAAGTTCACCGTCAGGGCCGATGGAGGTTTCGATCGATGAGCACCTCCTGGACGTAGTCGCGCACCAGGGCCCGGTTGGCCTCGTTTATGCCCAGATCCACGATGTCGGTAGGCCCATCGATCATCATGTGACCCGAAGGGTTCGGCCCGTCGTGTTTGTGCTGAAGGTTGTCCCGGTGCTCGACGGCCAACCCGTCCTCGAACCGAAACACCTCGAAGCCGGTCACGACCTCGGCGAAGTCGTACTCGACGTGGCCGTAGCCATGGTCGCCGTCCTCGAAGATCCGCACAATCTCGACCTTGGGTGAGCAGCCAGGCAAGGTGCGGGCTGTCGGCCTACACGGTCAAGTCGGCGAGCACTAGGCTGGCCCAATGCCAGACAGCTTCGGCCGGCACGGTGACGAGGACGAGGTCGTCACTGAGGCGCTGACCGAGACCGAGCTGCCGCCGGATGCGGCCAAGGTCCGCCGGACGTTTCTCACCTTGACGTTCCTGGCCACGTTCGCCGCCTCGGTGATCCGGGGGATCGACGCGCTCTTTCTGCTCGACGCCGGACTCAGCGCCTCCGAGGTGTTCACCGTCTACGCCTTCATGACCATCGGCACCGTGTTCTTCGAGGTCCCCACCGGCGCCATCGCCGATGTGAAGGGTCGACGCCTGTCGTATCTGATCGGGGCCTTCGCCCTCGCCGTCGGGACCCTGTTCTACTGGTACCTGTGGAACGTGGGCGCCGGGTTCATCTGGTTCGCACTGGCCACCCTCGGTTTCGGGATCGCCTACACCTTCTTCTCCGGCGCCACCGAAGCCTGGCTGGTCGACGCCCTCGCCGCCACCGGATACAGGGGTGACCTGGAGGCTGTCTTCGCTCGTGGCCAGATCGCCCTTGGTGGGGCCATGCTCACCGGCACCTTGTTGGGAGGCGTGCTGGCCCAGCTGACCGACCTCGGTGTGCCCTACCTCCTGAGGGCAATCCTGCTGTTCGCCACGTTCGGCGTGGCCTACCGGGCGATGCACGACCTCGGGTTCGAGCCCCATGGCGCCGGGAGTTTCGTCAAGGCTGTCGGCCAGACCACCAGAGATTCGATCGAGTTCGGCTGGAAGGTCGCCCCTGTGCGATGGATGAGTCTGGCCGGGGCATTCGCCTTCGCCAGTATGGGGTACATCTTCTACGCCATGCAGCCCTATCTCCTCGAGTTGTACGGCGACAACGAGGCGTACCTGGTGGCGTCGGTGGCCGCCACCGTCGTGGCCGGGGCCCAGATGGTGGGCGGCATGACCTCGGCAATGGTCCGCCGCCGGTTCACCAGCCGGACCTCCCTCATCATGGTGCTCACCGCAGTCGGAGCCGGCCTTGTCGCCCTCATCGGGCTGGTCGACAACTTCTGGATCGCCGTCGGTGTCCTGGTGGTGTGGTCGGTGGTGTTCGCCGTCATACTTCCGGTCCGACAGGCCTTCCTCAACGCCCAGATCGACTCCAAACACCGGGCCACGGTTCTCTCGGTCGATTCCTTGGTGAGTTCCGCCGGTGGGATTCCCGCCAGCCCGGCTCTGGGCCGTGTCGCCGATCAGCTCGGCTACAGCGCCTCGTTTCTCGTCGCCGCCGTGGTCCAGCTCGGCGCTTTGCCGTTCCTGACTCGGGCCCGGGTCATCTGCCCGGCCGGGACCGACGAAATCAGGCCGAGCACCGAGCCATCCACCGCCATCGACTACTAGGGTCGACGTCAAGACCCTCCGGACCAAGAAGTCCAGGGGGTTGCCCTCCGTCCGCGGTTGGCGTCAGTGCCGGTGGGACCTAGACCTCAGTGATCCCGGCCTTGATGGCGGCGACCACGTCGTCGGGAACCTCCGACATCCCGTGGGCCTCGGCGGCATGCTTGGCCGCAGCAGCCAGAACCTCGTCATCGGTTTCCCCGGTGACCACTCCGTCACATCCATCGACCACGGTTCCGCAGGCGAACTGTTTCATGATCGACCCCTTTCTCGATAGACCGACACCGGTACATTCCGGGGCGCCGTTGGGTCGGAAGTGACTCACGGATGGGGTCGGCTGTGAGATCGGTTGACGCGTCCGCGGACGCGTGCCCCGAGCCCGGCTTTCGGTTTGCAGATGTCGCCCGGCCGCCGCCCGGTTCGGTCTTGACTGTCACAGCAGATTGTTATTCTTGGTCGAGCGAGCTCGACCAAGCCCCTCGCTTCGTTCCCCGGGTGGTCCGACAACCACACGAGATCGGACCGATCATGCCCAACCTCGCTTCTTCTTCGGCTGTTTCTTCTTCGCCCCGGTCCGGCGTCGGCCGCCTGACGCGTCCGCGGACGCGTTCACCAAGCAGACGGTGAGCTACAGCAAGATCCGCACTCTCACCCGATTCGCCGCCCCGAACAACGAAGCCGAGCTGCTGGCGACTGGCCGTCACTGGCTCAGCGGCACGCCGATGCGATGGCGACCATGGCGGAGTCGGGCAGAGGTGACCGCTCGGCCGACGGCGTGTTGGAGGTCGTGCTGCATGTTCGAGGCGATGGATGCACACTCGACGATGGGAGCCCGATCCCGGGATCGGTGGTGGAGCGGGTGGCCCCGCCGGCCTTCCTACGGGCGTTGATCCACAACGCCGAAGGGCACCCGATCAATGCCTCATCTCGACGGCGCCACCCGACCGCCAGGCAGAAGCGGGTGGTGAAGGAGCGCGACCGGCACTGCGTGGACTGCGGCGCGGCGGCCTTGCCAGCGGCCCGGGGTCGTCGTCCATAGTGGTTCAAAGGACCCTGAGTCGGCGGCGTCCACTCCGGCCGGTTGGCGTAGCCCGGTATGGCCGGTCATCTGTCCGGCCGGGGCATCAGCACTCGACGACGTTGACGGCCAACCCGCCCCGGGACGTCTCCTTGTATTTGCTTTTCATGTCCCGACCGGTGTCGCGCATCGTCTTGATGGCCCTGTCAAGGCTCACCTTGTGGCTGCCGTCGCCGTGCAGGGCCAGGCGGGCGGCGTTGAGAGCTTTGACCGAGGCCATGGCGTTGCGCTCGATGCACGGAATCTGGACCAGACCGCCGACCGGGTCGCAGGTCAAGCCCAGGTTGTGCTCGATCCCGATCTCGGCTGCGTTCTCGACCTGGGCAGGCGAGCCGCCGAGTCGCTCGCACAGGGCACCGGCCGCCATCGAACAGGCCGATCCGACCTCGCCCTGGCAACCGACCTCGGCCCCCGAGATGGAGGCGTTGATCTTGTACAGGGTGCCGATGGCGGCGGCGGTGAGCAGGAAGCGCACGATGCCGTCGTCGTCGGCCCCGGGCACGAACCGGACGTAGTAGTGGAGCACGGCGGGGATGATCCCGGCCGCTCCGTTGGTGGGGGCGGTGACCACTCGACCCCCGGCGGCGTTCTCCTCGTTGACAGCCAGTGCGAACAGGTTGACATGGTCGATAATGCTGAGCGGATCATCGGGTCGATGTCGGGCCTGAGTGGCGAGCCGCTTGTGCAGCGCAGGGGCTCGACGGGGGACGTGTAGTCCACCGGGGAGCATTCCCTCCGCGCTGCATCCGGCCTCGACACAGTCGGCCATGACCCTCCAGCGGTACAGCATGCCTTCCCGAACCTCGGCTTCGGTCCGCCAGGCGGCCTCGTTGGCCAACATCACGTCGCTGATCGACATCCCGCCCTCGGCACAGATGGCCAGGAGCTCCTCGGCGGAGGAGAACGGGTACCGGACCGGCGTTTCATCGGCGACGAGCCGGTCGAGGTGCGCTGGCATTGGGCCGTCATGGCGCTCGACCACGAATCCGCCGCCGACCGAGTAGTAGGTGCGCTCCCGTATCTCGCTGCCGTCGGCCCCGAACGCGGCGAAGGTCAACCCATTGGGATGACCGGGCAACGACCGGCGTTTGTGGAGGATCAGGTCGGCGGGCTGGAGGACGATCTCGTGGCGACCGAGCAGCACGAGCCGGCCGCTCTCTGCCATGGCCTCGACTCGGGTATCGCTGGTGGCGGTGTCGACGGTGGCCGGATCCTCACCTTCGAGCCCGAGCAGGACCGCCTTCGGAGTGCCGTGCCCCTTGCCGGTGGCGCCGAGCGAACCGTACAGTTCGACCCTGACCCGGGCCACGGCGGTCAACAGCCCGTCGTCGGCCAGACCGGTGGCAAACATGTGAGCGGCCCGCATGGGACCGACCGTGTGCGACGATGACGGCCCGATCCCCACCGAATACAGGTCGAAGGCACTCAACGCCATGACCAATCCTGCCTTACCGGCCCAAATCCCTCAAGGGAACGAACCGACGCTCACACCGGTCGGTTGCGGAGGTCGATCCGGCGGATCTTGCCCGACACCGTCTTGGGCAACTCGGCCACAAACTCGATATGCCGGGGGTACTTGTAGGGGGCGGTCTGGCGCTGTACCAACTTCTGGATCTCGGTCGCCAGCTCATCCGACGGCTCATGGCCCGGGCCCAGGATGATGAAGGCCTTCACCACCTCGCCCCGCACTTCGTCGGGCACACCGATCACCGCGGTCTCGGTCACCGCCGGGTGCTCCATGATCACCGACTCCACCTCGAACGGTCCGATCCGGTAGCCGGACGAGATGATGATGTCGTCGTCCCGGCTTCGGAACCAGAAGTAGCCGTCCTCGTCGACAAACGCCCTGTCCCCGGTCAGGTAGTAGTCACCGAGGTGGGCGTCGGCCGTGGCCTCCTCATCCCTCCAGTATTCCCTGAAGATCCAGGGGGGCCGTTCCGGGCGGACCTTGACCGCGATCACGCCCTCGGAGTTCGGGCCGAGCCGGTTCCCGTCGGCGTCGACGATGGCCACGTCAAGGCCCGGAGTCGGCTTGCCCAGCGAGCCGGGCTTGATCGACATGCACGGGTAGTTGGCCAACAGGTTCACGGTCTCGGTCTGGCCATAGCCGTCGTGGATCTCGGTGCCGGTGGCCACCTTCCACGACTCGAACGTCTCCGGATTGAGGGCCTCCCCGGCGGCCAGGCAATGACGCAGCTTCGAGAAGTCGTAGCCCGCCAGGTCCTGGACCACGAAGTTGCGGTAGATGGTGGGTGGGGCACAGAACACGGTCACCCCGTGATCGACGATCATACGCAGCATCTGGCCAAAGTCGGGTTTGCCCTGGGCGTTCCACGCCATCACCGTGGCCCCCAACGCCCATTGGCCGAACAGCTTCGACCAGGCCGCTTTGGCCCAGCCGGTATCCGACACCCCCCAGAACACATCGCCGGGTCGCAGATCCTGCCAGTAGCGGGCCGTGATCTGATGCCCGATCCCGTACGAGGCTTGGGTATGGAGCACCATTTTCGGATTGCCGGTGGTGCCGGAGGTGAAGTAGATGAGGAGCGGGTCGGTGGAAAGGGTGGGCTGCGACATGGGGGCGGTCGACGACGCCGCCCGGCGGGCCGCCTCCAGGTCGATCCATGCCCCGCCACCGGTACCCCCGCCACCGGCATCATCACCGGTGAGAGCGACGGGCTCGTCACCGACCACCAGGGTGTGGACCAGCGACGGACACTCAGTACGCACGGCGTCGACCTTGGCCATGCCGTCGGCATCGGTGACGGCCACCGTGGCCTCGGCCCGACCAATCCGGTAGGCGATGTCCTTGGCCGTCAGCTGGGTGGTACCGGGCATGGGGATGGCGCCGAGGCGGACGACCCCCAGCACCACGTCATACCAGCCGATCACCCGCGGCAACATCACGAAGACCCTATCCCCCTTGGACACCCCGAGGTCGGCCAGCACGTTGGCGATCCGGCTGGACCGATCCCTCATGTCGGCGAAGGTGTAGGGGTCGCCTCTCCGGCCGTCGGGAGACACCATGAGCAGGGCGTTTCGATCCGGATCGGACTCGGCCCGAGCGTCGATGACGTCCCGGGTGGCATTGAACACCTCGGGCACCTCGAGCGTGAACGAGGCACGTTCCTCCTCGTAATCGGTCATGTTGGCCATGGCCACCTCCCTGTCGGTCTCACCACCGGTGAACCTGGGCGCGATTGTAGGGGAGGAAGCACCAGCCACTCACCTCGAATCGGTTGGACGTCTCGGCCTGGCCGCCAAACAGAGCCGGGGAGGCCCTATCGGTCCGGACAGGGCGTGGCTCGTCCAACCCGTCAGGATCCGGGCGTGGGCAACGCCTCGTGGTGACGCTCGAAATCGGACTCGAAGTCGGTCTCGAAATCGGCAGGAGCCCTCCGCCGTTCGGTCGGATTCGGCTTCCGGTGCTCCGGAGGTGGTGGCAGGACGGCCGAGAGCCGCCGGTCGAAATCGACCAGGACCTCGTGGCGAAGTCCCTTGAGCTGTCGGTGCAGGCTCTCGTATTCGGCCTGGAGGGCGGACAGCTTGCGACGGTGGCGCTGCTCATCCTGCCTGAGCAGATCGATCGCCGCTCGGAGCGCCACAGCCTCCGGTGTCTCGAACTGGGAGTCGGCGATGGTTTCGAGCCGCTCCAACAACTCGAGACGGGGAGCAGCCAGACGGAGTTGCCCCTCGAGCTCGGCGATACGTTGATCCCGTTCGTCGTGGTCCGGTTCGAACCGATTCAACGGATCCAACCGGGTCAGCAACACCCCCAGGCGTGACCGGGCGACGGTATGGACGGTGATGCCACCGCCCAGGACAAGGACGATGTCGCCGATACTGAAGACATTGGCGAACGGCACACTCTCGGGGATGGCGAAGATGTCGCCGAGAAACCACAACCGAGCATCGTCGATGACGGCCGAGTTCTCGAACTCGGGGGAGTCGACGATGATGCCGGCCATTTCCAGTGCGCTTCGTTCGGCCGGCATGACCCCGCCATTGGCGGCGATGGCGGAAAGGTTCAGCAGCCCCCCGGTGACCATCAATGCCATACCGGTGAGCTTGCGATTGTGCCAGACGAACACGAGGGCGAAGCCATAGCTGAGCAGATGAGCGATGGCGGCCAACACCCCGCCGAGCGTGCCGGCGAAGACCTCTATCAGCAGGACCTGGATGAAGAGGGCCATGACGATGGTCCACCAGGCTTTGAGCCGGATCTGGCCAAGACGGCTCAACCGACCACCCAGCAGCGGCACGGTGGCCACGAGCAGCAGGAAGCAGACGGCGGTGATCATCGGGCCGGCACCGCCGCTCCGCCCGGGACCGTCGTCAGATCGATTCCGCCTACTCGGAGCAGCGATTCCACCGCATCGGCCGGTTGGGGCCGGCCCAGGAGAAAGCCCTGCACTTCGTCACATCCCAGTGCTCGCAGAATGTCGAGCGCCCAGGAAGCCGTGAGTTCGGTGTCGTCGGTCAGTGACGGCATCGGCCGAAGCTCGGTGACCAGCAGCAGCACGACGAACACCAGATAGACGGTGGGATGGTCGCCGTAGAAGGGTGTGCCGTTGAGGGCTCGGAACGATTCGATGAGAAGTACGGCGCCGGCAGTGATCGTGACGATCAACAAAGCCAGACGATGACTGCGCACGACTCTGTGAATGGCAGCGATCATTCTCGTCCTCAAGCAGGAACCCGACTAGCCATCGGCAGTGGGCCTGGTGCTCTTGAGACGTTCGCCGGAACGCGCGAGGGGCCGATGGTCGTCACCACCGCCGGCCCCGATGCAGATGTGGGCGTTGTCAGTTGTTCAGCCGAATTTCCACGGTGCGCCCATGGCCAGAACGTCCAAGGTCCTGAATAGGTGGAACTGCCAACGGGTCGGGCCCGACAGCCCACGAAGAATCATGGCCCCCGTTGCTGCCCTATCCTCGGCTACGACCGGTCCGGCCTGATCGCCAGGCCTGCCACGCTCCGGTCGACCACAGGGCCCAGGCGATCAGCACCGGCTGGAAGAAGAGGCGGATCAGGCGCTCACGGTCGGTGTCGAGCCCGAAGGCGTTGGTGCCCTCCACGTATTGGGCGATGTTGCCGGGGAAGATGACAACGAAGAAGGCGGCAACCACCCAGCCCACCAGCGGTCGATGGCGGATGACGAAGAGCAGGGCCAAGCCGAGCGCGATCTCGACCAGGCCCGAGACCACAACCACGAAATCGGCGTCGAGGGGGAACCAGTCCGGCACCTGGGCTTGGAACTCGCTGCGCTGCACGCTGAGGTGGCCGATGCCGGCCGTCAACAGGAAGAGCCCGAGAAGCCAGCGACCAACGGTACGAGATGTTTCACCCATGGACGAACCGTACCGTGCATCGAAACAAGCTGGATCGACGAAGAGTTGGTATGACCCCAGTCCAGTTCGCCGTGACCGTTCATTTTGATGCCCCACCACGTGTGGTGTGGAACGAGCTCGTCGACTGGAAAGGGCATGAGGAGTGGATCCCGGCTACGCGGGTTGAGGTCGACGGTGATGATCCGACGGCCGTGGGTTCGACCTTCACCGCCTGGACCGGGATCGGGCCGCTGTCACTCGAGGACCGCATGCGGGTCTCCCGGTGCCAGTGGCTGGACGACTCGTCCTCGGGAGAATGCGAAGTGGAGAAGCTCGGTCCGATTCTGCGAGGCCGAGCCGGTTTCACCGTTGAGGCCAACGGTACGGGATCACGAGTGGAGTGGTTCGAAGATGTCACCGTGCCCATCATCCCCCGGTTCCTCAGCTCGGTTGTGGGCCGAGCCGGAGCCCTTGGCTTCCGAATGGGAATGAGAAGCCTGAATCGATCGCTGTCGTCTGATCAGCGCTGAGATCACCCGACACCAGGTCCGTCGGTTTTGAGTCCACCGGCGCTCCAACTCCGGTTCCACCCCCAACACCGTTTCACCAATACCGTTGCCGACGCCGGATCCCGATGACCGGTGCCCGGCATCGGTGCTACCATTCGCGATCCGGATCCAAAAGACAACCGTCCAAAAGACTGGTCACAAAGGACGACTGCGATGCCCGACTTCAACTCCTACTCGGCCGGGACACCGTGCTGGGTCGATCTCACGAGCCCCAACGCCGAAGCGTCGGTGGCGTTCTATGAATCCGTGTTCGGCTGGAAGGGTGAACCTGAGCACGACGATGACGGTAATCGGATTTACATCCAGTTCTGGCAGGGTGACCGCATCGTGGCCGGCCTGGGTGGCCAGCCCCCTGGTATGGAAGCAATGCCTGCCACCTGGAACACCTACATCTGTGTCGACGATGCGGAAGCAGCCGTCGCGGCGGCCCAGGAGGCCGGCGGCTCGGTGATGATGCCGGCCATGGGGGTCATGGATGCAGGCCACATGGCCATTCTGTCCGACCCCACCGGCGCCGTCGTGTCGGTGTGGCAGCCCAATGAGCATATCGGCGCCGGCGTGGCCAACGAGCCCGATACCTGGAGCTGGAACGAGCTGGTGACCCGGGATGTCGACACCGCCCGGGAGTTCTACTCGAGGGTGTTCGGTTGGGAGTACGACGTCCAGGACATGCCGATGGGTGCGTACTACGTCATCCGGGGCGGTGACCACGGCGGTCTCGGCGGGCTGATGTCCATGGCACCGGGAATGCCGGAGCAGGTGCCCAACCACTGGGCCGTGTACTTCAGCGTCAGCGATGTCGCCGCCACCATCGAGAAGGTCAAGGCGGCCGGCGGCCAGGTGGTGCAGGAGCCGATGGAGTTCCCCGGCGTGGGCCACATCGCCATCGTGCACGACCCTCACGGCGGCTCGTTCTCGCTCATGCAGCCGGCTTCCAGCTAGAGCGGAGCGACGGCACAGGCCCTGTCCGCCCCGCCGTCACATCCAGCCATCCGTCTGAGGAGAAGACTCATGGAGCGTCCCCAAGGAATCGTGGATTTCACTCCCGACCCCGCCCTGTATCCATTCGAATCGCGCTGGTTCGACAGCAGGGTCGGACCCGTGCACTACATCGACGAGGGCGAGGGACCGAGCGTGCTGCTCCTGCACGGCAACCCGGACTGGAGCTTCCTCTACCGGAAGATCATCACCGCCCTGGGTCCGGGGGTGCGCTGTGTGGCCCCCGACTACCCCGGGTTCGGTTTGTCCACCCATCCCGACGGCTACGGCTTTACCCCGGCCGAACATGCCGACGTTGTGCTCGAGCTCGTCGAACACCTGGATCTGACCGACATGGTGGTCATGGGTCAGGACTGGGGAGGGCCCATCGGCATGGATGTGGCGTCGCGTGTGCCCGACAGGGTCAAGGGCCTGGTTATGGGGAACACCTGGTTCTGGCCCGGCGATGACCGTCTGACCACCGTGTTCAGCAAGACGATGGGCAGTCCACCCTTGCAGTGGTTGATCAAGCATCGCAACCTCTTCGTCACCGTGGTCATGAGGCGCAGCCTGCAGGTGAAGCTCTCGGACCGGGAACTGGCCCACTACACCGACGTCGTGCCCACACCCGAGTCGAGGGAGGGCATTGCCGTGTTCCCGAAGGAGATCGTCGGGTCCCGTCCGTGGCTCGGCGACGTGGAAAAGCGAGTGGCGGAGACCCTGCGAGCCAAGCCGGCATCGTTGTTGTTCGGCAAGAAGGACCCTGCCCTGGCCAACGCCGCCACCATCGCCCGGTGGCGTCGACAGTTCCCCGACGCCGGCTGTGTCGAGCTCAGCGACGCCGGCCATTTCATCCAGGAGGATGCGCCGGACGCCTGCGTCAACGCCATCCGCGAAGTACTGGCGGTGTCATAACCGATCCCCTTTGCCCTTCGACCTCGGTCAGCGCAGCGCCCGGACGGCGTCGATGGTGTCGGCCTCGTTCGGATCCTTGTCGTCCCGGTAGCGGCGGACCCGAGCGAAGCGCAAGGCAACCCCGCCGGGGTAGCGGGTGGATGTCTGCACTCCGTCGAGGGCGATCTCGACCACCAGCTCGGGCCGAATCATCACCACGTGACGACCGGGTCGGCGGTGCTCGTCCTGCTGCAGTTCGAGGAAGCGTTCGGTCTGCCACGCCAGCAACTCGTCGGTCAGACCCTTGAAGGTCTTGCCAACCATGACGAACCCGCCGGTTTCAGGGTCCCGGGCGCCGAGATGGAGGTTGGACAACCAACCCCGACGGCGGCCGCTTCCCCATTCGGCCCCCAGGACCACGAGGTCCAGAGTGTGAACCGGCTTGACCTTGCGCCATGACTTGCCCCGTCGCCCGGCCTCGTAGGTGCTGTCGACGGCCTTGACCATGACCCCTTCATGACCGGCGTCCAGGGCGGCGGCCAGCTGGGCTTCGGCCTCGGCGACATCGGCGGTGGCGACCCGTGGGATCAGGCAGTCCGCTACGCCACTGGACTCAAACAGCTCCCTCAGCGCCTCGGCCCGTTCGGCCAGTGGTAGGTCGATGAGGCTCTCCCCGTCAAGATACATGAGGTCGAAGAAGTAGGGGCGCAGTCCGTGACCATGACCCGGAGCCCGGGTGCCGAAGGCGCTCATGGTGTCCTGGAAGGCGTTGGGCAGCTCGCTGCGCCGCTCGTCGACGTCGGCCCGGTCGCCGTCCGAAACGTCGGTACCGTCGCTGAAAAAGCCGAGCACTTCTCCATCGAGCACGGCCGACCGGCACCGCAGCCGAGCGACGACGTCTCGGACCAGGCCGAGACGGTCGGTGACCGGGTTGAGATTGCGGGTGTAGATGGCCACCTCGCCGGCGTTCAGGTGGACCTGAATACGGGCCCCATCGAACTTCCACTCCACCGAGGCCACGCCGGTGGCGTCCAAGGCGTCGGCCACATCGGAGGCCGTGGAGGCCAACATCGGCAGGATCGGTCGCTGGACCTCCAGGTCGATGGCGGCCAGCGCCTCGGGTCCGTCGACCAGGCCGATTCGGGCCGCCTGTCCAAGGTCGCCCTGCAACATGACGGCTCGACGCATGATCGGCGCCTTGGCACCGATGGCCTTCGCCGCGGCGTCGGTGATCACCCCGGCCAGTGCTCCCTGACGGGCTTCCCCCACCAGCACCCGTTTGACGAAATCGACCTCGCCGGCGTCGCAGCGGGCCAGGAAGCGGTTGAGCAGCTCGGCCCGGGCTGCGGCCGAGCCCGATCCGGTGGCGTGCATCACCGTGGTGAGGAGGCGATCGAGTCCGAGCACCGTCGGGGGGTCGGCCGACGGCTCGGTTGCGGCCTCGGCGCCGGATGACTCATCCAGTCCGGCCACCGTGGCCCAGCCCACACCAATGGCCCCTTGCCGGGGCCTGGCCAGCAGGAACCCGATGGCGGGCTCGATCTCGGTGGGATGCAACCGACCGAGCAGCCGAGCCAGGTGTTCGGTCTTCTCCTTGCGACTGGAGGTGCGGCGAACCTGTTCGGTGACGGCCGCCAGAAGACCCAACGACGTACCCGGGGCGTCGCCACGGTTGCCGCCGTTGCAGGTCGGATCGTCGGCGCTACCGGCCGGGCTCGGGTCGCTGCTCATGATGTCGCCGACCGTGAGTTCGCCGATGTTCCTTCATCTCGGACTCATAGACGTGATGACGGCCTTCAACCAGCAGATCCAGAGCCCGCTGATGGGAGTCTCGAAGCACGGTCCAATACGTGGCGTCGTATTCCTCCACGATCTGGAACGTCCATCGTCCCTCGAGGACATTGCGCCCGACGAGCTCCGCCTGCAACTGTTGGGCCAGCTCCCGGTGACCGGCTTCCGCCAGTTCGTCCACCGCCTCCCCGAGCAGGAGATCGGCGCGGCCGCTCATCTGGTGAAAGTCGTAGAGCCGACCCCGGGCCCGTTCCACCCATTCCAGTGCCTCGCCCAATTTGCCCAGCGCGGACACGGTGTCGTCGTCGACCCCCTGAGGGCGGCGGTCGGCCAGTAACCACAGTTGTCCTTCGGGGGAATCGCTGCCACCTTCCGTCATGTCAGGACCATAGCCGACGCCGAGTGGCCCATCGTCTCGCCACCCATGTCAACAGCCAGGCCGGCGGCCCGCCCAGCAGCGGCGGTGGCGCTATCGATGCGTAAGTCGGCTACGACTTGCCCATATATTCCTTGGTCTTGCGGTCTTCGAGGTCTCCGAGTCGGCCCTGCATGACGTGGGCGAGCCCGTGAAGGGCCAGGCCCATACCCCACGGGATGGTGACCCAGTACGCCCAGCTGATCCCGCCGCCGGTGAAGTAGTCCTGCAGCCAGACAAAGGCGTTGACGATTACGAAGACGCCGAGATGCCAAATGAGGTCGACCAGTGATTTGGCCCGTTCCCGGGCTCGCTTCTCACGGGAAGTGTCCGTGTTCAAGGTGTCGGTGTCCATGGCTCCAGCCCCTGATCCGCCCGCACTGTCATTGTGGGCACAGGTGCGGTGACGACCCCAGGGCCAAAGGTCCTGGTGGCCCTATGGCTGCGCGTCAGCCCGCGCTCCAACAACAAGTCCGGCCCCACGGAATCAACACTCAACCGTGGACGCAATCCTGATGTAAGTAGATACGAACCCATAGGACCAATTTGGCAGCCAGGGACGTTCGGGCCCCTCAGGGGCCGAACTCCGTTAGGGGCTGCTCCGTCAGGCCCGGCGCGGAAGGTGTGGGATTCGAACCCACGGTGACCCAAAGGGCCACAACGGCTTTCGAGGCCGCCCCATTCGTCCGCTCTGGCAACCTTCCGGAATCGAGACTACCGCACCACGAGTCGGGAACCGACGGGATTTGAAATCGTTGTCTCAGCGCCGCCGAGCGAAGAAGTCCGACAGCAGCCGGCCGCAGGCTTCGGCTTCCACTCCCGACCACAGATCGATGGCATGGTTGAGCCGGGGATCGTCACAGATGTTGTACAAACTGAGACAGGCGCCGGCCTGGGGATCGGGAGCCCCGTAGACCAGCCGGGGCAGCCTGGCGCTTAGGGCTGCGCCCCCGCACATCAGGCAGGGCTCGAGGGTGACGTAAAGGGTGCAGCCGTCCAGACGCCACGACCCCAGGGCCGCAGCCGCATCGCGCATGGCCAACACCTCGGCATGGGCCGTGGGATCACCGGTCAGTTCCCGTTCGTTGTGCCGGCGGGCCAGCACCTCGTCGCCCCGCACCACAACGGCCCCAACCGGCACGTCACCGTGGGCTGGGGCAGCCGCTGCCTCATCCAGGGCAACCGCCATCCAGCTCGCGTCGACCTCGGCCCCGGTTTGGGGCTCGACGGTCACCGCCAGGCCTCATGGGCCCGATCGGAAACGGATGTCACCTATCGACTTCCCTGGTAGCACTCGATCAACTCGTCGACCGAGATTTCGGCGATGGTCTCGGCAAGAAGATCCAACGGTAGTTGATCGATTGTCTTGAACCGAACACATGACTTGCCCATGTCCAGCTTCTTGCCTGAGGCCCGGTAGCGCTCGACGAATCGATCGGCGGCACCATCCTTGACCCAGACCCCGGTCAAGTACACCGCCATGTAGTTCTTCTGCGACGCCAGAGCGGCGTACATCAGCGGCTTGCCGTTGTAGGTGTCGGGGCACCGTTCGAGCGGGGTCTCATAGCAGATCATGCCCCAGTTCATGCTCTCCTCGTAGCCATCGGGCAGGTTGGCCAGGATCACCTCACGCACCTCGGCGATGGCGTCTCGCCGGTCGTCGGGCAGATCGGCCAGATACTCCTCGACCGTCGATGCTGCGCTGCGAACCATTGCTGTCCCCTTCCCTCGGTGTGCCGTTCGGTCACACGATGGTCGCCCCGAGCCACGCCCCGATACCCCAGGTCAAGGCACAGGCCAATACAGCCCAGAACACCTGCCGGCCCGCAGTGCGAATGTAGGACCGCTCGGTGAAATAGGCCAGCAACGTACCGACGGTGGCGGCGGCAAGCAGCCCGACCACGATGGACCCATTGCGGGCGGCCGTTCCCTCGCTTAGGAACCACGGAATGAGGGGGATGATTGCCCCGATGGCGAAGGCGATGAAGGAGCTGACGGAGGCGCCCACCGGATTGCCGACCGAATCGGGATCGACACCCAGTTCCTCCCGGGCATGGACTTCCAGGGCAACGTCGGGGTCGGCCATGACCGCCGTGGCCAGGGTGTTGGCCTCCGATTCTTCCAGGCCCCGCATCATGTAGATCTGTGCCAGCTCCTGGGTTTCCTTGACGGGGTTCCGGGCCAGGGACTGGCGCTCGATCTCCAGCTCCCGTTCGACCAGTTCGTTCTGGGCCTTCATCGACACGTACTCGCCGGCGGCCATGGAGGCGGCCCCGGCCAGCAGGCCCGAAACCCCGGCCAACACCACGGTGGACGCCTCGGTGCCGGCAGCGGCCACCCCCAGGATCAGGGCCACGTTGGACACCAGACCATCGGACACGCCGAACACGGCGGCTCGGGCAGTGCCACCTTGGACGTCGCGGTGATTGTGCACCATGTGACTGTGGTGATCGTGGTCATGCCGGGGGTCAGCCATGCCTCCACGATAGCCAACGGCTGGTCGGGCACTGCGGTCGAGTACCTTGCAGTCGAATACCTTGCAGTCGAATACCTTGCAGTCGAATACGTTGCAGTCGAATACACGGAGAACACGACCGCGGCCGGCCCCAGCCCGAGGCCGGCCGCGGTCGGCTATGTCCGGCGGTAGCCGAGAGCGGAAAGCCGGGCCTTTCGAAGGTGTCGACGGGGGCCGAGCAGTGAGAAGGGGGCGCCGCCGGGATCGATGACCACACTCTGACGGCCGATGGGCAGGTCATAGGGCTCGGCCATGACCACCCCGCCGTGGCGAGCGGCGCTGCTGGTCATGATGTCGGTGTCGATCACGGCGAACGCCGGGCACCAAGACGCCGGAATACCGTCGATGGGCGGACGCAGTGCGCCGGCCACCCGGCCGATCGCCGTGCTGAACACGGTGTAACTGTCGAGGGTCGGGCTGATGATGTCGCTCTCGTCCCGGGGCAGACCGGTGGTTTCGCTCGACGTCCAGTCGAAGACGGCATGGTAGAACCGACAGGCCGAGTCGAGATCGGGGGTCTCCAACTCGATCCAGGTAAGCGCTCCGGCGGTGTGCATGGATTGAGCACCGGACATGTCCCGGGGTTGCCACAGGCAGATCACGGCCTCACTTGGATCGGCAATGGTGGCGATTGTGGCCAGGCTGCCCCGGGTCGTCGGCCCCGTTATCACCGTGCCACCGGCGGCCTCGACCCGGCGTAGAGTCGCCGCCAGGTCGACCACGTAGATGTACGGGTACCAGGTTGCCGGCAGGTGCATGTCGGCGAACCGTTCGGTTCGCTGGATGATCTCGGCCGTCGGCTGCCCGTTCGACGTGGCCATCAGGGTCGACGTCGGATACGGCGAGACGGCTCCGGTGGCATCAACCGGATTCAGACTGAAGCGGTTCCGGAACCTCCACCCGAACAGGCTGCGGTAAAACGCTTTGGCCTGATCGGCGTCGGTGGTTTGCAGGTCGACCCAGTTCGGGCTTCCGTGTACCAGGTATTGACGGGCAGCGGTCGTCGCAACGACGGTCATCTCTGTGTGCTCTCCTATGGTGCGGCAGTGGGCCCCAGGAGCCGGGGCATCGGCACACACTAGACCATTCCTAACAGCGTTCGCCTCTGGTACTTGCTGCTTGTCCATGGGATCCGCCGTGACCAGGGTGAACAGTGTTGGCCCTTGAGGTTGGGGCGGTTCTCCGCCCCAACCAGGTCCTCAGGCCGCACCGCTCGAACCGGGCCGTCGAGGGTCTGCGCCGGTGGGCGAATCCCGCTTCCGGTACTTCGGCGGCAGGATCGGCACAGGGTGGCGCTGACCGTCGCCGTTGTCGGCCGAATCGGGCAACTCGGCCCGGTCGTCAGTGTCGGCGACAACACCGAGTCGTACCGGCTGCTCGAGCACGACACCACCGAGACGGGTGGGTGTGTCGGGGTCGGGGGCCACGCCGATGGGAACCGAGGATCCCGCAACCCGCTCGGCTTTGACCGACCATTGGCCCGGCCCGCACAGTCGGAGCCGCATCTCGACCATCGGCGGTTGGTGGTGGGCGATGAACGTCTCGACGGCGGCGACCTTGGCGTCACACGCGGCCAACCAGCGCAGCCATTCGTTTGCCTCGACGAGGCCATCGGCGCTGTAGGCGTGGGCCGACCAGGTCAAGGTCCCGTCGCGATGAAAGCGGGGAAGCGTTCCCAGCTGGTCGGCGACACGACACAGCCCGATTCGTCCACCTCGTGTTCGGCGGCAACTGGGCAGCCGCCGACGAAATCGGCAGGCGTGGCTCCACGACCAGGCAAGACGACCAATCGATCGGGGGCCGAAGGCTGCCGTGCCGATGACTCCGGCATCGACCAGGCACGCCACCGGCACGGCCACCTCGGCCGCCACTCCCAGCGTCAGAGCGACCACCGCGGTCATCACTGCCACAGGATGGCCGGCCACGAACCACAGACCGGCTTGAACCGCCCCCACCGGACACGCCAACACGGCTCGGGCCCTAGCAGCCCGAGAGCCATCCGACCATGCCCGGTAGTGGGCCGTCTCCCTCCCGGAAACCTCATCATGTTCTTGGCATCGACAAAGCACGCACCGGTTCATAGGCTTCTCCTCCCGGTGTCAACTGGACCGTACTCACTAGTCAGACGTCGCAAGACGTGTTCCTGGTACGAGTGGGTGATTACAATACGGTGTCTTGTTACAGTAAGCAATCTGCGATCGGCTAGCTTGCCCGCAGGAACTCCGAACTTCCACCGAGAGCAGAGGGGACGCCTAGATCCATGGCTCCGTCATCGTCGACAGTTGCCCGATGGGAGCTGGCCCGACGCCTGGCAGCGCGCCGCAAGAGCCTCGGAATCGATCACAAGACACTGGCTGGTCGACTCGACGTATCCCGCAACTACTGGTCGGCTGTTGAGAACGAGCGAACACTCCTATCTCGCGATAAACTCGATCAGGTCATAACCTTATTTGAGTTCGACGATGAGGCTTCAGTCGAACTCCATGAGCTTCGAGAGCAGGCTCGATTTCGAGGATGGTGGCAAGCATATGCAAATCTTTATGATGAGAATGCCCTACGGCTATTTTCGTTAGAATATGGCGCAACCCATATCAGAGCTTACGAAAGCATGATTTTCCCGGGACTGCTGCAGATAGAGGAGTACGCTCGGGCCTTGATAGCACTTGAACCCTCGTACAGCCAGGTGGACATTGACGATTCAGTTTCCGTTCGGCTGAAACGCCAAGAGCGCTTACACGATGACGATCCAGTTAAACTATCTGTAATTGTGAGTGAGGCTGCCCTTGTTCAGAGATGGAGTGGACTCGGAACCCATTTGGCTCAACTCGAGCACGTGCTCGAGATATCAGAACAAGATAACGTTCAGCTCCGAGTACTAGCTTTCGACTCGCCACCTGGTAGTATCGCCAATTCATCGACACTTGCGTTCCTTTCATTCGAAAGCAAGTATCTTCCGACAGTTGCGTTCCAGGAGGTGGTTCGCCTGTTGGACCCCGTTCACGGGAGTTCTGACTTCAGGCGGCTGGAGCTCTGTTGGAATGACGGGCAGGAGAGGGCGTTATCTCTTGAGGAATCGAGACGGCGGGTCGAGGCGATCTATGCAGACTTGTCTCGCAAAAAAGAAGGTGTATTCAAAGCGACCGACAAGTTTCGTCGCTGATTAGCAGGAAAGTGGAGAGCAATTGTGAGCCGTTCGAGTATTGATGAAGCCGTCAATTGGGTAAGGTCTCGGCGATGTACATCCGGGCAGTGTGTAGAGATCTCTCGCACCCCAGATCGTCTGAGGATTCGTGACAGCAAGCAAAACTTGCTTGGCCATACACAGCCAATTATAGCTCTAACACTCGATGAGTGGTGCGAATTCACCGATGCACTCCTCGCCAACCAGGTTGGACATCTGCCCCACATCGGTCTGCAGCGCGAAGAGGATGGTGCCATCACACTGTCCTCGGAAGCGAACAGCCTCCACTTCGATGCTGAGGAGTGGATCGCATTCGTAGGGGGACTCGCCGACGGCGAGTTCGACTAGAGCGCTGTTGGCTCGACTAACCCGATTTCCAAGCCAACTTGAACAGTGGGGGCTCCCTCGTGTGCGAGCGGTTCGTTGGCTGCTGAGGTTTCGTTTGGACTGATGATCAACAGTGCTGTAACCTACACAGTACTGGAACAAGCTTCGACAATCAGTTACGGTAACAAACGGCCTGGAGGGAACCATGGCCTACCACTTCACCACCGATCCACCCTCAGGAGAGTCGCCGTCCAATCGCGAGTTGGCGGACATCCTGAAGCTGGCACGACAGGAAGCCTTGAACCGGGGAGCCAACACCCACGAGGCTGACGATGTCGCCCAGCAGGTCATGGTCAAGCTGTGGCGAACGTGGCAGAGGCCCCACGTGGTTCGGGCCCGCCTGCGGGGCGGGAAGCGCTGGCACGGGTACATCCGCCAGGCGGCAAAAAACATCCACATCGATGAGATCCGAAAGCATCAGCGCCGGATCAACCGTGAGGACCGCTACGTGGATCGGCCCACGGGCACGCTACCGACTCGACCCCTCGTGGTTCGCCCGGTGCCACACCATCCGTTCGAGGCCGAGGCCTACCTCGGTCGTGCGCTGCTGATCGGACTGTTCGACGAGCTGCCGAAGAAACAGCGCGAGGTCGCCCTGGCCGTGTTCGTCAACGAGTTGGGGATCAAGGAGGTAGCGGAACAACTCGGGCTGCAAGCCCAGAGTGTTCGCAAGCGGCTGAGAACTGCTCAGCGCCTGATCCAACAAGTGCTGACTCAATTCGACGAACTCGCCGGCGAGTAGCGGCCTGCAGCCGACGCTGCCGTCTCACGAAATCCCGTATGCCAGCGCGGTAGCGCTGAGCAACACTGTCCACGGCGGCTGCGACCGTATTCCCCGTGACAGTGCCGATCCCTGGCCGGCAAGAGCCCATTCCGTAACATCCGCCCTATCATGGTCCACCGAGCAGGACACAGATAGATGGTGCGTGTACGTCCGACAATCATGAGCAGTAAGGCCGTGCTGCGGCTCACCGACCGCGGCCGGTCCCGGCTGTGGTCGGGACAAACAGTGTTCCTGTCCTTGAGCATCCTGGGCGTCCTGGCCGCCTTCGCCTACCGCCTCGGCGCCGAACCAAACGAGATCGACGCCGACATCGCGTTGGCTGCCGCGTCCGGTACGCCGGCCGAACCGGCCGCCGACATCACGAACCAGCAGACCGAAGAGACCGCGGCAGCCGCCCTACAGGCCACCCCGTCGACCGGAGGGGAAGCCGATGGAGCAGCATCGGCGATCCGATCCCGGCAGCTAACCGACGGTCGATCCTCCGGTTCGCTGTCCGGCGCCGCCTCGGCCGACGAACCGGACACCGGCCCCGGTCGCTCCAGCGACTCGGCCTTGGTGATCAATGCCGACGATCCGACACCGTCGACGATCACGGTGACCACATCGCGACCACCGTCGACGACCACGACCACCGCCCCACCGTCGACGACCACCGCTCCACCGTCGACCACGACCTCACGACCATCGACCACCGACACGACCAAGGCGCCGACAACGGAACCTCCACCAACGGAACCTCCGACCTCGGCTGCCAACGGACCGACTGCCCGCAACGACGAAGCCTCGGGTGAGGATGAAAAGGATCTGAAGATCCGGGTCCTCGAGAATGACAGCGAAGGGGCGGAGTCGATCGACAAGGACACCCTCACCATCATCGGCGGTCCGACCCACGCCAAGGACTTTCGCGTTCACGGTGACCACATCCACTACCGATCGGTCGATGACTTCTCCGGCGTCGATCGACTCTCCTATCAGGTCTGCGACAAGGCAGGACTATGTGATCAGGCGACGGTGGTCATCGCCATTGACGATTGACAGGTTGGTGTAGGAGCCCTCCGCGACACCTCATGTCGAACTCGAGTCGAGGAGTCCTGTGACCTGACTAGCAGTCGGCCTCGACGTCGACAGGTTCCTCCAACTCGACCTCGGGCACGTTCACCGGGAAGACCGGCAGCGGCTCGACGCACCAGTCGGGGTCATCGAAATCGATGGACTCCAACTGTCGCAAGGCCTCCTTCACGATGCGGCGATCCACGGCGGCAACAACCGCTCTTCGCCGTTCACTCGACGGTGACGAATACTCCTGCTCGTCCGCCCTTCCGGGCGTGTTGTCCCAATCATCGTCGTGCGGCTTGTCCGGCTGCATGATTCTCTCCGGTCGTCGTTGACCCTGGTAGTACGACCCTGATCGTGCGGTTCTCTTCCGACAATCCCGAGTGGCCACCACGACATCAAGTCGAAGCGACCACCGTCGTCCGACGGTGGCGGCGGGCACCGAGGATTGCCTATCTCGTGTGAGACGTCGCAGTTCGGTCGAAACGTTACTCGATCGACGACGACATCAGCATTCGTCGGAGGTACACATATTCAAGAGCCGAGAGCCGAGCCTGCTGTTTGAGGTTGGCGGCGGCGCTGTGACCTCCCTCGGTGTTCTCGTAATAGTGGATGGGGTGCCCCTGGTCGAGCATGCGGGCCACCATCTTGCGAGCGTGACCGGGGTGAACCCGATCGTCTCTGGTCGACGTCAGGAAGAACACCTCGGGATACTCGGCATCAACCGACACCCTATGAAAAGGGGAGTGCGTGGACCAGTAGCCGTGGATTTCCGGATCGTTGGGGTCACCGTACTCACCGATCCAGCTGGCACCGGCCAGCAGCTCGTGGAACCGCAGCATGTCGAGCAGAGGCACGGCGCAGATCACCGCCTTGTACAGCTCGGGACGCCGGGTGAAGGCTGAGCCAACCAGCAGCCCACCATTGCTCCCGCCCATGATGCCGAGCCGCTCCGAGCTGGTGATTCCCCGAGCAATCAGATCCTCGGCCACGGCCTCGAAATCCTCATAGGCCTTGTGCCGGTTCGTCTTCAGCGCAGCCTGATGCCAGGACGGGCCGAACTCGCCTCCACCCCGAATGTTGGCCACAGCGTACAATCCACCCCGCTCCAACCAGAGCTTGCCGACAACGGCCCCGTACCCGGGCGCCAGCGGCACCTCGAATCCCCCATACCCGTAGAGCAGTACCGGTGCCGGGGCGGAAGCCGAATCGGGCTCAGTGGAAGGGTCGCCACCAGTCACCACTTCTGCGGGGCCGATGAGGAAGTAGGGGATCTCGGTTCCGTCGGCGCTGGTGGCCCAACGCTGCGTGACGGCCAGACCACCGGCATCGAACCGTGCCGGCTGCCGCTTGACCACCTCGACCGCGGCCGGGTTGTCCCCGGCGCCGAGTTCCAGCATCAGCAACGACGGTGGAGTCAGGTGATCGTTGTAGGACACGAACAAATCGCTCCGGTCATCGGGCACCGAGATCAGGTCGACGCTACCGAGCCCGTCCATCTCCACCTGCTTCACCCGCCAGCCGCCATCGGCACCGTTGTCGCTCCCCTCCAACCGGGCCACATAGAGCGCGCCGGCCACGTTCTCCAATGCGGTGAAGACGACGGCGTCGCGGCTGGTGGCCACCATCGCCACCGAAGACCGCTCGTCGGGCTGATACAGCACTTCCACCCGATCCGACTTCAGATCGACCGCTACCAGCGCCCCTTGTCCTGCGCCCCGCCACGGCGAGCGCAGGACCGCCAACGCCCGCCCCTCGAAGAAGGCTCGCAGGTCGACATCGGCAGGCAGGTCCAGCGGCCGCAATGATCCGTCGGCTGCAAGCAGCGTGATCTCCTCGGTGAAGAAATCGGGGCTGGCCGAGAGGCACACGTACTGACCCTCGGGCCGATCCTGGACCAGGGGCCAAAGGGCCACGTAGCGCTCAGGCACAGCATGCAGAAGCTCAGCCTCGGCCAGTGGCCGGCCTCGCCGCCACCGCCTGGTCGTGGCCGGATAGCCGGAGCTGGTCACGGTGCCGGGCCCGAAGTCGGTGCCGACAAGCAGGGTGTCGTGGTCGACCCAGGCCACTGCCGACTTGGCCTCGGGCAGCTCGAACCCATCGGATACGAACGACGCCGAGGCCACATCGAACTCTCGGACAACCGAGGCATCCTTGCCACCGCGGGACAGCGACACCATGGCCTTGGTGTAGTCGGCGGTCAGACTCGCCCCCTGCCACACCCAGTTCTCGCCCTCGTCGGCGGCCAGTCGGTCGACATCGACCAGCACCTGCCACTGGTTCTGATCGCTCCGATAATCGGCCAGGGTGGTCCGTCGCCACAACCCCCGCACGTGGTTGGCGTCCTGCCAGAAGTTGTAGACATGCTCACCCCGGATCACACCGAACGGCAGCTTGTCGTCGGCTTCGAGAATCCGCAATGCCTCGTGCTGGAACACCTCGAAATCGGGATCGGCCGCCAGCTCGGCCATGGTCAGGGCATTCTGTTCCTCCACCCACTCGAGCGCCTGGTCGCCTTCGACCTCTTCAAGCCACAGGTAGTCGTCATCGGCCTTGCTACTGGCATTTTCGCTCACCCGTTCACGCTACCGGAGCCGCCCCGATCCTGAGGGGGGAGCCGGGCTACGGCTCCCATCTGGATCGGGACGACGACGGTGTCGCCTGCGAAACCTGAACCGACGTCTGACGGCCGGCGAACCCGGTTGGGCCGGCCGACCGCCGAAGCTCAGGCCGGCGTCAGAGCGTTGTCGTAGACAGCCTTTTCGAAGTCCAGGAAGCCGCCGACCGAGGTCTCGTCGTCGAACGGGAAGATCTGGGTGGCCCAGAATCCGCCCAGCCCGTTCCGCCGGTCGATCCAGTGGTAGAGGTTGGCCAAGCCGGCCCAGGCCAGGGAACCGGCCGGCCGGCCGGTGGGGGCGTCCTCGGTGTTGATCATGAAACTCAGGGCCCAGGTCTTGGGCATGCCGGGGAAGAACTCGGCGTCGTTGGAGTACGTCGGGTTCACACCGGGCAACATCTTGATGTGGATGCCCACCGGCAGATGGTTCTTGGCCGCCATCTCCACCGTCTCCGGCTTCAGCACCTGAACACCGTCGGGGCCCCGACCGTCGTTAAGCCACATGCGGATGAACTTCACATAGTCCTCGGCGGTGCCGTACAGGCCGTGACCGGCCATATGTAGCTCGGGGTCGGGGGGAAGCTCGAAGTCCATCGGCTTCAGCCCACCGTCAGAGGTGCGAGCGTGGATATGGGCAAGCCGTGACCGCATGTCGTCGGTCATGGAGAACGCAGTCGAGGTCATGCCTAGCGGGTCGAACACCCGCTCCTGCAGCACCTCGCCCAGGCGTTTGCCGGTGATGGCCTCCACCACCATGCCGGCCCAGTCGATGTTGGAGCCGTACTCCCACTCGTCGCCAGGGTCGGCCGGAAAACGGCGTCCGACAGGAAATCTTGGAGATTTTCCACAAAACGCGTAAGGACTTCCCGGACCGCCGGTCAGGACCGTCGAACCCGCACTTCACAGCGAAGGCGGAACGACAAGAAAAGGAAGAT
>JAHEJM010000068.1:2734-23238 GCA_024638815.1 Acidimicrobiales bacterium | reverse complement strand
GCCGGATTGGTGGTGACCCGGGCCGTGATGGTGCCGGTGTCGGCATCGAAGGCAACCGTCGTACCGAACCGAACCCAGCGGTTGACGCTCCCCTTCTCGAGCCGTTCCCAACTGACCTTGACGATCAGCTCCCGGTAGGTAGTTGCGGTGCCTCCGCCCCGCCAGGTCGTCTTCTCGATGGCCTGCCGAGCCTCGACCCGGAACGGAAGACCGTCGGGAACACCGAACAGGGAGCGGTTCTCCCCCACAAGCTGGTAGGCGTGCCAGTCGCTCGTCTCGAGTGCGTCGATGTCGACCGGCTCGAGCTCGTCGACCGGTGGATCGCTGAAGCCCAGCTGCGCCGCAGCAACACCGATGCGGGCCCCCAGTAGCTGGGCGAACCGTTCCCGGAACTCCGCAGTACCGGGGTTCGACACTGCGTCGGCAGCGATGACGGCCCGCCCATAGTCAGCGAACGAGATCTCCCCCGGCGGAAGATAATCGAGGCCACGGAGGGCGAAGCGGCGTACGAGATTGGTGGCGTCGACCAACGCCTTCCCCGACCTGGCGAGCTCGGGGTTCTCCGGATTGTTGGATGCTGCCTTCCACCGCTGCTCGTACACCTCCACCAGCAGCTCGTAGACAGCGCCGGTCAACACCTGACTCATGTGATGGAAGTCGTTGGGATTCTCGATGGTGGCCAGTGTCTCGCGGTTCCACAGCGAGCGCAGGGCCCCGGCCCGCCCGGTGTAGAAGCCGAACTCCTCGGCCACCTGGGTGTAGGCATTGAGGCCGCGAATGTTACCCATGGTCTGATTCAGCAGGGTTTCCCGCAGCGGGTTGACGTCAAGCGTCATGAACAGCGTGGACAGGTCACCAACGGCCTCGTGGATGGCAAGGGACTGGGTGGTGACACTGTCGTACAGGCTCGGGGCAACAGCATCAAGGATGGCATGGCCAACCTCATGGGACACGATGTCGAGCGACAGCGAGGTATGGATGACCGGCCGTCGATCGTCGCCGGCGAAGGAGAAGAACTGCAGACTCCGGGACTCGCGCTCGTAGTAGGCGTTCCTCCAGTTCCCGGCACGGGGGACGACCAAAAGCTGCGGGCCGTCGAACGCCCAGTCGATGCGGCGGCCGAGCACGTCTGTCGACTCGAACATGGTCAGGGCCTTGTGCACCGTGGCGAACACGCTCACCGCCTGAAACGAGCGGTCGTCGGGATCGCGCTGCACCTCGTACTCGGCCCGCTTGCCCGACGAGTCGAAGGCGATGGGGTCGGTCACCAGCCCGGTGTCCTCGTCGAAGTCGAGGACCGCCACCCGGGTCGAGACCGGTCCATCCAGGAACCACTCGGGCTGGTGCTTGGTACTGTCCCAGTCGAAGGCCGACACCGGGTCCAGCCCTTTCTGCTCCGCCATCAACTGATCCTGGATGATGAAGGGAAGCCTGACCTTCATCCGACTGTCCCCCACTGTCCCCGTTCCTCGAGCACCGATTTCAGCACCGTCGGGGTGTCGGTGAGAATGCCGTCGACACCGAGGTCAAGCAGACGACGCATCTCGTTGGGCTCGTCGATGGTCCAGACGATCACGCGAAGACCGACGTCGTGGGCCCGTTGCACAAAGCGCTGATCGAGCACCGGTATGCCCCGATCCTTGATCGGAGCCTGAGTGGCGTCGGCCGCGCTCCGGTAGGGCAGGAAGGGAAGATAGGAGGTCACCTTTAGCCAGAGCGTGGCACCGATCGGGGTGGAGTAGGCGGGCGAGAGATCGGCGGCGGCCTTCCGAACCTTCCGCATCCGCCAATCGTAGAACGTGTTGAGGCAGACCCGGTCGTCGAGACCGCGGCTGCGGACCGTGGCCACCACCGGATTCGTCGCCTGATCGCTCTTGACCTCGATGTTCCACAACGCATCGGGGTAGGCGTCGAGAAGTTCGTCGAACCGGGCCAGGGGTTCGCCGTTGGGTAGTCTGGCCTCGGACAGCTCGGTCCAGGTCCGGTCGGCCACCGACCCCTCGAGCCCGATCAGGCGGTCCATGGTGTCGTCATGGAAGGCCACCAGCACCCCGTCGCTGGTTGCCTGGAGATCGATGTCGAGATACCGATAGCCGAGGCGGTGGGCGTTGGCGAAGGCGGCGGCACTGTTCTCGGTTTCCTCGCCCCCGCCTCCCTGATGAGCCAGCGGCAGGGGTGTCTCGGAGTCGAAGAACGGGTGGGGTCGGGCGGTCACGGGTTGAGTCCTTCTGTCAGTGGCGTCATGTCGGCGACCGCAGTCGTCCTTTGCTCGGCGGCGATAGTGAACGTGTGGTTGACAATCTCGGCTCCGGTCCAGGTGCGGGCCGAGAGTTCGACGAGAATCCGGTCACCCCGATCATCGATGTTGACGATGCCGAACTGTCCGGCCCCGGGATATTTGCCGTGGCTGAACTCGCCACCCTTGACCGAACCAAGACGGTCGAGGGCGGCCGCGTGCAGTACCGGGAAGCCCGAACCCGGCCCGGCGAAGCCGGAATGGGTGCCGTCGTCGATGGCCACCATGTGGGCGTCTCCGGCCACCATGACCAGATTCCTGCTGCGCTCTCCGATTGCGGTGGCGATGCGTCGGCGCTGTTCGGAGTAGGCACCCCAGTTGTCGGAATCGGTGTCGGAGCTGATCCAGGGAGTGGGGCTCACCCAGATGACAACCGGCCATCGGTGGTCGGTGATGCAGCCGATCAGCCATTCCTCGGTATCGGGATTGAGCAGGTGGCCCGGCGTCTCGCCCCGCTCCGAACGGGCGTCGGTGATGACCACTCTCACCCGCCCGATCGTGAACTCCTGGTGGATGGCACCGGTCCGTTCCGGGCGGAGGTAGCTGGGCACCGCCATGCGGTAGGCGTCCTGGGCCGCACGCTTGGACGGCGACCGGTGATCGGAGTCGTTGTCGCCGAAGTCGTGATCGTCCCACACATAGGCCATCGGCATCGCGCCGTAGAGTCGGCGCAACACATGGGAGGAGTGCACCTTGTCGTAGGCCTCGAGGAACCGTTCCGGTCGTGCCGACGTGATGTTCTCGTAGTGGAGGTCGCCGGTCACCACAAAGATCCGGTGGTGTGGCGTGGCCTCCCGGATGGTGTCGAAAACCCAGCCCTCGGAGCCGGTCGACAGACAGGAGGCAAATGCCAGCGAAAACGTGGCCGGCGCCTTCGACGGCGGGAAGGTGGTGAAGGAGCCGGTCAAAGTTCCCACCGTTTCCTCTCCCCCCATGGCCTGGATACGAAGGTCGTGGTGCCGATCGACGTCGAGACCGGTGAGTTCGAACCGGGCGAACCGATGCTCATCGGCCGGCACCGGTCCGTTCCGGATGGTCGCCGACGCACCGGTGTGCTCCACCAGCACCGAGTCGGCCGTCGACCCTTGATCCAGCCGGACGACCACGGTGGCCCGGTCGGGTCCGACCCCACCGATCCAGAACCACATCGGGGGCGGCTCATCCGGTTTCGGCAGCGGTGACTCCGGATGGTGGGGTCCGAAGATCATCGTGAACAGCGCCCGGATCAGGGGTAGGACACCAAGACCGGCCACCCCGGCGGCCAGCACCGTCAGATCGGCCCTGGTGCCTCCTCGTTCGGGCCAACGCGACCAGACCATGACGATGACGACACCGAGCACCACCGCCACCGCCGCCAGCCAGGCCACGGTGGCCGGGCGGGCCAGCGCCCCCCGGTACTGGAGCAGGAAGAACTGGGCCAGGGCAAGCCAGGCGACGATCATCAGGACCAGACCGACACCGGTAAACGGCCATGACAGGCCCAGTCCGAGCAGGAACAGCAGGATCAGTCCGCCTCTGCTGGCCAGCCCGTAACCGCCGGTGGCCCGAGGTGGGGGCGGTGACCCGATGGCGGCGTGACCGAGGCCTCGCAGCGCGGCCAGCGCCGGTCGTTGCAGGGATTTGAGAGTCGATCCGGCCATGGTGTCAGGCGGCGGTGACCGGCCCGATCAACCGCTCCACGAAGGGGTTGACGAACTTCCCATCGGGGTCGGCACGACGTCGCACGGCTTGGAACCGGTCGAAACGCTCGCCGTGCATTCGGGCAAGGTCGGAGGCGTCGAGGGTCTCACACCACTTGCCGAGATGAATCCGGGCATCACCGTGTCGAATCAGGTCTTCGACCGCCTCGAAGTATCGATGCACATCCCCCGACTGGTTGCAGCACAGGCACAGCCAGGCCGTCGATCGGTCGGTTCCGGCCCCGAGGAATGACCGGTTATGGCCCGCCGGGCTGAACCGAACCTCGATGAGCAGGAACGGCAGGGGCGCGTCCCGGTACAGCCGCTCGTACAACCCGATGGCGCGGTCGACCTCGACCCAGACCCGGTCCCGGGGCACGGCGATCTCCAGCTCCTGGTGCAGGTGGTACTGACTCCGGCTGAAGGCGTCATGGGAATCGAGGACGAGGCTCGTCGCCTTCTGCAGTCCCATGGCCGCCGTCGCCGTCTTGGGAAGTCGACCGAAATGGGCCATGGCGTCTCCGAACGTGGCCGCCGCCACCGCCGCCTTGGCCTCGTTGAACGACTCCCGCCGGGCGCCGAGAATCGAGCGGCGGTCGCTGGTGCGGTCCCAGGTATGGACGTGGAGCAGCTCGGTGAAGGGGTAAACGTAGAAGCTGACATGGTCGTGTTGGGTCAGCAAGCGGTCCAGGTTGGCTTCGGCCCAGTCCCGATTCTCGACCCAGGCGTCCTGGCGAAGCTTGAATGCGTCGACACACTGCACGGTGACCTGGGTGATGACGCCGACCGAACCCATGCCACCGACTGCAGCCCGGAAGAGATCGTCGTCGGGTCCGACCTCGTGCACGGTGCCGGTTCCGTCGATCAGGCGAAGCGAGACGACCTGATCGCTCAGATGGGCCGGGTCGCGTCCGGTGCCGTGGACATCGGTTGACAAGATGCCGGCCACGCTCTGGGCGTCGTGGGATGCCAATGACCGCAGGGCCAGACCTTCATCGAGCAGCTTGCCGGTGAGATCACGCAGCCGGGTTCCGCCCCGGACGGTGGCCTGTCGTTTCTCGCCGTCGATGGAGACGATGCCGGAGAGACGGTCGAGGGAGATCGTGGCCTCACTGCTGATGAGCCCGTCATTGAAGGAGTGACCGGAACCGACGATGCGGATCGACGGTGAGTCGCGGATCAAGGCCGCCACCTCGTCCTCGGTCTCGGGTTGGGACCAGTTGGCGCGATGACGGCGGTCGCCGGACCAGTTGGAATAGGCGCCGTTGCGGAATCGTCCCTCCAGCAAGAGCGACCGCCGCCTGCTGAGCAGGAAGGTGCCGGTGTTGGCGATTGTCTTCGCCGCCGCCACGGTGAAATGCGGATAAGCCACGGTTCGTTTCCCCCTCGTCACCGATCGATGTACCCATCCCCATCATGGCCGACGCGTTGCCTGCTGTCAGCAGGAACACGTCGGGCCCGGCTAAACTCTCCGTTCGTCACACCCGGAGGTGTTCGCTCCGAGCCCTGGTCGGCGGAAAGGCTGCTATGACGACAACTATCGCCATCATCGGTGACGCGGGCGGGTTCGAAGGTCTCGCCGCCGAACTGTATGACACGTCATCGTCACCGCCGTTCCTGCCGCCACCGCTCATCGCCGCGGGGAAGCTCAGTGGCGGACTGACGACGTTCACGCCGGGGCCGCCCGCCACATTTGCCATCCGGCTCAGGGACGACAGCCGCACGTTTCTGAGAACGGGCGTCGTCGACGCCGGTGTCGGCACGTTCGACGAGAACGGCAATTTCACTACCGGGTACCTCGTCGAGCGCCTGGCGCCAGTCACCTTCGATTCCGGTGAACTGAACGACATGTTGCCCGACACGCCGTTCACCGAGGATGAACTGACCGTCAATGCCATCGGCCTGCAGGTGGTGGGGACATATCTGCGAGCCTCAGGAATCGGTGTCTACGACGCCGGCTTCTGGGGCCGCCATGATGTGACCTTCGAATACGATTTCGATCTGGTTCCGGTACGTACTGCTCACGATGCCGAGCGCCTTGTGAATGTGGAGACGCGCGAGGTCACCGTTGTGGGTGCCAATCCTGGGTTCTTCGGCTGGATTCAGAACCTCGTGGTCATGATTGTCGCCGCTTTCAACACCGGAACGATCGGCCGCAGCGTCGAGAATACGATTCAGGCTCGAATCGACCAAACGGTGGAGGACACCTTCGCCGAACACGACGCCGAGGCTGCAACCGGCGCCGTGCAATCGGTGACGATCGGGGTCGACGGCATCGAGGTCGAGGCGTGGGGCGCACTACCTTCAACTGAGATCAGTTGCCCGGCTTCGTTGACCGCGGGATCGGTGCGACGGCGCCCCGAATCACAGCTCGGGCGCCTGCGGATAATCCGATCCCGGATCCTGTCGGGCACCCCTCGCGGTGATGCCTGGGTGCAACTGTTCGAGGCCAACTCACCGGAGCTCGTGATGCTGCTGGTGCGGCGGCCAAGCCTCTTGAAGAGAGCCGATGCGGTGGTCACACAGGTGCTGGATGACCTCGACGAAAAGTCGCCGGAGGCATCGGTGATGTCGAAACGGACCGTCCGCCTTCTCGACGAAGCGCTGGAAGCGCTGATGGAGATCGGATCGGTCAGGCTCCGCGTCCTGGCCCGGCAGACCCGGCCCGAGATCGCGGCCATGGCCGGCAAACCGGTTCGGGCCACACTGGAGAACGAGATGATGGAAATGTTGAAGGTGCGCCCGAAGGGACGAAGCAACCCGTGATCGAGGGGGCGGCGGTCACCCGACCGGGGCTAAGACGTCCACGGCGTGCCTGCCGTCGCCGTTGCCGTTTCTCGGTTCCGGCGAGGCTCCGGTCAGCCGTCGTCGACGAGCTGGTGGAGGGCGGCAAAGGGCTCGGCGGCCGATAGGAAGAGTCGACGGAGCGGATCGGCGTCGATGTGGGCGGCGAACCCCATCGCCGCCTGCCGCCTCCCCTCGTCATCGACGTGCTTGACGATCCGGTACTTGAGCAGCTGAGGACTGGTCAGGTCGACCACCAGCGTCGATCCACCGTGGAACCGTCGACCGGTGTCGTGTCCGTCATCGTCCTTGATGGCCACCGACTGGGTGAGGGTGGCGATGACCTGGGGGGCGAAACGGCCGTCGGGGCGGGCCCGCAAGGCTTGGCGGAGCGTGTGGACCTCGAACCCGCCTTCGGCCAGTCCGAGCGTGGCGGCGAAGCCCGGCACATTGGCGAAGATGTGCTCGAGCATCTCGTGCAGCGCGGCCCGGTGGGATCGGGCCTTGTCGAACAGCACCTTACGGTCGGCGACGTACATGCAGTCGTCGGCGTAGCTCCGCAGCGTGTTGGCCAACGCGCCGTAGCACTCCCGGATGTTCTCGCGCTGGCCGCCCGAGACCTGATCGAGCTGGAAACTGGGCCACCGCAGTGTGTCGGCCGACAACGCCCGCGGGCCTTCCAGGACCTGCTCATCATGGCTGCTGGGGAAGATGCCCCGCCGGGCAAAGGCCTCGACGAAGGCGACACGATAGCCGTAGGTGTCGTTCGACTCGACCTCGAAGTCGGCGGTGACCAGCGCCCGCAGATAGTCGAAGAAGGTCACGTCGACCGGGGGCAGGAAGTCGAGGGCCCGAATGCACATGTCCAACACCTGACGGGCCGCCTTGGCCGCCTCGGTGGCAAGCCGGTGGGCCAGGTCGGGATGAATGGCTCCTTCGGGCAGCCGGCCGGTACCCCCGGTGGCGATGCGCAGCAGGTCGGCGGTTCGGATGCGGTAGATGGCCAGCAGTGCGTCGAACACCGCACCGACGAGGATGGCGCCCCTGGCATGGGGCGTCGTCGTCGTGGCCAGGGCGGTGGGGTCGGGTGCGGTTCGCCGCCACTCACCGTCGACCATCGTGCCGATGGCGCTGCGGAGCGCACCGCGACCTCGGGTGGTCTCGCCCAACTGGATGGCGAGCTGACCGAGCACGGTCTCGGCCTCCAGATCACCCCGCGACCGGGCGATCGCCTGGTTGAGGAGATCGGCATTGGCGAACTGCTGCAGGAGGGCCACGATGTCGGCGAACCCTTCGTGCAGAGCGAGCACGTCGGGATTGCTCGGTTCGTTGAACCGCCGGTACATGCCGTCGAGGATGGCGTGCGTCGTCTCGTGGACGACGATGTCGTGGGCCAGGCACGTGTAGACGGGGCTGCCCGGGATCTGCCGTCCGCCTGCCGGTGCGGGGTAGAAGCCGAACTTCAGAGCCACCTCGGCCGGGGAGTAGTAGGCGTTCGCCGTCTGCAGGGCGTGGGGGTGGATTGTCAGCTGCGGCACGAAGCGGGAGTCGTCGAAGGGGTTGTCGGGGTTGGGCCGCGGTCTCCACTGGACCGGCCGGCCCAGAGCCCGTTCGAAGTGATCGATGGTGTTCATGGCCACGCCGTAGGCCATCTGCTGATGGAACTGGGGATTGCCCTCGGACGGCGGCCAACCGTCGGTGGCCAGGAGGCGGGGATCGTCGAGATCGACACCGGAATAGCCGCTGGAACGGTCCTTTCGATCGTCGATTTCGAGATACTCCCCGACGAACCCGTACTTTCGGGTGGTCAGCTTCTCCCAGCGGACGTTGAGGGTCACCTCGCCCACGTCGAACGTGCCGAGCCGGCTCGACAACGACGGATCCTTGGCGTAGGCCCGCAGGCGCCGACTCGGTGGGTTGGGAACCTCGGGCTCCTCAACGCTGACATCGGGGACGCTCTTGATCATCTCCTTGACCGCCCCGGTGCGCCGGAGCCGCTTGCCGGTCACGACCCCGTAGCGACTGACCACATGGTTGCGCAGTGCCTGCGACGCCCTGTCGTTCTCGATGATCGACTCCATCAGGGCTTCGAGCGATTTCGGCTCCAACTCGGTGGTGACCTCGGGGTCGGGTGCGATCTCCTGCAGTGCATCGTCGAGCAACCAGAGCTGGGCCAACTCCAGATTGAACATCTCCTCCCTCGGGGTGACCTCGTCGATACCGAGCCCGGTCAGCAGCCGGAGAAAGGCCCAGGAGTGGCGGGATCGTCCGGCCTTCTTCCTCCGAAGGTCGGGGGCGACGTCGAGGGCGCGGGCGGCCTGCAGGATGCCGTTGCCGAAGAACTCCTTCCCCGACTTCGTCTTGGCCGTCGAGAACAGGGCGTGGCGAACCGCCTCCACCCGGCGCCAATCGGCCCGCAGCACCGTCTTGTGCTTCTCGATCCACAGCGCGGCGGCAGCCGCAACCTGGGGGGTGGCGGCCGACGTGCCCTCGCCGTTCAGCCGGGCGATCTCGGCACACCCGTACTTGGGCCAGGGGATGTTGGGGGTGTAGGCGGCCAGTGCCGTCGTCATGGCGCTCTTGGGGCCGAAGCTCCCCTCGAGGGCCCCGCCGTCGAGATCGCGGTACGGCCGGGCATCGGCCATCACCCCGGTCACGGCGATGACCCGATCGTAACGGGCGGGGTAGACCAACGTCTTGGGCGGCGACGCCCCTTTGCGGTTTCCGCCGGCGGCGCAGAGGCAGAGGCCGGCCAGGTAGGCGTGATCGACCGCCTCGGCCCACGCCTTCGACGGGAGCCCGCCCATGCTCAACGTGGCCACGGCACATCGAGCCTCGACCGCGTAGCGCAGCGCTCGGGCCAGGGCACTGGTCCGCAGCAGGATCACGCTGTCGGCAACGCGGATGGGGACAACGTCAGCCTCGGGTGCCCCGCCCAGCACCTCGTCGAAGTCCGAAACCCGTCCCCCGGCCAGGATCCCGATGGTGCCGGTGCCGTGGCCGGAGTTGTCGAGCAGCAGCCGATCCCGGTCCGGGTCGGAGGCGTCGGTCCTGTCCTCACCGTCGACGTAGTTGCGTTCGAGGCGTCGCAGGATGTTGGTCGGGGTCGTCTCGTGCTCCGGGTAGTAGCCGGTGTCGAGGTGGGCGATCCGCGTCCTCGGGGCGTCGAACCGCACGTCCTCCCTGGCTTGCCCCAGCTGCGAGAAGCCGTTGCCGAGGTGCCAGGCGAACCCCGAACCGACCGGCTTGCCCCGCCGGTTCTCCTGCTCGATCGGCTCACAACGCTCCCCCAGGCCGAACCCATTCTCCAGATCGTCGGTCAGGCTGCCTTCGGCGTCGTCATCGGGAAAGATCGAGTGGATCAGATCGGGCTCGGCGAACACCACGTCCGAGGCATCGATACCGAGCCGGCCCGCCACCTGATTGTGGGCCTGATCCCAGGGCGAGGCGTCCTCCTCGAGCCGGACCCGGAACCACTGGGGACCGGCGTCGATGGCAAACGCCCCCGGACCCTCCACATCGGGGTAGAGAGGTTCCAGCTCGGTCCTTCGTGACGCAGCCAACAGGCTGTCCGAGGGACGGATCTTGGCCAGAACCATACCGGTGCCGATTGCCCCCGTCCCTGGACTGCCACTCCCGGTACCGCCTGTCGAGTCGGTGGTCATGGCCCAAGCCTAATTGACACCGGCCAGCGGCGCGTCCCGAAGGGTGGGTCGCCGCCCGGCCACGCCAGGGCGGGATCGGCATCGACCAAATCGTCTCGCAAACCGTAAGGATTCGCGTTGCCGGTTGCCTATCCGATGAACACCCACGAGAAGGACAGAACCGATGAAGAACAACCGAGCCGCCGGAATTGCCGAACGGACCATCATCATGGCCACCACCGTCATGGTAGGAGCGGTGGCACCAAACCCGGCCGGGGCCGCCGAGCGCAAGACCGCCGACCTGGACACCGCCCAGGTCGCAGCCGAGTCCACCGGTGATGGGACAAGCCTCGACGATTCCCTCGCCATCTACGCCGGACAGGTCGGTGACACCGCCGACGACTTCAGGCGATTGTTTCAAGAATGCGCTCGATCCAACGGGAACCCGGCATATTGTCGCCTCGGACGTCCTCGTACTGGGTTGTGGCCAAGGTCAGGAAGGGCTCGCCTTCGGCAAGGAGTGGGAGAATTGGCTTGCCTTGACTTCGTGCGATTTCGACCTCGTTGCCGACCCACTCCGAGTCCCACGCCGAGGGGGTCATGACGACCACGACGGCTGCACACGAGTCGAGGGCTTCGGCGATCGCCTTCGGCCACTCGGAACCGAACTTGATGCCAGATTCGTCTAACCAGGACCTGATCCCGTTTGCGTCGAGATGTGCCACGAGTCGGTCGACATAGTCCCGGTCGTCACGATCGTAGGAGATGAACACGTAGTCTCCGGTGGGTCGCGGTGGCGGCTTCCATCGGGCCACCTCATCCTCCCATCGCTCCAGATGCCGCATTGTTTGAGCGCGTTGTTCGTCGAGCCGGATTGCATCTGCCAGTTCGGAGTAGACAAACTGCCAGAAAGCCGGCGCTGTCCGCGTATGGTCATCCAGCGCAAGTAGGTGTCTCGGAACGGTTGATCGGAACGGATGGGGAGGTGGCTGTGAACCTACGGGAGGAGTCGCGCTCGGGCCCAGGCGGTGCCTTCGGAGCTCCAGCACCTCGTGTCGCAGGAACTCGGTGTACTGCCGGAAGACGGTCTGCTTCAGGAGCACCAGCTCCAAGATCAGCACTGTTTTCCAGAACGAGCGGAAGCCTCTACTTCGGAGCCTTCGGGTCGAGCTGCTCCATGAGCGATCCACCGGTTCCAGGCAGAGTGCCGCGGTGTGGCGGTTCAAGTAGAGGACCTCGTCGTCACCGAGATCCTGGCCGTCGCGGAGAGCGGGGCGGGAGCCGAGATTCCGGCGGGTGGGAAAGGACCCTTCGAGATGAGCGTTGAGCGATTGCCACTGCTCGTGGTCGTTCGGGCGGTATCTCGTTATCTCGTACCACCTGTCAATGCGCACAGTGGGTGCAGCCGCAGAAATCGAACGAGTCAGCCGGTCCTCGAGCCGGGAGATGAGTGCATTCAGGGATCCCTCTCCCAACTTGTCCGAGATCCACCTCCAGGTACCGGACCGATGCCAGGGCCTTGCCTCGTCAAGTGCATGGTTCAGCGCATCACGCGACCTCAGGACCGGCTGTTTGAACGATGTTGAGACGTGGAGCACCACGAATCCGCTCGGATGGAAGTGCACGTAGCATCTGGAGTCGGCGATCTGGCGCCACTTCGTCTTGCCGTCACCTTTGACCATCGCAGTCAGCTTGACGGGCTTCCGTAGCTCGAAGTAGAGGTGATTCATTCGCTGATCCTCGAGCCCCGGTTCGAACCCGAAGATCGACCACGCCCTGCTTGGCCGCTCCTCCGGGTCACGTGTTGGATCCCACTCCGACGGCGCCTCCCAGTCTTCGGGCGGCGCAAGAGTTTGCGTGGGATCGAGCCCTTCCGGCCCGGCAGCCGGATCCCAATACCGCCGCCGGTCAGCCAACAACGCAGCAAGCCGGCTGCGCGTGCCGGTGTCGGCGAACCTCGTGCTCTCCAGATCCAGCCAGATCGCCCCGACACCCGGAACAAACGGACCTGCGGGCACATCGTCCTTCTCCCGAACGGGTTCCATCCAGAAGGTGTCGGGGTCATCGCCCCACTCCGTCGGATTCCAGAACACGCCCCGTAGGTCCTCGAAACAGCGCCGGCTCACAAAGACGGACCTGAACGGTGGACGGACTTCGTTGGCAGTCGGCAGGGGCAGATCGGCAATCGGAATCACCTTGCTGTGGACCACCGTCACCGATCGGGCAATCACGGCCGGTTCCTTCCCCCCTTCGTTCTGCCTGGGCCACCAACTGGGAACGTGGGAGACCCGGGGAAGGTCAGTGCGAACCTGACCTCGCCCTGGACAAACCAGGGTTTGCGTCCGCAAAGGCACACGCCACTCAGGTCCCCGGACTCCCGGCTATCAGGCTAGCCGACCGCCCGGCATCATGCTGCGGTGACACCAACCGCTACGGCCTGAAAGTCCGGGCAACCGCCCGGGGTATACTCGGGCAGTGACAAGCGTGGTTTTCTCCGGGCATATGATCGACGGGCCCGACCGTGACCAGCCACGATTCTCCGAAGGTCACGTGCCTTGGGTTGACGACGCCATCAGGGCCGCCATTGCGGAGGTGTCGGACCCTGAGGCCAAGGGGTTCTCAGGAGCCGCCTGCGGCGGAGATCTTCTCTTTTGCCGTGCCTGGCTGGCAACCGGACGCCACCTCACCATCTTCCTCCCGCGACCGCTCGAAGCGTTCCTCGACGAATCGGTCCGGTTCGCCGGATCGATGTGGGAAAGCCTTTTCAGAAACGTGGTCTCCGCCGCCTCCACCACCGTCATCTCGCCCGAACCGGGCATGAGTGAACTGGACGACCCGCACACCCCCAACAACCTCCGCATGCTCGCCGCCGCCCTCGACGATCCGCCGGTCACCGGGATCTTCGTGTGGGACGGTCAGGGGGGCGACGGGCCCGGAGGCACCCGGCACATGGTGAACGAGGTGCACCAGGTCGGAGGCGACGTCGCCATTATCGAGCCGTAGCCTCGCCCGTGTCCGCCTCGGTTGCGGTCGATCCTGATCCTGTCGAGCCCGAGCCCTCGCTGGACTCAAGCCGTTCATAGAGGGCGCGCAGCGCATCCGCCTGCGTCCGGTCAGGGTGGAGGTCGGCCAGGTCCCGGACGTGTTCCACCGTCGACGCCCGTTCCCGAGCCGTTGATCGACCGTCGAACACCTCCAGGTAGGCATTGGCCAGCGACTCGATCCGGTTGTCGACGTCGTCGTTCATGATGGCCACGGTCAGCCGCCCGTCGGGCAGCGCCACCGCATCCCAGTAGTTGCGTTTCGACGGCGGTTGCTCGCTGTACCTGTTGAGCTGAGCGGTGACCTCGTCCCGTAATGCCTGATCAGGGGTTTCACCGATTGATCGACGCCGGATTTCCTCCAGTTGGACGTAGTTGAAAAGGGCGTAGGCAGCCGGATCCTGCTTATAGGAGCGGCGGTAGGCGCCGGCTGCCTGCTCGAGAGCGAGGGCTCGATCGTCGCCGGCGCCGGCCGCCGCCTGCCGCTTCAGGTGCCCGGCCCGGAGAGCCGTGCGCTCACCGGTGCCGCTCAGGGCCTCCAGTTGTTCGATGTGGCGGATCGACTGCTCGTTCAGGCTCTTGATCCGGTCACGATCCGGCTTGTCCCCGCGGGCCAACCGTGCGGCATGGCGGCCCTCGAGGTTTGCCAGCTGCTCGACGCCCTTCAGCGTGATCCGGCCGTCATCCTGCTTGAGTCCGGCGCGGTAGCAGTCGACGGCCCGCTCGAAGTCGCCGGCAGCGGCCCACGCCCGGCCGAACTCCTCACACAGGGGACCGGCGTTCTTCTCCAGCCACCCCTGTTGCTCCGCCGTGGTCATGAGGACGGTGAGCTCGTCGATTGCCTGATCGGCGTGGTGGCCGGTGTCGCCTTCCATCCCCACGCTCTCGATCCGATTGACCAGCGACTCGAGTCGGCGCAGCACCTCGCGCCGGGTCAGAGGTGGCTCCGGCTCGGCCCTGGGCCGGCCCGACAGCTGGGGTAGCCGATAACTCCCGTCGCCATAGCACTGGTAGGCCCCCCACGTGCTGCCCCCACTGTCCAGACCGGCGGCCTTCTGGCGACTCCGGTGGACGGCGGTGGAGAAATCATGACCGGCCAGCAACGCCTCGTAGAACGTCCGGGCGAAGGCCTCGGCCCCGTCGTCGCTCACCGCCCAGCCGGCCACGACGACTGCTCGCACCCCGGCTGCGATCAGCTGTCGAGACAGGCTGGCGCTCAGTCGGTGGTAGTTACGGCGGCTGAGGTCGATCCGGCTGCTCTCGACACCGAACCGGACAGCGCCGACGTGACAGCAGTTGAGGAACACGATGTCCGGCGTCACATCCAGCTGGCCGAGCATCTCGGCGGTGATGAAGTCGTCGGGACCGATGGCGACCCCGGTTCGGGTCGGGTCATCCGGTTGATAGAAACCATGAGCGGCGATGTGGATGATGCGGTAGTCGTGGGCCAGCAGCGCCGTCTCGATCACCGTCGTGATGTCGGAGTCGGCCGGTTCGTCACCGTGCCAGATCAGGTCGTTGACCGTGTAGCCATCATGTGCCTGTGGGCCCTGCCCGGTCGGGGTGAGTGTGTTCACCACCGCCTCGGCCTCGGTCGCGGCGCCGGGCAGGGTGGGCGCCAAGTGGCCGGTCGGAGGATTGCCGATGACCAACGCTCGCGGTTCCGTCGCCCGTCTGATACCGGGTGGGTCCGTCAGTTTGTATTGGCGGACCAGCTTCGCCCGTAGCGCCAGCTCCCCCCGGGAGTCGCTCTGGGGGTTGCGGGCTTCGAGCATCTCCCATGGGATGTCCGCCGTGCTCTTGTCCACCTCCAGATGAACGTCCTGAGCACCGGCCAGGTCCCATTTCAGCTGGTTGGGGAAGAGAAGCTCGAACAAGGTGGCGCGCAGGTCTCTGCTTGTGGCAGGGCTGTCGACCGCTCCCTCCAGCAGCCGCTCCAGCCTCCGCCGCTCGACGCGATGGACGACCTTCCCCACCCGGGCCAGGCGGCCGCCAACGGAGAACTCGAGGTCAAGGTAGGGCGGCTCGTCGCCGTCGTCAGGCTCCGGCGTCACATCGGACACCCGAACCCGCCACCACATTGCCTCCCGAGTGTCGACCGGAAGGCTGTTGGTGAGCCGGCCCTCGCCCGACAGTAACTCGGATGGGGGTGGGACCCGGTCGAGCTGCTCGTCACCGCCGTCGGGAATGATCTGCAGGGCGCGAAAGGCCAGCTCGGCTTCCGGAGCGTTGCGATCAAAAACCTGCACCGTGGCGTACTGGGCCCGGCACGACCCGTCGTCGCGGCTCCGAAGACTGAGGTTCGCCTTTCGGACGCCGTCGACGATGGCCCGCACCGATGCGCTGATGCTGATGCCGTGGTCCCCCGATGCTCCCAACGGGACACTGCTGATGCCGAGGTCGAAGGCCTCGCCCGACTCCCGCCGATCGGCCTCGTTGAGGGCGTGACGGACCAGGGCGGCCCGAACGGTCTCGACGAGCTTGAGTGGGGTGAGTTCACCGTACTCGCCCAGGCCGACCACCAGTGCCCCCTGCTGGGGATGACGACGGGGTGGGGGCAGGACGAGTTGGGAGTCGCCGATCTCGCCCGGGTAATCCCCCTGGACGATGTAGTCGGACAGCCGGCGACGGAACCTGCGGTCGATGAAGCCCTCGGCTCCCGACAGCGGCGTGGCCGCGTAGTGCCCGACCAGAACGGGATGGTCGGCGGTGTCAAGACCGGCGTGGTGAACGGTCAGGGTCAGCATGTTGCGCTCCTTGGCACCGTCCGGCGGCACGATCCGGGTGGACGGGGCCTCGTTCACCGCGTCGACAACCGCGTCCGGCCTTGGACTCGGACCGGCTCCGGTCTTGAGACTGGACCGCCCTGCTTCGACCCCGGTGTCATAGGCGTGCCCCTGATCAAGGTACTTGGACGTGTAGGCGTCCGACGGTGGGTGCCACTTACGGGTGAAGTCGGTGAGGTAGTTGAACACGAGGTGCGGACGCTCGACGTTCTCCACGATCAGCTCGATCGCCTCCTCGTCCGGATGGTGGAAGCGGTTTCCGTTGGTCGACACCAGGAATCGAGGGCAGTCGATGGAGTCCAGGAGTTCGACCGACAGGTTGTTCATGCTGCCGTGGTGGGGGAGCTTGAATCCGTCGAGGCGGAGTGTGTCCTCTCGAACCTGTCTTGCATATCGCCGCAGGTTGGTCACCAGTACATCGGCGTGGGCGTCACCGGCCAGCAGCCATCGTTCACCCTGATACTCGGCGATGAAACCGATGCTGCTCCCGTTCGGCTTCGACGGATCGGTGCCGAAGACCTTGGGTCCTCCCCGGCTCAGATCGGCAGGCGCCATGGTCTTGTCCAGTCGTGCCAGTGCGTCCTGTCGATCGCCCGGCGTCATACCGGCCTTGTCGAGAACCCGCTTCCACTCCTTCTCGAGCGATCTCAGCTTGTCGACGGTCGGGGATACGAGAACGAGCCGCAGCCCACCCGGCAAGTCCACCTTGGGCAACGGCCCGCCTTCGGGGACGACCACCGATCCACCGTTGAACGCCCGGTTCCACGGCAGACGCCGGCTCTCGATGACCGCGCCCAAGTACTCGCCTTGCTTGGCGCCTCGCTTCAATCCGCCTTTGCCACCGGGATCGAGATGACGGAAGTCGTTGAACCAGATGTCGTCGTAGTTGATGCCCAGCTCTTCGGTTCTCAGCAGCTTTGTGGCGCCGTCGATGTGGTCGAGGTCGATATGGGTGACGACCATGAGGTCGACGTGGCGTTCATCGAGTGGCAGTTGAAGGAACCGCTCACCGAGTTCGTCGAAGGTGGCCCGTGGACCTCCGTCGACCAACATTCGATGCCGATCGCCCTCGTCGCCCCATTCGATCCAGATGGCATCCCCGTGGAGTGCCGGCAACAGCTCGATCGAAAGCCCTCCGGTGGCCATGTCACTCCCTCTCGGTAGCTGCCGGTTGCGACGATTCTAGTTTCACCTGGAGGCTAGGACGTTCACGATCGAGCGAAACCTCGGCGAGGTTTGGCCGGAGGCCAAACTCAAGCCGTCCTCGGCCGTCGGCAGGAGCACCGTCTCGCCGTACTGGTTTCACGTGGCGGCTTGGATGTTCACGATAATGCTGAACCTCGGCGAGGTTTGGCCGGAGGCCAAACTCGAAGCAACTCGGAGAGTTGCCGTGAGGCGCTCCGCGCCGACCACTAGATCATCGGTCGGGACCTCGCCTCTACGTCGGCCAGCTGTCGAGCGCACAGCGGAACCCGACTTCCTTGCTGATCGTCCCCGGTTCGAGCCCACGGCGGTTGGAGATCCGCTGGGCTGCCAGCTTGTCCGCCCATGAGCCGCCGCGCACCACCCGTTGATCGCACGGCGATGTCGCCGGCCCCTGCGGATTCACGCAGGGTGTTTGCCTGGACTGACCGCCATACTCGTCCGGGTCATACCAATCGGCCATCCACTCCCACACGTTCCCGACCATGTGGACGAGTCCGAAGTCGTTCATTGGCCAGTTCTCGGCCGGCCGGGGGAACCACGGCGGTCGTCTGCCCAGTTGAAAGAAGACCGCTTGCTTGTGGCTGAGCGCCTTGCCGTAGGGGTACTTGAGCCCTTTGCGATGGCCTCGCGCCGCACGCTCCCATTCCGCTTCGGTCGGCAACCGGCCTCCGGCCCACGTGAGGTAGCGTTGCACCTGTTCCCAGGTGACCCGAACGATCGGGTGATCCTAACGTTTCCAACCGGGGTTGAAGTTGGGCGGCGGCGGCATCTCGATGTCAATGTCCGGGTCCTCGGTGAACTGCCGAAACGCTCCAACCGTCACCGGTGTCACGGTCAGGTGGAAAGGCCGTGAGATCCTGACCCGATGGCGGGGTTTCTCGTTGTCATCGGCGTCGGCATCGCCGGGGACCGCTCCGAGGTGAAACGGCCCGGCTGGGATCTCCCGGTACCGCATACCATCGGGGCCGAGTCGACCCGGCGGCACCCCCACGGCCGCTTCGATTGCCTCGACCAGCTCTTTGAAGTCGGAGGCAAAGTGGCGATTCCGTAGGCTCACGATCTGGAGAGCGACCACGGGCTGCAACTTCGCCGGCAGTTTTGGCACTGCCACATCCTCCAGCCGTGGTGGAGTGCTCGGTGGGTCGTACGGTCCGGCTAGGCACCAATCAGACGTCGATCCAACCGATCGTCGATCCAAACCAGCGCGTCGACGATCCCGTCGACATCGAGGCCGGCGATCGACTGACCCGATTCCAAATCGCCGGATCGAACACCGAGATTCCGAGCACAGATTTCGTCGAAAGCGACCATGTCGTCGTCACCGAGGCCGCATTTCTTCCGGAGACGTTTGGGTTTGATGGCGAGGTGTCCGTTCGAAATCGTGGCAACAGGCACGGCTGACTTCTTCGCTCCTGGGTGGTCGAGATAGAAGGTGATGGTGCCGTTGTTGTCGGTATGCCACCCGTCGGATTGCTCGGTGCCGGTCTGGACACCGACCCAACCGTGTGCTCGGTCGGCCCACCGGCGGGCAATGCCTCTCAGCATTGGGCTCAGCTCACCCTGGCCCAGCTCGGCGGCGAAGACCTCCCACGAGATCCGGTCGCGATAGGCGATCAGTTCGCTGTTGGCGGCCACGAAGTCTCGCTGGTAATCCTTGTCATCGAACTCGAAGCTGAAGAACCAGACGGGATGGTTGAGACCTCGCTTTGGGTTGTTCGGTTGGAGAAGAGGCTTTGCTTCGTCCGCGTCGTCAGTCGGGATGTCCTTCGATGTCAGCAGACCATGCGTACCATCGGAGAGAACCCGCGGGCGCCACCACGGCTCCCAGACTTCGACAAAGGCCAAGGTCCATCCGTCGAGACGCACCTCGGTGTCGGCGCCAACGCCAAGCCCGAGTGACTGATGCATCGCAACCTTGAGTTTGTCACCCACCGTCGGTCGGTGGCGAAAGCAGAACGGCACGGCGAACACGGCAGTGTTGGACCGTTGCAGCGGGCTCGGCACATACTGAGTGCCCCACCAGAACGTCTTCTCGACCAACTCTCGCCTGATGGTCGACAGGCGCTCAATGTCGACGTCGACCGACTCCAGTCCGCTTTCCGATCCGCACGTGACACATCGCTCCGGGAAATGAACCTGTTCGTTGCCATCGTGCCTGACCCGAATCAGACTCTCGGTTCCTGGTTTGTAGACGAGGTTCTGTCTGGCGAATTGCTCGGCCTGAGTGAAGATGAGAACCGCCGCCCCCGCCAGCGACGTGCCGCACTTCGCGCAGTGCGCCCTTTGCAGGCTGCCATGGTGCCGAAGGTCGTTGTGGTGGTAGGAGTCCCCATGGCAGAAGGCGGCGTCACACGTCGGACAGATGACGGCCTTCACCAACCACCGAAAGTCCGAATCGAACTGGCCCGTGAGTCCGGGCGGCAGCGGATGAACACGATGGCCCAGCAGCTCCTTGTGGCACACCGTGCACACGCTCTTGTCCAGTCGATCGATGGGCAGCTCCTCGGGGCCCGTGTCCTCGACAGGGGTGTGAACTCCCAAACCGTCGGCTCCATCGCCCAACCGTTCAACCGCCAGTGCCACGACCACCTTGGACTGCGATTCGTCGTTGGATGGACCGGCATAGATCTGCTCGAAAACCATGACGCCACCTCCTTGCCCGCAGTCTGCCGGGCCACCGAGGCCAACACCAGGGCCCTTGGACCTCTTCCACCATCCTCCGGTCGACACGATCCGCCGTTTGACGACGCGGATCTTCACCAAGCGGTGAGGAACCAGTGCTCGGCTCGACCCTCGTTGGGCGACCCGCTGACCTCAGCGAAGAGTCGCGCCGCCTCCAGCTGATGATGCCGAGATCCTTCATCGCGCCCGAGGTCATGCAAGGCGTCGGCGAGGCTGGCGTGGACCGCGGCAAGACGGTGCCGATCGCCGTGCTGATCCAAGAGATGACGGGCCTGTTCGAAGGCCGTGATGGCCTCGGAGGAGTCACCCGTCTCGCGCCGAACGAGGCCGACCAGATTGGCCGCGGCGGCCTCGGTCAGTGGGGCAGATGCCAGCAGCGCCAGGCG
>JAHEJM010000068.1:0-2634 GCA_024638815.1 Acidimicrobiales bacterium | reverse complement strand
CAGCTGTCGGGCGGTCGATGACACACTCGCCAGGCGACTCATCAGCAGTTGCTCGAGGACCTCGGGGATCGTTCCGTCGATCCGACTGGATCGGGCGTACTCAACCGCGAGCAGCGGGAGGCCTTCGGCAAACTCCAGGATCTTCTCGACAGCAGCCTGCTCGTCGATCCCGGCCGCATTGACGAGACGCCTCATGTCGACGGGGCCGAGGCGGCCGAGATGGACGTCGGTCGCCCACCCTCCTCGTTGACCCTCGACCCGGAGGTCCCACACCGTCGAGGTCGGGGCCCGACCGGGGCACACCGAGGCGACGATCGTGCACGGGAATCGATCCGGGCGATGCAACACGTAGGTGAGGAACGTGATCGACTTCGGGTCGGCGAGGTCAAGGTCGTCGATCACGATGACACTGTTGCGATCCAGACCGAGGGCGCCCGCCAGCCGCTCGAGCATGACGATCTCACTCGTGTACGGTCCGTCGGGCACCCATGCCGAGAACGGCGCCAGGGCCACCGATTGTTCCCCCGGGTGACATGAGGTGACCCCCACGTTGTGTCGGTTCGCCCAGGTGCGCAACACCGACGTCCGGCCCGACCCGGCTTCGCCGGTGACGACGATCAGCGCCCGTTTCGGGACCAGAGCGTCGATCCGGTCGAGCACGCCGTCTCGGCCGACCAGGGCCGTCGGCCCGCTGGACACAGGAGGTCCGGAGGCCGGGCGACGCTACCTGGGCGGAGCAGGCGGAACACCGCGATGCCAATAGTGCGGTCCTGGCTCTTACCGGTGACCTCAAGGCGCTCGCCCAGAATGCCTTCTAGGCTGCGGCCCAACGGGCGCTGGTGCCCGGGACGATCAGGAGAATCCCATGTCCTCATGACCGGCCTTCGATGACGCCGACTCTCCGCCCACCTGCTTTCGCGATCAGGCTGCGACTGCGTTGGTTTCAGGATACATCGACAGGTTTGCGGTGTAGCCGACTGAAATACCGGCGTCCTCCAGGGCGTTCACCAGGGTGGTGAGCAGGAGCGACTGGTAGTACGGCTCGATCGACCGGTTGGCGATCCAGGTGTAGGCTCGATAGACGATGGCTTCGCCATGGACCTTGTCGAGGCAGATGAAGGACGGCCGACCTGGCACCGGCCAGTCCAGCCCAGCCAGTGCGTGCTTCATCACTTCGGTGGCAAGAGCGCGATCAGGGTTGTGATCAAGGGGGACCTCGACCGAGATCCGGTAGCCACCTAGTCGGGAATGGTTGAGGGTCTTCTGATCGGAGATCATGGCGTTGGGGATCCATGCTGTGGTCCCGTCGGGGAGCGCCAGCTCGGTCCTCAGTAACGAGCGAGACGCCACAGTACCGAAAACGTCGTCGACCTCGATCACGTCCCCGATGTTGTACATGTCATCAAGTGTGGTGACGACACCAGCCACCATGTTCTGTCCGAGCGAGGTGAAAACCACGGCTCCGGTGAACCCGATTGTCGTCAACAGGGCAGCCATGCCGGTGATGTCGATGCCGGCCACCTCGAGGCCTATCGCTACCACCACCACACGAACGACCTTCGGGGCGAAGAAGTCGAGTTGACGACGAGTCCGCTCGTCCTCGACACGACGAACGGCTCGCTTGATCATCCGAGCCGCGATTATCGACAGGAGAGACAGACCGAAGATCCGCACGACCACTGGTCCACTCGTATACATCAGCGCACTCATGTCAAGATCTATGGCCTGTTGCAGCCCTCCCAAATCGGGCAATGAATCTGCATCGGACATCTGGTTCCGCCTCCGTGTCCACTTAGGTCATCTGACCCAACCTGACCGTTCGGCGCATCCTAGGGACGCGACGATCGTAATGCAAGCGAAACTACCCAACGGCGCCACCAACCCAGGGCACCGTCCCCACAATGAGGCACATCGTTTGGCACGACCCGGAGCTACCGTCTCGGTGTGACGTGTGAGCACGGTGACCGGCCCCAGATCTGGGGCACACGACTCCAGGAAGCTCTCTCCGCCCCCTCAACAGGCGGGCTTTTGGGCGGTCCAAGGGCTGCGCGTTCGGAAACGAGGGCCACGCCTGATTCGTCAACGTACACCGCCAAATGTTGCGGTTACAAGACAGGCCAAACGCTTCCACCATGCAGGCTGCGGGCCTTCAGATTTCGATGTTAAAGATTGGGTTTAGTCGATGGTGATTCGGTCGGAATGGAGGATGGCGAGCCGGTTCAGGACTTCAGCCAACCCGGTGATTCCAGCGTTCGGGTTGGATCGGCATTTGCGGTGCTCGATTGCGGTGAGATAGAGGACCTCCAACGCTGATTTGGTGTCGGGGAAGTGGCCACAGCGGCGGGTCGCCGATCGGACCGCACATCTCGCCACGACGGGCCCGGGTGAGCGCCAGCAGCCGAAACGCCACATAGTTCTCCGGATTCCGGCTGGACTCGGCCTCGCCACGCCGAAGGACAGCGGCGACCACCTCGGGAGAGGGAATGACATGGGGCAGGCAATGCACTGCCGGTGGCGTGGCCAGCCGAGGCGTGTGCCGAGCGACCCAACCCCAAGCCATCCCCCACCGGAACGCAGCCCCCGGCAGCGAGTGGTAGCCGTCGATGGTGCGCTGGTGACGGCCCCGGGCGGCCA
>JAHEJM010000178.1 GCA_024638815.1 Acidimicrobiales bacterium | reverse complement strand
TCGGACAGCTCGGTGCCGACCAATCAGCTCACAGGCCCGGAGGCCCAACGGTTCCGTCGCAACACCCAGATGGTGTTTCAGGACTCCTTCTCATCACTGAACCCCCGCCACCTTGTGCGCGACATCGTCGGCCGTCCGCTCAAGGTCCACAAAGAGGCATCAGGTAATTCGCTCACTGAACGAGTCGTCGAGCTGTTGGAGCGAGTGGGACTGGGCCGCCAACACCTGTATCGCTATCCTCACCAGTTCTCCGGAGGGCAACGGCAGCGGATCTCGATCGCCAGGGCTCTCGCTCTGGACCCGGAGCTCATCATCCTCGATGAACCGACCAGCGCCCTCGACGTGTCGGTTCAAGCCCAGATTCTCAACCTGCTTCACGAGCTTCAATCGGAGCGGGGGTTGACCTACCTGTTCATCACCCACGACCTGTCGGTGGTTCGCCATATGGCCGAGGAGATCGTGGTGATGTACCTGGGCCGGGTAGCCGAGGCCGGCCCCACAGTCGATCTGTTCGCCCAACCGCTACATCCCTACACCCAGGCTCTCCTTCGGTCGAGTCCCGACATAGGCGATGAGACCGACGACGGGTTCTTCCAGGGCCTCGAGGGCAATGTGCCCGACCCGGCCCGACCCCCGTCGGGCTGTCGATTCCACACCCGCTGCGAACTGGCAACCCCGAGCTGTGGCTGGGAGATCGACGACGTGGTCAGCCGGCTGGAGGAGATACCTGGGATGTTCGAGCTGTTGACGGATGTGGAGCGACGGTCCCCCTTCGACGCCGACCTTCGTTTCGACGACGAGGCATCGGCCCAACGGCTGACTCGAGCCCTGGACGGCTCGGAGATACCAAACGCAATGGCCGCCGCCGTCGAAACGGTCCAGGTTCGGGAAACCACGGTTTCGATTCGCTTCAACGAGGTGCCCGAGGTCGAGTTGGAGACGAGGGATGGCGGCCGCCGTGCGGCCTGCCTGTTGGACCGCCTCTGACGACCCCATGGCGACCTGGCCCAAACACGGTGGGGGGGGTCAGGCTCCAGTCGTCAGTTCAGCGATCTCGACGGCCTGACCGCCTCGATCGTTGGAGGCGATGGCGGCGTGAACAACGGCCAGGGCCCGAATGGCGGCGTCGGCGTCTACCTCGACATCGGCCTGGCCCCGGGCGGCCAGTGCGAACTCCTCGAGCTGTTCACGGAACATGTCGGTCGGCGGCATTTCCACCGGTGACCGTTCCTGTTCCCCGTAAGCCTGCGACAGCAGCGTCGACCATTGGTCGGCCTCGTGCGACTCGTCCCAATGGGTGAAATCGAGATCGTAGATGAGATTCTGCTTCGTGCCCTGAACCCGTATCTGGTAGATCCCCGGTGATGCCCACCCGCACCCTAGATAACCGAGGGCCCCGGACTCGAACTCCAGTATCGCCATGGTGGCGTCGGGCACCTCGGACTCGGTGTACAGCTTGCGCTGGTGGGCGCTGACCGATCGCACCGGACCCATCAGGTACTGCAGGTTGTCGGCATGGTGCACACCCAGCTGGATGAGCGGGCCTCCCGGCGTTTTCGACCGGTACCACCGCCACGTACGCGGTGTGAGCTCCAGCCCCCGTTCATTCGAGAAGTTGGCCTCGATGAGCGACACCCCGCCGAGGGTGCCGTCCACGATCCACTCCTTCATCACTCGGCATCCTGCCAGCCGCCGGGCGCTGTGACCAACGGCGAACACTCCTCCGGTTCTGTAGACCGCAGCCTTGATGGCCAAGGCGTCGTCCAGGGTCTGGGCGATGGGTTTGTCGGTGTAGACGGCCTTGCCCGCCTCCAGGCCCTGGGTCACCAGCTCCCGATGTGTGTCGTTCGGGGTGGTGATGATGACCCCTTCGACATCGGGGTCGGCCAGAAGCTCTTCGTAGGAGGCGGCCGATTTCGGCACCTGGAAGCCGTCCATGAATGCGGCGCAGGCCTCCTCCGACCGGGAGAAGCACGAGTGAAGTTCGATGATGTCGCTACGTCTGGCGGCCCGGGCCAGAACCCTGGCCCACCGGCCGAGGCCGACGGACGCCAATCGGATCTTGTCACTCATGATCTTTCTCCTTTGGCCCGGCCGTCGGCCTTGTCGTACCGGCAACCGGCTGATCGTCGACCGCCGTCACCACGATGTCGGTGTCTTCGATATTGTCGGCCAGGTCGGGGTGGGGGAAGAAGCACATCAGCTCCATGGTCGCACCCTGCTCGGGCACCGTGGCATGAGCCAGGCCGGTGGGGATGTGGATCACATCGCCGGCGATCACCGGCAACCGTTCCCCGTCGAGCCAGACATGGCCCCGGCCGGCGACGACGTAGATCAGCTCCTCGGACCGTGGGTGATAGTGAGCCGTTCGCCCCGGCGTGTACTCCAGGGTGACGAATCGGGCGCTGGACTGGCTGGCGATGTTCTGCAAGGGGTCGGCCGACCTCCGCCCCGGGAGGTCGGCAAACTCGAAGCTCGTTCGTCTACTGACGGTCACCGGTCTCGCAGTTCGAAGATGGCTGTCACCTGCTTCACCACCTCGGCGCCCACGGTGGATGCGAAGTCGACCGCTCGATCGGCCGAGGCCCAGGACGGATTGCCATACCAACCTTCGACGTCGATCTCGGTCACATCGGTGATGTAGCCGTACACCTCCCGGCTCCGGCGCATCTCGTCAAGAGCAATGGCCCGCTCCGGTCGGGTGGCGTGGCCGGCCCGCTCGACCTTGACCAAGTCCGGGTTGTGAGCCATCACTGCCAACACTTCGATGCCCCCACCGTGGGTCAACTCCCCTCCGTGTTCGGCGTAGATTCGCTGGGCGGTGTAGCAGGCGTGGGCGGTGGCCATGTAGACGCCGGGATGTCGGTCCTGAATGTCGGTGGCCACCCCGTCCATCGAGGCGATGTTGCCCTCGTGCCAGTTGACGTAGACGAAACGGTTGACTCCCATGCTCACCAGTTGCTCGCAAATGTCGGTCAGTAGTGCCTCGAACGTGGAACGTCGTAACGTGATGGTGCCGGGATGGCCGGCATGGATGGGCGTAACCCCGTAGGGTCCGAAGGGCACGAGAAGGGCCGGCAGTTGTTCGGCCACTGCGGTTGCCACCAGCGCTGCGGCGAAGGTGTCGGTGCCGTTTGGTAGGTGGGGTCCGTGTTGCTCAATACTGCCGAAAGGTATGGCGGCGGTCTTGGTGGCTGCTATGAGGTCGGCCACCTCGGGCGATGTCAGATCGGAAATCGAGAATGAGTTCACGACACCTCCTGGTCTTGACGTTGTCGGGCGTCAACGGAAGGAATGGTCACCGGATTCAACGGTGGCTCACCCTTGATGACCCGTAATGCCTCTTCGGCGCTCTTGCGACGAAGATCGGCCTGACTTTCCTCGGTGTACCAGGCCTGGTGGGGGCTGAGGATCAGCCGATCCTCCACGCCGCTGAACTCGGTCAGGTCAGGGGGTTCGACCCAGAAGACGTCTAGGGCGGCGATGCGGGGACGTCCCATGGCCAGCGCCACGGCCAGGGCCTCGTTGTCGATGAGTGAGCCCCGAGCGGTGTTGACGATTACCGACCCCTCCTTCATCCCGGCCAGCTGATCAGCGGCGACGACCGGACTTCCGTCGGGTTTGCCCGGTATGTGGATCGACAACACATCGCAGCGGGTGAACAACTCGTCGAAACCGACCGATTCGAACCGGTTGTGGCCGACCCACGGGTCATGCCCGATCACCTGGCCAAACCCGACGGCAGCGAACAGCTCGGCCGTCCGTCGCCCGATTCGACCCAGCCCCAACACCCCGGCCACCGAAGCCGACGGCAGATGCATCGGTCGGGACGAGCGAAAGCCCCATTCGCCTCGACGAACCATGTCATCGGCTTCGACCAGACGCCGGGTTCCGGCCAGAGCCAAGGTGAGGGCGTGTTGGGCCACGGTCTCGGTTCCGTAATCGGGAACATTGCAGACGGTGATCCCAACCGCGGCCGCCGTGGCCAAGTCGACCGATTCGACCCCGATCCCGGCGCGGACGATGGCCTTGGCCGAGAGCCCGGCAAGCGACGACGCGTCGAACCGGGCCCGAGACCCGACGATGATCACATCGGCTCCGGCCACCGAGGCTATGGCCTGGGCCGATGATCCGTCCTCCCGCACGATGTCCACCCCGTGTTCGTCGAGCACGCCGTGTTCGAGGGTCAGATCGGGGTAGGTCGTGTCGAGCACCGCCACCAGGGCCATAGCCAACTGTAGGTGTCGTGCAATCACCCCTGCAATCGATTGCTGGAGCTCCAGGACTTCACGTGCCGGCCGAGCTCTCGGAGCCTACACCTCGTCGCCGTGCAGCATCGCTGATCACGGCTTCATGAACCCGCGTCGTAACTGGTACCATTGCGCTCCTCGACATAGAGCTGAATTCCTGGTCCGCTCTGGAATGGTCCCGGATGCCATGGAGTCAGTGTGTTACTGGCAGACGGGCCGACGTGGTGAGGGCTCTCACCCCGAGGTGATGGCGGAAATCCTGGCCGAAAGCCAGGCCGCCGCCACGGCCACCATGGCCGATCCCAAGGCCCGCCCGCTCGAGGTCCGTCGGAGAATCGGGTCCGCACTGAGATCGACTGGTCCAGCACACCCAATGCCTGATCCGGATTCGACCACTCGAATTCAGACCATAGAAGCCCACGAGCAAGGGAGACCATCATGACGACCTCCATCGCAGCAGTCACCTTCGACTGCCACCACGCCTTGGACCAGGCCCGGTTCTGGTCCCAGGTGCTGAGCCGACCGGTGGGCGAGGGTGAGCCGGCGCCCAGTGAGTTCTTCGCCACCCTGCCCTCCCCGGGACCGGACTCAGGAGTGCCGACGTTGATGTTCATCAAGGTGCCGGAAGCCAAGACGGCCAAGAATCGGGTGCATCTCGACCTGGTCACCGACGATCGGGAGGCCGAGGTCGAGCGGCTGAAAGATCTCGGGGCCACCGTCATCCACGAAAAGGACGAGTGGGGTCTGCTCTGGGTCACCCTGGCCGATCCCGAGGGCAACGAGTTCTGCGTGGCCCAATACGGCTAGACCTTCCCCCTCCGCCGCCCTTCTGTGCGTTCCAGCACCCCATTTTCGAGGCCTCGAGCGCACGATACGCAGCAGAGGGTGCTCAGGAGGGCTGGACGGCGAGGGTGTTGGGGGTGGGGAGCTCCACCGCAAGTCGACCGCCGGGGCCGGGCTCGATACGAATGGAGCCCCCGTGGGCCTCGACCAGGCCCTTGGCGATGGCCAGACCGAGCCCGGTGCCACCGGTGGTTCTGGTCCGGCTGGGATCGGGCCGGGCGAAACGATCGAAGGCATGGGGGACGAATTCGGGCGGAAACCCGGGGCCCTCGTCAGTCACGGTCAACCGCACCGGATCGCCGGGTTGGACCACAAGATGGACGGCTGAGCCACTCGGGGTGTGGCGGATGGCATTGTCCAGCAGATTGCGGATCACCCGTCCCAGGGCGGCGCCGTTGCCCAGCACGGGAACAGCCCGGTCGGAGGTGAGCTGCACCGTGACCCGGCGGCTGTCGGCCGTGGGGGCCAGGGCCTCGGCCGCCTCGTCGGCCAACTCGGCCAGATCCACCGGCTCAAGCCGGATGTCGAGCAGACCGGCGTCGAGCTGGGACAGCAGGAACAGGTCGTCGACCAACCCGGAGAGTGCGGTCAGGTCGTGACCCATCGACCGGAGGTAGCGTCTCGGGTCGTCGGCCACACCATCGTTGAGGGCCTCGACCGCGGCCTGCAGGGCCCCGATGGGGGTGCGCAGGTCATGGCTGATGCTGGACAGCAGGATGCGGCGCTCGGCGTCCATGCCGACCCGTTCCCGGTCCATGGCCCGACGATGTTCGTTCACCTGCTCCAGCTGGGCGCCGAGCCGATCGACCAGGGCCGCCACCCGACCGAACTCATCGTCCCGGTTGAGATCGACCCGGGCGCCATGATCGCCGGCCTCGAGCCGATTCAATGTGGTTTCGATTCGGGCCGCGTCGTGACGAATGGGTTGGGTCGACACCACCACGAAGCCGACCACAAACGGCACGATCAGGGCCAGCACGGCCATGACCGGAACCAGGGCGTCGGGAGTGAGCACCATCAGCTGGACCAGGGCCAGCGCCGCCACCAGGCCCATGACCAGCGAGCCGAGCACGATGGCCATGATCTGTAGTCGCAGGGAACGGAAACGGCGGGCCACGGTCCGCAGCTGGAACCCGGAACCGGCGGCCAGAGCCACCAGGGCCACCACAACGGCCACTGCTGTCACCGGATCGGTCATGTCGAATCGCAGACTCACGACCGGCCGACCCAGGTGACGAGACTGCGGGTGAAGAACCGGCTCATGGCTCGAATCGGTAGCCGATGCCCCGGGCGGTGGTGATCCAGCGGGGGCTGCCGGGGTCGGACTCGATCTTCTGCCGGAGCCGACCGACGTGGACGGTGACCGTGGCCGGGTCCTGGAATTCGGGCGACGACTCCCACACCATGTCCAGCAGTTGGCGACGGCTGAACACCTGGCGGGGCGAGGC
>JAHEJM010000009.1:12371-70844 GCA_024638815.1 Acidimicrobiales bacterium | reverse complement strand
ACCGAGTCCGAGCATCGAACTCAGATCGAACAGGACGGCGCCCCCGAGGACTGGCTGGAACAGGCTGCACCGGCCCGCCCGTTCGGCCGCCTGGTCCAGCCATGGGAGGTGGCAAGCACCATCGCCCATTGCCTGTCACCGGCCTCCGGTCTTCTCACCGGCAACATCATCGACGTCGACCAGTCGGTGCAGGGCGCCGGCAACCCACCGCTTCCGGGCACCGACGACACCGTGTGGCCTTGACGATCGAACCGATGTCCGTCCACCCCGATCCCCAACCCACTGCCGATGGAGCCGGCGCCGAGGCCGATGACCAGGGCTTGCCCCGGATCATGGCCTTCGACCTCGACGGTACGCTGCTCGACACCACCACCCGGATCTCGCCCCGTACCGTGAAAAGTTTGCGGTCGGCGGCCGAGGCCGGTGTGGAACTGGTGGTGGCCACCGGTCGAAGCCAGATCAGCGTCATTCCCCGAGTGGCCCATCTCGGGCTGTTCCGTTGGGCCGTCTGCAGCAATGGTGCCACCCTCTACGACCTCCACGAGCACCGGGTGGTCGAACAGGTCCTGATCGGCAGCGACGACGTGGTGGCCCTCATGGACGGAGCCCGATCGGTCCTACCCGACATCGCCGTGGCCTGGGAGACCACGGCCGGCCACCAGTGGACCGAGTCGTTCGCCGCCATCGACACCGACATTCTTGCACCTCGCGACGTCGTGCCCGACGTCGACTATCCCCCCGCCGGCCTGGTCAAACTGTTCCTGGGCCACCATCGTGTGGTGCACGATCGGCTGTTCGACACCCTGGCACCGGTCATGCCTCCGGATATCACGCTGACCACGTCGGGTGCACCGTTCATGGAGGCCATGGGTCGGGGTGTCAACAAGGCGGTCACGCTGGCTGCCCTGTGCCAACGGCTCGGAGTGGCGGCCGACCAGGTGGTGGCCTTTGGCGACAACCTGAACGATATCGAGATGCTGAATTGGGTAGGTCGGGGTTACGCCATGGCCAACGCCCATCCCGAGATCCTGGCTCGGGCCCGGTTTCGGACCGACCTTCCCCACGATCGACACGGCGTGGCCGCCGTGATCGAGCGGCTACTCGACTGCTAGGAACCGACGGTCTGGTCCGACACCAGCGTGGTGGCCAGCTGCCGGTAGTCCTCGTGGCCGATGGGAGCGAAGGCCACGATGCCGAACGGCGCCAACGCCTGGGCCAGCTCGGGGTCGGCCAGGGCGTCGGTCAGCGGCTCGACCAGGTCGGCGAGCTCGGAGCGAACCACGATCGGCTGTACCGGATGCGGTCCGATGGCGGTCAACGAGCGGACCAAACACACCCGATCCGGGTTCTCCCGTTCCCAGGCCCGCCACACGTTGGTGTCGACGGCGGCGGCATCCAGCTCGCCGGCCACGATCCGGTCCAGGCTTTGGCGATGGCCGCCGGTTTCGTCGAACGAGCCGAAGAGGGACGGATCGAGGTTTCTTTCCGAGAGCCAGGCCAGCAGGCTGTGGTACCCGCTGAGCGAGGCCCGGTCGTTGAACCCGAAGCGACGGCCCCCGAGGTGGTCGACCATGGTGACACGAGAGTCATGAGCCACGACGATGTCGGAGAAGTACACCGGTCGCCCCCGGTTGCGGGAGTCGTCGAACACCGGCGCCATCGGGACCAGGCGGATGGCCGGCTCCGGTCGCTCGCTGAGCCAGAGGTAGGGGGGAGGGCAGAGGAACCCGACGTCGGTGCCGTTGGCGCTGAACAGATCATCGTCGGGATCCATCGGGCCCGAGATCTTCGGCTCGGAACTGAGCTCCACGCGGCGATCCAGTTTCCGCCCCACGTGGTCGGCAATGGTCCGGTAGATACCCAGAGGAAGTCCTGGGGCCAGCCATGTGGTGAAACGGAGAATAGGATCCACGGTCTCGCCAGTCTAGGTCGTCCGACTCTCGGGCTTGACCGTCCGGGACATTCTGCCTCGCCGAGTTCGGTTGGATTCCGGGGTGCATGTACCCGCTGACGGGGAGTCACAGGATCCACGACGGGGTGAATCGGTCCGATGAATCAGCCCGATGAGATGGGCGCACCGGGTCAACGGACCGAACTCTCCCGCCGACACGGTCGTTGTACCATGAGCGGCCCGTCGCCCTTCCGAAGTGACTGGGGGTCGCCGCCGTGGCCGCCGCAACCGAGTCGGCGTCGACCACATCGAGAGCTGACAATGACCTCAACCCGCGCCGGGGACGTTGAGCCGCCGCCCACCACCCGCGCTCGGCCCGCTGGGACCGACCACGGTGGATGAGGCCGGAACCACCAGCTTCCTCGTCGACGACGTGCGCATCGACGATCTCGGGTGTCGTCGGACGTCATCCCGGCCCGGACTCCGATGGGCAACAGTCCCCACGGAGAGGAATCTCCGGTGACCATCCACCACGTAGGGTGATATTGGCCGATATGGTGTCGCGCTATGACCGAGCGGGAGCCCGCCACCACGACACTGCGTTCACTGACGCCGGAGCAGTTTCTGGCCCAATTTGCCGACGGTCCGGACGATCATGGTCCCGACCACGAACGGCGTCGACCCATTGATTCCGGGGTAAGGGGCCCGGTCGAAGATCCCCACCGGAATGGTGACGAGGCCTGGCCCGACGGCGACGAGCCCCTCGGCCTGAGCGCCCAGTTCGCCGTTCCCGAGACGGCGACTCGACCGCCCCTACCGCCCACGCCGAGCGCGGCAGCCCGGGATCGCAAGATCCCGCCCATCCCGCCCCGCTCGGTGCTCCAGCTGTCGAACGAGGGGCTCACCGACTCCTAGACCGGCAGCCACCGGTGTCGGACCACTGCGTCGGCCCCGGGCCGGTTGACTAGTTTCGCTTGGCGAACATGATGTTCACGAATGAGTCAAGTCTCGGTGCCGGGCTCGGGCGGTTCCCGTGAGCGAAACTTGAGGCGCCGCTTGCGGGGTACCTGGTTTCGCTTGGTGGCTTGGATGTTCACAATTGAGCCAAATCTCGGCGACGTTTGGCCGAAGGCCAAACTCGAAGCAACTCGGAGAGTTGCCGTGATGCGCCCCGTCGGCGAACACTAGTCCTCGTCGCCGAAACGGCCGGGTCCGAACTCCTGCATCTCGGCGCCCTCCGGCGCTTCGATGGTGATATCGGATCCTAGATCGACGAAGTCGGTGGTCACGGTAAAGGTGGCGGCACCGTCGATCGTCGGATCGGTGGGGGACACGTCACCGCTCAGGGCGATCCGGCGCATCAGACCGTCGTTGTCGACGTAGAGATCGATCTCGATCACACCTTCGGCTTCGACATCGATTGCGCCTTCGCCCGGCAGCCAGCCCGACTCGGCCAGCGACTGGTCATCGAGATCGATCTCGCTCCGATAATGGGTGGTGTCGGTGCCGTCGACGCCGGCCGACCCAACCTCCTCCACCTCGACCAGGGTCTTGATCTGGTCGAGCATGGTCCGGGTGTCGGTCAGTCGGGCAATGCCGTCGGAAACCATGGCCGGGGCCTGAATGCCAAACCACTGGGTTCCATCCGGAGCGACATAGAGCACACCGTCGACGAGCCGGGTTCGGGCCTGCTCCAGCTCGGCCACCTCTCGGGCCGGGATCTCGGTTGACCGGGTCTCGTCGATGTCGATCGACACGGCAAGATCGTCACCGGCGAACTCGGTGGTGACGGCTCCGGCCAGAGTGCCCGACTCGTCCTCGCTGCGCCCATCCAACTCGAACGTGGTCACCACCCGTCCTGTTTCGGCGCCGGCTGTATCATCGGCGGCGGCCTGAACCACGGCCACGGCCGGTTCGGCATTGGACGGGGCCAGCGTGGCCACAGCCCCGATGAGCAGGGCCACAGCGGCGGCCACCGCCGCCACCAAAGGCCAGCGGCGTGCCGGTTGACGCCGGTCGGCGCCGGCCGGATCGACCATCGGCCTGGAATCGGGTTGATGGTAGGGGCTGAACTCGCCGGGTCGGCTGCTGACGCGGGCCAGAATCGCCTGGGCCCGGTCCGACTCGGGGCCGTCGAGCTCACCCCCGGCCACCGGGTCATGGGCGCCAAGACGCTGCAGCAGCGGATCGCCGGCGGTCACCCATGCCGTGGTGTCGTCGGTGTTGTTGATGCCGTTCATGTCGGCGGGGGTTCTGGAATTCTCGGTCATCGGGTTCCTGCTTTCGAGGGAGGGCTGTCAGGTCAGAAGGGAACGGTCGGCCAGGGCGCCGGCCAGGCGGCGCCGGGCCCTACTCAGCCGTTGGGAGGCGGCGTCGGGGGAGCACCCCAGGGCGGTGGCGGCCTGGTGTCGGTCCAGGCCTTCCCAGGCCACGAGCCGGAGGATCTCCTGATCGTCGTCGGACAGTGAGGCCAGAGCCGTGGCAAGCTCACCGTCACCATCGCCTGCCGATGGAGGGTCGTGGGTCGACCAAGACTCGTCGGTGGTTTCGGCCATCTTCGACACAAGTCGAAGGTTGCGAGTGGCGCTGCGGCGATGGTTGCGGACCACGTTCCCTGCCACTCCATAGAGCCAGGGGAGAGGTTCGGCCATGGCCGAGACCTCGTTCCAACGTCGCCAGGCCACGAGGAAGACATCGGCTACCGCATCGTCGACGCCGGCCTGGGCGGTGTCGGTGGGGAGGCGCCGTCGGACGTAGGCGGTGATCGGTCGGTAGCACCGTTCGAACAGTTGGCGGAACTCGGGCGGGGCGGAAGACGGGGCCATTGTGGTGTTCATGTCCGGATCGAGCTGATCTTGACAGTCAACCTCGTGAATCAAACACGATTGTCAACCTTGGCAATCAAGGTGGACATTGACTATGACATCAACTATGACAGACTCGACCAATGGTCGTGGGGCGGCCGAGCCGGTCGAGCGTGCGACGCGCTGGCTCCCACCGGGGTCGGTCACTACGGTGCAGGCATGGAATCAGTCTTGGTCGAACAACAGGATTCGGTGCTGGTGGTGACTCTCAATCGCCCATGGGCCCGCAACGCCGTGGACGGGCCCACTGCGGCCGAGCTCCATCGGCGGTTCGTGGAGTTCGACAGCAATCCGGAGCTGTCGGTGGCCGTGCTGACGGGGGCCGACGGGACCTTTTGCTCCGGCGCCGACCTCAAGGCCATCGCCGCCGGGAGCGGCAATCGGGTGCACGCCGTGCCGCCGGACGAGATCCTGGGATCGCAAGGGCCCATGGGGCCGACCCGACTGGTGCTGTCCAAGCCGACCGTCGCCGCCGTCGAAGGCTACGCCGTGGCCGGTGGGTTCGAGCTGGCCCTGTGGTGCGACCTGCGGGTCATGGCCGCCGACGCTCGGCTCGGTGTCTTCTGCCGCCGCTGGGGGGTGCCTCTGGTCGACGGCGGGACGGTTCGGCTGGCCCGCCTGATCGGGGAATCCCGGGCGCTTGATCTGGTCCTGACCGGACGTGAGGTCGAGGCCCGGGAGGCGCTGGCCATCGGGCTGGCCAATCGGGTGGCCGAACCGGGACGGGCCCTGAACCGGGCGACGGGCCTGGCTCGGGAGTTGGCCGCACTTCCCCAGCACTGTCTGCGCAGCGACCGCCGATCCCTGCTCGAGCAATCGGGCCGGCCGCTGGCCGAGGCCCTGGCCCGGGAGACCGAGCTGGGCTTGGAGACGATGGCCACCGGAGAAACGATGCAGGGGGCGGGCCGATTCGCCTCGGGGGTAGGCCGGCACGGAACCAGCGCCGATTGATCCCGGCGCCGGTGCGTCGCCGGCGCCGTGCTACTGGACGGGGCGTCGGGTGGTGGAGGCGACCGCCGTACCGGGGTCGGGGTCCGGCTCGGACTCGTCCGGTTCCGATGTGGTTGGCGTCGTCGATGCACTGGTCGATGAGGTGACGGCGGTGGAAGTCGTTGTCGACACCGCGGTCGACGAGGTCGAGGATGCAACGGTTGACGTGGTGCTGGAAGTCGTGGTGGTGGTCGATCGGGTGGTGGCGGGCGACGTCGGCGAACTGGTGGTGGTTGATGACGTCTTGGTCGGGGTGGTTGTTCGAACGGTGGAGCTGACAAGACGGGTGGTCGAGGTGGTGGTGTTGATGGTCGGGCGGGTGGTGGCTGAGGCCGACGAGATGGAACTCGTCGACCGCCGAGACGTGGACGAGCCCCTCTCGTCGCGGGCCGTGGTGGCCGAACCGGCGGTGTCGTCGTCGGTTGTCGGCGTGGTCACACCGTCGCCCGCTCCTGGGATCCCGTCGACCGACCCGTCCCCAGGGCCGTCGTCGGGGTCGAACTCGATGGTGTCCCCGTCCTTGTCGGCCAATCCATCGATCGCGCCCGTCGTGGTCGTCGACTTCTTCCTGCCGCTGCGACTGAAGATCTTGGCCCTGGAGCCGTTGGAGGTGTCGGTGGCCGGCTGCGAGACCACTCCGTCATCGTCGTCCTCGGTCGGATCCCCCAGCCGTTCGCTGGAACGGGCGGTGGCCGACAACTCGGAGCCGTCGGCTTCAGGGCCGGCCGGACTCTCGGTCCCCGACCCCGGGGCTCCGCTCTCGACCGAGGTGAACGATGGGAGGATCGGCCCTCGCTGGATGGCGAGTACCACCAGGACGATCAGCAGAACGGCGGCGACCACACCCCAGAGCTGATCGGCTCGGAACACCGGCCAGGACCCATCGCCCAGTCGGGCCAGCCATGGAGGTAACGAGTCGAGGATGGGGTCCGGCTCGGTTGATCGGTGACCGGGGGGAGGAACGCCATCACGGTGGGCGGGGGGTTCCGGCTCCAGCACCGAGCGCGCCGAATCCGGGATATCCCCGGTGTCGACGAACTCATTCGGCGGAGTTGCCATACCACCACTCTCGCGCGATGGCGGCGATGTTCGGCGGCTGAACATGGTGATGCAGACAGCGACCATGATGGGTGCGGTTCACCATCGTCGGACCTTTCGTCGGACCCGGCGGTCACCTTCGACACCGCCGTGGAACATTGCCGCTGGTGCCGTGACTGCAGTGTCGATACAGGTCGAATGGACTAGTCGATTGGCCACGAGTGGGGATATTTGTTCTAGGCAGCAGGCGACTGGTGCGATTACCTAGGTCTTCCGGCTGATGCCGGCCCGATCTCGAACCGGCGGAGGACCGATCACATGGCGGACGGCCTGCAGAGGCCCTATTTCGACGCGCCCCCCAACTCATCGAACCACGACCCGACCGGCGGACGCGAACCGCGGACGAGGATGCTCGTGCCGGCGGTTGTCGTCGCGATCTCGGCCTTGGTGGTGGCCGGCCTCATCGACAGGGTGGCCGGCCGTCCCGGTCCCGAGCACGCCGTTGTGATCGACCGTGCGGCCGGTGATGCCGCACCGAACGCCACCTCGGTGTCAACCGATCGGGCCCACGGGCGACTGCCCGGCCCGACCGTCGAACCGAGGGCTCCGGTGGTGGCTGGGGGCGACGGTGCCTCCGCATCGGTCGCCGCCGAGTTGCCGCCGTCGCCCGTGGTCGGCGATGTCGGAACCACCACATCGAACGATCACCAGAGCGCTCGGGGCGTGATGTCGGTTGCGACCACCGACCCCGCATCGACCGATACCGGGTCGACCACCTCGGCCGAGATCCTCACCACGCGCTCGGCGCCGGCGTCGACGGCGGCCCTGGAATCCTCGACCTCGTCGGATTCGATCATGTCGACGTCAACCGTTGAACCGGACGACGTCGACACGGGCGAGCGCTACCTTCGCTTCGTGGCCGACGCCGGGTTGGACGATGTCGACTATGTGACCCCGCACCTGGCTCACGGCACGAGGGTGACCGGAGACCAGCGGGTCAACGTACTGATGCTCGACCACCTCGAAACGGCCGGGATCCGAGTGAGCCCCGGAGGTCGAGCCCCGGCACGGGTGGGAGCGTGGGCGGCCGAGATCGGAGCCCAGGCTGCGATCAACGCCAACTGGTTCTCCGGCCGGGGTGGATTCGACGGCCCGTTCGTGGCCGACGGCGCCGTGTACGGAGGGCTCGACCATCACTACACGGCCCTGTTCGGCTTCACTGCCGACCAGCGGTTGGTCACCGAACACCACTCCGTGGTCAACGACACCGTCGACGAGCGGGTGATGGAGGCCGTCGCCGGCCATCCCACCCTGATTGACAGGGGACGGATCACCGTCGACTTCGGCGGGGATCCAACCTTCATCCGGCGTCATCCCCGCACCGCCATCGGCGCCGCCCACGGGGGTGAGATTGTGATCTTCGTCACCGTCGACGGCCGCAGCTCCCGAGCCAGAGGCATGACCGGGGCGGAAACCGCCGCGCTCATGGCCGACCTCGGCGCCAGCCACGCCGTGATGCTCGACGGCGGGGGCTCGTCGGCCATGTGGATCGAGGGAAGAGGAGTGGTCAACGGCCAATCCGATCCCGGCCGTCGGGTCGGCAATCAAATAGCCATCTTTGGCCGTTGAGCCGGTCTCCCAACCTTTTGTTGGCGATGCAACGGACCGTCCGGATTCCAGCTACCGGCGCGTAACCCTTTTCCCATCGGGCCTGTCTAATCATGCATGGACACCATCGTGGGCCGGATCGAGCATGCAGCGAAAGGTGATCGGTCGATCACCTTCGTGACCGGTGGGCAGCCGAAGACCAAAACCTGGGGCGAATTGCACGAGGAAGCCAAGGTCGTGGCCGCCAGGCTGCAACAGCGGGGGATCACACAGGGCGACCATGTCGCCGTCCTGGGGCCGACGACGCCCGATCTGATCACCTCGTTCCAGGCCATCTGGCTGTGCGGGGCGACCCTGGTCGTGCTGCCGCTGCCCATGCGGCTGGCCTCGCTCGAGGATTTTGCCATCGACACCAGGACGCGTATTCACGCCGCCGACTCGTCCGCCGTGCTGGTGGACCCCGACCTTGCCCCGTTCGTCGAGGCCAAGCCCGGCGATCCGCCTCTGTTCAACATCGCCGACCTGATGGCCGACGATGCGGTGACGGCACAGGATTTCGTGCGCCCCGACTACGACCCGGACGATCTTTTCGTCATGCAGTTCACGAGTGGCTCCACGTCGGACCCCAAGGGCGTGGTTCTGCCCAATCACGTGGTGGCCGCCAACCTTGACGCCATCATCGAGGCGGCCGAGGTCGACGTCGACACCGATGTGCTGGCGTCATGGCTGCCCTTGTATCACGACATGGGTCTGGTCGGATTCTGCATCCTGCCCATGGCCACCGGTCTCGAACTGGTGTTGGCGGCTCCCCAGGACTTCCTCGGCGCGCCGGGTCGATGGATGGAGTGGATCTCGACCTACAAGGCCACGGCCACGGCCGGGCCGAACTTCAGCTGGGTGCTGGCCACTCGGGCCCTCAACCGAAGCGATGCCCAGCTGGACCTGTCCAGCCTGCGGATCGGACTCAACGGCGCCGAACCGGTCGACCCCGCTTCGGTTCGGGCCTTCATCGAGGCCGCCGGGCGGCACAGCATGGATCCGGGCGCGGTCTTCCCTGCGTTCGGCATGGCCGAGATCGCCATCGCCGGGTCATTCCCGGTACCGGGCACCGGTCTCGTCACCGACACCATCGACGGCGACCTGCTCGAAGCCGAACATGTCGCCACCCCGGTTTCCGCCGACCATCCGAACGCCAGGGAAATCGTGCTGTTGGGTAGCCCGGTTCCCGGGCTCGAGTTCCGAATCGTCGACCCCGAAACCGGTGATGTGGTGGCCGAACGGCAGGTGGGCGAACTTCAGATTCGGGGCACCTCCGTCACCCCCGGCTACTACCAGCATGAGGAGGCCAACGCCGAGCTGTTCGACGGCGACTGGCTCAAGACGGGCGATCTGGCCTACATGGTTGACGGTCAGATGGCCATGTGCGGGCGTATCAAGGACCTGATCATCGTCGGTGGCCGCAACGTCTATCCTCAGGACATCGAACGAGCGGTGGGTGCACTCGACGGTATCCGGGCCGGCAATGTCATCGCCTTCGGTGCCGCCGGTCGGCACGGCAAGGAGCACATTGTGGTCGTGGCCGAGACCCGGCTGACCGAGCGTCTCGAGGAGCTGCGGGACCAGGTGAGCGACATCGCTCTCAAGGCCGTCGGTGTGCCCTGCCGTGATGTGGTGCTGGTCAAGCCCAACACGTTGCCCAAGACCAGTTCGGGCAAGCTGCAGCGGTCCCTGTGCCGCAATCAGTACGCCGAGAGCTCACTCGACGCGGTCTACTGAGATCGGTTCCGGCGGTCCGGTTGCACCGGCCGTCGCCCGAGGCGACATCGTGGAGCCAAATCCCCCTCGGCCGGTGCTGCGGTCATCACCGGCCTGATCGTCGTCGCTGCCAACCTCAACGTCGTCGATGACGTCGCCGAGGTCGCCCCCGTCGAGGTCGTCGTCGGCCGCTGCGAAGTCGAATGTGTCGGGCGAATCCGCGTCCTGGATCCGGCCGAGAGAGATCAGCGGGTCGGCCCAGCGGGTCGAGGGGTCGCTGTCGATCAACAGCGCCTTGGCCAGCAGGGTCATGGGCACGGCCAGGAGGGCGCCGAGCGCACCCAGCACCCAGCCCCAGAAGATCAACGACACGAAGGTCAAGGTGGCCGACAACCCGACGGCGTCACCGACGATCTTGGGCTGAATAACCGACTGCACGATCACGTTGAACACCGTGTAGACCACGATGACCCACAACGAAAGCTGCCAACCTCCTTCGAAGAAGGCCAGGGTCGCCGGCGGGGCAAGACCGAGGAGGAAGCCGATATTGGGGATGTAGTTGGTGATGAGGGCCAGCACTCCCCAGACGAAGGGAAGCGGGATACCGAGAACGAGCAGGGCCGCCACATCGAGCCCGGCCACGATGAGTCCGAAGACGGTGGAGACCACGAAGTAGGTCCTGGTCTGCTTGGCGAAACCTTGCAGGGCGGTGGCCACATGGGGTCGAACCCGGGCCACATGATCGAGGTTGGTCATGAAACGCCCGGCGTCCATGACGATGAACAGCATGGTGATGAGCACCAGACCTATGGCGCCGCTGATGCTGAGCAGGCTGGACAGGGCCGAGGTCACCTGACCGGCAACAGAGTTGAGGTCGATGGTCGCCACCGCATCGCCGAGGTCTTCACCGGTGTAACCCCAGGCTGCCAGCTGGTCCTCGATGCTGTGCTGGACCTCCACCAGCTTGTCCGTGTACTCATCGCTGGTGAGCAGCCGAACCAGCTCCGTACCGGTCCAGATGAGGGCCAGCATCATCACCGTCAGCGCCCCGAAAGCGGTGGCGAACAGCCCCACGGTCGCCACCAGCGGCGGCATGCCGGTGCGGCGGATGAGCCCGTAGACCGGGCTCACCACCACAACCACCACCAGGGCCAGGAAGATGGGGCCGAGGGACGAGCCGAATGCCCTCATGCCGGCGATGAGAATCATGGTCGCCGCCACGGTGAGCAGGATGGTCAGGCTTCGGTTCATCAGCGCATCGGGTTTGTCAACGGTTTCCACGATTCGTGCCACTCGTCTTTCAGGGCCGAGGGGGTCGACCGATGGTCGCGGGCCCGGGAGTCCCACCTAGTTTCGCTTGGGGGCTTGGATGTTCACGATTTGGCAAGTTTCGGCGACGTTTGGCCGGAGGCCAAACTCAAGCCGTCCTCGGCCGGTGGCGAGCACCGTCTCGCCGCACTGGTTTTGCTTGGCCGCTTGGATGTTCACGATTTGGCAAGTTTCGGCGACGTTTGGCCGGAGGCCAAACTCGGGGTGGCGAGCACCGTCTCGCCGCACTGGTTTTGCTTGGCCGCTTGGATGTTCACGATTTGGCAAGTTTCGGCGACGTTTGGCCGGAGGCCAAACTCGGGGTGGCGAGCACCGTCTCGCCGCACTATGGGCTGGTTCCGAGTTGTATCGGATCCAATCACCCGGATTGGAGATCCTCGAATATACTACGCCATCGTCGGGAGTCGCTCTTGTAGGGGGCGTAGAAGGATATTCGCTGTACGCAGTCGCCGAACCGCTTCTTCAGCTCGGGCGCAACCTGTTCCGGTTCACCGACCACAGCGAAGGTCTTGAGCGTCTCGTCGTCGATCAGGTCGCCCATTTCCGACCACCGGCCCTGCTTGGACATCTTGTTGAGTTCGAGCTGGAGGTCTCCCCAACCGTGCAGCTCGAGCACCGGTCGATAGGCCGGGGTGGAGCCGTAGAACGAGATCTGTTGTCGGGTCGACGCTGCGGCCTCGGCCATTTCCTCCTCGTTGTTGCCGGTGACGACGAACGACGGGCCGACTACTTCGAAGCTGTCCATGGTCTTGCCTGCCTTCGCCCGCCCCCTGGCCAGGGCCGGCAGCGTCACTTCGCGCAGAAAACGCTCGGTGGTGAAGCTGTGGCAGATAAATCCGTCGGCCACCTCACCTGCAACCTCCGTCATCAGCGGGCCGACGCCGGCCAGGAAGATCCGGGGCAGACCGTGGGGGTTGGGACCAGGGTTGAAGAACGGGGTCATGAGCGTGTGGCTGTAGAACTCGCCCCGAAAGGTCAGGGGGACGTCGTTGTGCCAGCAGTCCCAGATGGCCCGGATGGCCAGGATCATCTCCCTCATCCTCGCCGCCGGCTTCGACCACGGCATGGAGAACCGCATGACGATATGGGGCTTGATCTGTGAACCCAGCCCGAGGATGAAACGGCCGGAGTAGGCGTGGAGATCGTAGGCGGTGTTGGCCAGCGTCATCGGGTTGCGGGCGAAAGCCACGGCGATGGACGTTCCCAGCTCGATGGTCTCGGTGTGCTCGGCCGCCAGAAGAAGGGGCAGGAATGGGTCATGACTGGTCTCGGCCGTCCAGAAGCCGTTGTACCCGGCCTGTTCCTGTTCCTCGGCCAGTGCGGCCACATCCGCCAGATCGGCACCGAGACCGACTCCACCGTCTACTTTCACATCGTCTCCTGTTCCCGGTTTCTTGTTCCCGGTTTCCTGTTCCCGTGAGCCCCTGTTGGACGCTCGGCGCCCCATGGTACGGCTCCGCCACCCCTTGTGGATCGGTCGCCTCTTTCGATCGGACGTTCCGAGTATGGTCGAGCATCAGAATAGTGCCCCGTCGCCGGTAGCGTGAAGGCGATGATGATTGACGTACAAGACGCCACGTTCGAGTCCGAGGTGATGCAGCGGTCGATGGCAACCCCGGTGGTCGTCGACTTGTGGGCTCCCTGGTGCGGCCCGTGCAAGACGCTCGGCCCACTCCTGGAAAAGGTCGTCAACGAAACCAGCGGCAAGGTCGTGCTGGCCAAGATCAACGTCGACGAGAATCCGGGGGCCTCGGCTGCGTTCCGGGTCCAATCGATTCCCGCCGTCTACGCCATCAAGGGCGGCCAAGTGGTCGATGGGTTCATGGGCGCTCAGCCCGAGCACGCCGTACGGGAGTTCGTCAACAAACTCATCGGTGACGACGTGGACGCCGAGGTTGTCGCTCTGATCCAACAGGGGGACGAGGCCTCGCTTCGACGAGCCGTCGAGCTGGACGGCACCAGCGTTGCCGCAGTGGGTTCACTGGCCTCCCTGCTGCTGTCCCAGGACCGTGCCGCCGAGGCGTTGCAGGTTCTGGAGGCCGGCCCCGACGACGACCAGCTCACGCCCCTGCTCGAGATGGCCCGCAATGCCGCCATGCCGTCGGATGAGCAGGCGGCGGTGGAGAACGAATTGGGCGAACTCCTGGACAAGGTGAAGGCCGATGACGAGGCCAGAACCAGGTTCTTGGGTTTGCTCGACGAACTCTCGGTGGGCAATCCTGATGCGGCCGCCGACTGGCGCAGGAAGCTGTCGTCCCGACTGTTCTGACCAGGCCCGGTCCCGGGCCGGATAGCATGGGATTCGCATCGCCGGCCGGAACCATCCAGGGCCCGATCGGCGCCGACGGCGCTTGGCTTGGCGGCCACCGTCTGTCGTCTTCCCCCTGAGCATCCCTGAGCGGGCCCCTCGCCCGCTTTCGTAGCAAGGGGACCACGACGTGCCCGATCACGCCGTTGATGATGCCGTGCAGACCCGGTCCGGGGTCGGGACTCGATCCGATCGACCCTCGGTGAACGGCCACCCGTCGAACCCGACACGTCCGACGTCCGACAACTTCGGTCACGAGCCGGGATCGGCGGCCGAGCTGGTCGACTCGGTCCTGATACGGATGGACCGACTCCGGGACCGACCCCTTGCCTCGGCGGTGGCGATGACTCTGCTGGGAATGGTGGTGGCGACTGCCTGGTGGTTCGGCCGTCCTGGTCCGGTGGCGCCCATCGAGGACCGTATTCCCATGGCCGGAACCGCCCGGGACGCCAAGGGCGACACCCCCGACCCTGCGGCCCAAGCGGTGACCGCGGTCGGCCTCGAGCCCGGCGCCGCTGCGGCCGGCACGCCGCCCAACTCGTCGACCGGATCGGAATCCGGCGCCGACGGGAACCCGGATCCCGGATCGGTGCCGGTGGGTCAAACCGATGCCGACCCGGTGACCGGCGTGGTGGGAGGCCCGGCCGACGACCGGCTCGTCGTGCATGTCTCGGGCGAGGTTGTGGCCCAGGGCCTGGTCGAGTTGGCACCGGGCGCCCGGATCGCCGAGGCCATCTCGGCCGCCGGAGGGCCCACACCGGCCGCCGACGTCCATCGGCTCAATCTGGCCGCCGCCGTCATCGATGGCATGCATGTTCGGGTGCCGGCTCTGGGCGCCGACCCATCGGAACCCTTGATCGAGACCGCCCCCGGGCCGTCGGCTGAGGACTCGGCCCAGACCACCGGTGTCGAGCGCGGCCCGCCGGTCCCTGCAGCCCGGATCCACATCAATCGGGCCACAGCCGGCGAACTGGAGACACTACCCGGTATCGGGCCGGCGCTGGCCCAGGCCATCATCCGATGGCGATCAGAAAACGGTGGTTTCGCCGCTATCGACGACCTGCTGCTGGTGCCCGGGATCGGGCCGGCCAAGCTGGCGGCGCTGTCCGATCTGGTCGCCGTATGATCCGGTTCGCGCCCGGTACCGGTGAGGGCGGTGTCGGCGGACGAAGCGAGACGAGTCGGGCTCCGCAACTCGGCCCCCTGCCGGCGCTCACCGAGCTGCAGGCCATCGTCGGCCTCGGAGTGTTCTGGGCCTGTGTCGACATCGGCCGAGCCCGGGTCATCGCCGCCGGGCCCTTGGTCGTGGTCGGTTTGTCGGCCATCATCGGCATCGCCACCGCCCGCTCGCGCCCTTCGGCGGCGCCCCTGGTGGTTGCCGTCGCCGCTATGGGGCTGTTCATCGGTGGATGGGCCGACCGCGGCTACCGGGAGCTGTCGCCCACCCGGTTCTCCGGGCTCCCGGCGACCCTGGCTTCCGATCCCCGGCCCCTTGGCTCCGGCTGGCAGGCCACGGTGTCGGTGGACAGGGGCGAGTGGGCGCGCTCCACGGCGACGGCGACGACCTCGACCGCGCCGTTGCCGGGCCGGAGTGTTCCGGATGGAGCTCGGCTTCAGGTGGTGGCCTATGGCCGACCCGGTTTTGCACTGCAATCGGCCGCGGTGGGGGAGAGGCTGGCGCTCACCGGTTCCACCCGTCCGATCGGTGATCGCCCGTGGCTACGGGCCCGCCATGTTGTGGCTCGTGCCTCGCTCGATGAAGTCGAGGTGGTGGACCGTGCCGGGTTGTTCCACCGGACGGCGGAAGGGGTCAGGGATTTGATAATGGGTGGGGGCGCCGGATTTGATCCGGCCCGGCGTTCGCTCTTCACCGGGCTGGTCATCGGCGACGACCGGTTCCAGCCACTGTCGCAGCAAGCCCGATTCCGGGTTGCCGGATTGAGCCACCTACTCGCTGTCTCCGGTCAGAACGTTGCCTTCGTTCTGTTGGTGATCCGGCCCGTGGTCGGGCTTCTGGCCCACCGGTGGCGCTTCGTCGCCATCGGTTTCGCCCTGATCCTGTTCGTCGTGGTTACCCGGGCCGAGCCGTCGGTGTTGCGGGCCACAGCCTGCGGCGCTCTCGCCACCTGGGCTCATCTGACCGGCCGGGATCGATCGGGAATCCGGGTCCTCGTCGGTGGGGTGGCGGCATTGCTGGTCCTCGATCCCTTCCTGGTCGATGTCGTCGGCTTCCAGCTCTCGGTGGGTGCATCGGCCGGGATCCTGGTGCTTGCCCCGGCCATGGCGGCTCGGCTCGGGTCCCAGCGCGTTGTCGTCCGTCGGTTGTTGATTCAACCGCTTGCCGTGACCGTGGCCGCCCAGGTCGGGGTGGCCCCCCTGCTGATGCACTACTTCGGACCGATGTCGTTGGTGGCTCTGCCGGCCAACCTCTTGGCCGGTTGGGCGGCTGGGGCGGTCATGACCCTTGGTCTCACCCTGGGGCCTCTCGCTGGGCTGTTGAACCGCTCGGGCCGGTACTCGGCAGCAACCGTTGCCGCCGAGATCATCCAGACACCGACCGAACTGCTGCTGTGGTGGATCGATTCCGTGGCCGCTCTCTCGGTGAGACTGCCGCTACCCCAGCTCGATGGCCCGCGGTTGGGGGTGGTCGTCGGACTGCTGGCGGTGGTGACCATTCGGCCCCGACGGTTCTCGTCCTCCTCTGCCATCCCCGGTTCGGCGCGCAAACCCCTGGACCCAGGAGCCCGACCGACCCGATCGGTTCCGGCCGTGAGTGCCGTCATCTGTCTCGTCCTCGTCATGGGCCACGCCGTGCCGACCCAACCCCGTGACCCGGTGTGGTTGGCGCCCCATTGTCTGTGGATTCCGCACGCCTCGTTGCACGCGGGCGACTCGACCTTCACCCCGGTGGTGGGCGCCAGGGCGGAGGGGCCGACATCGTCCCATCCGTCGCTGCCGGGATCCGTGTCGATACTGGTGGTGGGCGCCGACTGCCCCCGGGACGTGATCGACACCGTGATACGGCTACGTCTGCGGTCCATCGACGTGGTGGTGACGGAGCGGGGCGACGGTCGGGGCCGCCTTGTCACCTCTGCCCTGACCGAGATATGCGAAGTGGCCGTCATCCTGGCGCCGCCGCTGCATCGCATCAAGCCGGCCACCCGACTGACCTCTCGCGCCTTCATTCGGAGTTCGACCGGCCTCGATCTGGTCATCGAGCCGACCACCGCTCGTACCGGCTTGATCGTCGAGCCGAACCGGCTACGGAGCGGTTCGATCGACAATTGACCGCAGGGAGGCCAGGGCACGGGTTGGCATGGAGACGGCCGATCGGGACAGATACGGTGTAACGGTGCTACTGGAACTGGGCCCGCAGCGATTCGACATCACCCACCGGGCGCTTGTCATGGGCATTCTCAACCGTACGCCCGACAGCTTCTATGACGCCGGTCAATACTGGGATTTCGACGCCTTCCTGGGCAGGGCCCAGCAGCTCGTGGACGACGGAGCGGACTTCCTCGACGTAGGAGGGGTCAAGGCCGGTCCGGGCGAGGAGGTCACCGAATCCGATGAGTTGGACCGGGTGGTACCGGCCATCGACGCCCTCCGACAGCGGTTTGACGTTCCACTGTCGATCGACACCTGGCGGTCGGGGGTCTTGCGGGAGTGCCTGGCTGCCGGCGCCAACCTGGGAAACGACATCAGCGGGTTCATGGACCCTGACTACCTGCCGGTGGCGGCCGCCGGCGGTGCATCGGTGGTGGCCACCCACATTCGGCTCCAACCCCGGGTTCCCGACCCCGATCCCCACTACAACGACCTGGTGGGCGATGTGGCCGGGTTCCTGACCGATCGGGCGGCCCAGGCCGAAGCAGCCGGTATTCCGCGGGAGCGCATCATCGTCGACGCCGGACTCGATCTGGGCAAGAACCGCGACATGTCGTGGACGCTGCTCCATCGGTCCGATGCCCTGGCCGACCTCGGCTATCCCCTCCTGTTGTCGGCCTCGAACAAACGATTCCTGTTCGAGTTGCTGAACACCGATCGGTACGACATCGAGTCGGGGACGACGGCGGCCCACACCATCGGCATCGCCCTTGGATGCCGGGTGCTCCGGGCCCACGATGTCCAGGCCGCTCGCCGAGTGGCCGATCTGATGGCGGAGATCCTGGCCGTCAGGGTCGGAGCCATGACATGACGCGTCGCCGGCTGTCCTGGGCCACGGTCCGTCATCGGCGGTAGCGGTGGCGACGATCTTCATCAGGGGTGATGACGGCACGCTGGTGGCCCAGGCGGTGCAACGAACCGTGACCCGCCTGGTGGGTGACGGCGACCGGTCCCTCATGGTCGAGGAGTTGACCGAGGAGTCCTACGGCGAACCCGGTCAGCAGACACTTGGTGCACTGGTATCGGCGGCCCAGACCCCGCCGTTCCTGACTGAACGCCGAGTGGTGATGGGCCGCCACCTCACCCTCTTTACCAAGGCGGCAACGGTGCTGCCCCTGGTGGAGCTGCTGGCTGCGCCGCCTGAGACCACCGATCTGGTTCTGGTCTGGGACCGGGCGGCCAACGTCTCACGCATGCCGGCGGTGCCGAAGACACTGAGCGAGGCCCTGAAATCGGCCGGGGCCGAGATCATCGATGCCGCCCCGTCCGGTCGGGCCCGGAAGTCCCTTTTGGACCAACGACTGGCCGATGCCCCCGTTTCCCTCGACGCCGGGGCGCGCCGACGTATCTCCGAGCAAGTCGGCGATGAGGTGGGCCGGTTGTCGGCCATCTTCGACGTGCTGGTCAGTACGTTCGGGCTGGACGCCAAGGTCGGTGCCGATGATGTGCTGCCGTTCCTCGGTGACGGCTCCGATCTTGCTCCTTGGGAGCTGACCGACGCCATCGACAGCGGTGACATCGCCCTGGCTTTGGAGAAGCTGGATCGAATGACCACCGGAGGTGGTCGCCACCCGCTCCAGCTGCTGGCCACCCTCCACAATCACTACCAGCGGGCGTTGCGCCTCGACGGAGCCTCGATCAGCGACGAGCGATCGGCCGCGGCCCACCTGGGGATGACCGGGTCGACCTTCCCGGCCAAAAAGGCCCTGACCTTGACCCGCCGCCTGGGATCGCCTCGCCTGGGACGGATCATCCACCTGCTGTCCCAGGCCGATCTCGATGTAAGGGGTGCAACCGCGGTTGACGGGGCCATCGTCATGGAGGTCCTGGTGGCCCGACTGGCCCGTCTCAGCCGATAGGCGGGGCAACGGTCCGAGTCGGGCGACGGCACAAAACGGCGAACGGTCGCTCCACCCGTGCCGATGACGGGGAGCGACCGTGCGGTATCGGGCCGTCCAACCGGTGGATCAGGCTTCGCCGGCGATGGACCGGATCCGGGCCATCAGTCGGCTCTTCTTTCGGGCCGCTGCGTTCTTGTGGATGACGCCCTTGGCCGCCGCTTTGTCGATGCGCTTGATCGTCTGGCGTAGGGCCTCGGCTTCGTGGTCGGTACCGGCGGCGGCCACGGCCGCCTTCTCCCGGCTGTGAAGCTCGGACCGAACGGCGCGATTGCGGAGGCGCCGCTTCTCGTTCTGGCGATTTCGCTTGATTTGGCTCTTGATGTTGGCCACGAACAACCTCGTCTGTTGGCGTTCCTGCGCTTGTCTGGGACCGGTGGCGTCGCCTCGAGGGTGGAGCTCGTGGGGGGAAAGAGCCTGGCCCTGGGCCGAAACCGGGTCGATCGGCTTCGGCCGACCGGACTGGAACCCGGTAATCATAGCGCTGGAATGGTTCAGCCCAACGTGTGATGGCGGTAGCGTTTGAAGGTAAGCGTTTAGAGGAACAGATGAGCCCCGTCTCCCCGGACACCATTCGAAACATCGCCATCATCGCCCATATCGATCACGGCAAGTCGACCCTTGCCGACCGACTGCTCGAACTGTGCGGTGCCGTCGAGGCCCGGTCCATGCGCGATCAGTACCTCGATTCCATGGATCTCGAGCGGGAACGCGGTATCACCATCAAGCTCCAGAGCGTGAAACTCGAGTGGAAGGGCTATGTCATCAACCTGATCGACACCCCGGGCCACGTCGACTTCGGTTACGAGGTCAGCCGTTCTCTGGTCGCCTGCGAGGGGGTCGTCCTGGTGGTCGATGCCGCACAGGGCATCGAGGCCCAGACCTTGGCCAACACCTATCTGGCCATGGAACAGGATCTCGAGATTGTTCCCGTGCTGAACAAGCTCGACCTGCCGGCCGCCGATCCAGACCGCTATGCAGCCGAGATGGAGACGGTTTTGGGAATGCCGGCCGAGGACGTACTCCGGATTTCGGCCAAGACCGGCATGGGTGTGGAGGAACTGCTCGATGCCATCATCGAACGGGTTCCGCCTCCGGTCGGTGATGCCGACAAACCGCTCCAGGCTCTCATCTTCGACAGCCATTTCGACAACTACCGGGGTGTGGTCTCCAGTGTTCGCGTGGTGAACGGCGGCATGAAGGCTCGATCCAAACTGCGGTTCATGCAGGCCGGTGCCGTCCACGAGGCCGATGAGATCGGGGTGAGGACCCCCGACAGCAAGCCCGTCGATGCTCTCGGTCCGGGCGAGGTCGGCTACCTGATCGCCGGCATCAAGGACGTCCGCGAAGCCCGTTCCGGCGAGACCATCACCACCGCCAACGGAGGGGCCGACACGGTACTGCCCGGCTATCGCGAACCTCAGCCCATGGTGTTCTGCGGGCTCTATCCCGTTGAGGCCGACGAGTATGAGTCGTTCCGGGAGGCCTTGGACAAGCTGCGGCTCGACGACGGAAGTTTCAGTTTCGAGCCCGAGACCTCCACGGCCCTGGGGTTCGGTTTCCGGTGCGGGTTTCTCGGTCTCCTCCACATGGAGATCGTCCGGGAGCGGCTGGAACGGGAGTTCGATCTGAATCTGATCGCCACCAGCCCTTCGGTGAAATACCAGGTGACGATGAACGACGGGGAGGAGGTGGTGGTCGACAATCCGTCGGCCCTGCCGCCGGCCGGGGACTGGAAGGAGATCCAGGAGCCTTACCTCAAGGCGTCGATGATCCTGCCCTCGGAGTACACCGGCGCCGTCATGGAACTGTGCCAGAGCCGTCGCGGTCGAATGGAGCGCATGGAGTACCTGTCGCCCGAGCGGCTCGAGCTCGTGTACCGGCTACCGCTGGCCGAGGTTGTCGTCGACTTCTTCGATCAGCTCAAGAGCCGTAGTCAAGGTTACGCCAGCCTCGACTACGAACCGGTGGGCTACGAGTCCGGTGACCTGGTTCGGGTCGACATCCTGTTCAACGGTGAGCAGGTCGACGCCTTCTCAACCATCGTGCATCGCGACAGCGCCTACGAATATGGGCGACGGACAGCGGAGAAGCTGAAGGCCATCATTCCCCGACAGCAGTTCGAGGTGCCCATCCAGGCCGCCATCGGCGGTCGCATCATCGCCCGGGAGACAGTGAAGGCCTACCGCAAGGATGTCACGGCCAAGCTGTACGGCGGTGACGTGACCCGCAAGAACAAGCTCTTGCAGAAACAGAAGGAAGGCAAGCGGCGGATGAAGAACATCGGTCGGGTGGAGATCCCGCCCGACACGTTCATCAGGGTCCTGCGGCTCGGTGATTGACGGGATCGGTCGCCTTGCGTCGCGTGGTGCCCCGTCTCCCGGGTCGAAGCTTGCGCCCGGGCGTCGGTAGACTGGACCCACGAGAGATCCGTCGCCGACGCAGGGTCGCACGGTGATCAGTCGGGTCGTGAACGACACCGGAAACCGGACGAATGGTTGACGAACGAAAAGCCGCCATCCTCAAGGCCGTTATCGAACAGTACACAGAGACCGCGGAGCCGGTGGGCTCGGCTGCGGTCGGCCACGCCTCCAAGCTGAATGTCTCCTCGGCCACCATCCGCAACGAGATGGCGGCGTTGGAGGCCGAGGGCTATCTGATGCAGCCCCACACCAGCGCCGGGCGGGTGCCCACCGAGAAGGGTTACCGTTTCTTTGTCGACCATCTCGATATCGACAAGTTGGCGGCAATGCCGCCGTCGGCCGCCAATACCACCGTGGCCGGTTTCTTCAGCCAGCTTCGGGGAGAGATCGAGCAGGTCATGCAGGAGACGGCGAGCCTGCTGACCAACCTCACCGACCATGCCGCCGTGGTGGTTGACGACTCGGGCGAGGCGGCCAAGGTTCGATCGGTTCAGCTGGTTTCCCTGGCCGAGCGCACCGTGCTTGCGGTCACCGTGTTGTCCACCGGCCAGATCATGAAGCACACCATCGACTTCGAGGCCACCATCGGCCCCGAGACGGTGGAGGACGCCGGGCGGGCCCTCAGTGCCGCCGGCGAAGGCACGACGTTGGCCACCATGCCCACCCCGGAAGCGAGCGGTGACGAGGCGGTCGACGCTCTGGCCCGCCAGTTCTATCAGGCGATCAGCGCCAACCCCTCGGAGGCGGAGAAGGTCTACGTCGACGGGACGTCCAAGGTGGCCTCGGCATTCGAGGCCGTGGACTCGGTCAGCCAGGTACTGACCATCCTCGAACAGCAGTTGGTGGTGGTCAGCCTCCTGGCCGATGTGGTCGAACGTGGCCTCTCGGTGGCCATCGGCACCGAAACCGGGGTCGCACCGCTGGCCGAATGCAGTTTGGTAGTGTCACCGTATGACATCGACGGTGAACACGCCGGCTCCATCGCCGTGCTGGGCCCGACCCGCATGAACTATCCCCAAGCCATGTCGGCGGTGGCCGTCGTCAGCAACCAACTCGGCCGGCTCTTGAGCGACGGCAAGTAGATCAGAGGCTCTCACCACCGTGGACTACTACCAACTGTTGGGCGTCGATCGCTCGGCCGGCCAGGACGAGATCAAGCGGGCCTATCGTCGACTGGCTCGAGAGCTGCATCCCGATGCCAATCCCGGTGACACCGAGGCCGAAGCCCGGTTCAAGCAGGTGGCCGAGGCCTACGAGGTTCTCGGCGATGCGGAGAAGCGGGCCCGCTACGACCGATTCGGTACCACCGGCGCACGGATGGGGACGGACCCGTTCGCGTCGTCGGGACTGGGCGATCTCTTCGACGCCTTCTTCAACACCGGTACTCGCAGCGACGCCGGCCCCCAGCGTGGGGCCGACCTCGAGGTGGTGGCCATGCTCACCCTCGACGACGTGGTCAACGGTGTGGCCAAGGAGGTCACGGTCCGCACGGCCGTCGCCTGCGATACCTGTGAGGCGACCGGAGCCGCCCCCGGTTCCCAGGCTCTGCGCTGTGACCAGTGCGGGGGGACCGGGCAGGTGCGGCAGGTCCGCCAGTCGATCCTGGGTCAGATGGTCACGACGGCCACCTGTGCCCGGTGTTCGGGCGAGGGGGTCACGATTTCCAATCCCTGCTCCGCCTGCTCGGGCGAAGGCCGCCGGGTGGAGGAGCAGACCTATGTGGTCGACGTGCCTCCCGGTGTCGGCGACGGGGCCACCTTGCGGCTCACCGGACGGGGAGCCGTAGGCCGCCGAGGTGGCGGCGCCGGCGATCTCTATGTGCAGGTCCGGATCGAGGAACACCCGATCTTCACCCGCGAGGGTGATCATCTGCTCGCCGAGCTTCACGTGCCCGTCACCCAGGCCGCACTCGGGGCCCGGGTGCCGTTCTCGTCCATCGACGGTGGTGTCGAGGTCGACGTTCCCGCCGGGTCGCAGACCGGCGAGCTGTTCCGGTTCCGCGACCGGGGCGTGCCCAAGCTCCGGGGCCGCTCTCGAGGGGATCTGGTGCTGGCTCTGGTGGTTGACACACCCACCGACCTGACAACCGAGCAGGAGGACCTGCTGCGTCTGCTGGCCAAGGAGCGGGGTGACGAGGTGAAAGAGCCGGGTGAGGACACCCTGCTCGGTCGCTTCCGGTCCAAGTTCTCCTGATCCGACGGTGTGGGTCGAGGTCACAAGACATCCCATGCCACCGCCCAGCGCCCTCGGCGAGAACCCGACATCATGACCGGCGCCGATCCGATCGGCGCCGGCCTGCATCGTCGTCGCTCTCATCCGCTGGTCTTTGTGGCCGACCTCGAGAGTCCGGAGCTCGATGAGGACGATCACCATCATCTCTCCCGTTCGCTGAGGGTACGAGCCGACGACACCATCACGGTTTGTGATGGTGAGGGGCGGTGGCGATCGGCTCGCTTCGGTCGGCGGCCGGTGCCCGAGAGCGACATCGTGGTCGAGCCCGTCGGTCGTCTCTGGGGTGTGGGTTTCGCCCTGGCCAAAGGGGATCGGCCAGAGCTGATCGTGCAGAAGCTGACCGAGCTGGGGGCGGGTCTGATCGTTCCCGTGATCACGGAACGGACCGTGGTCCGGTGGACCGAGGACAAGATCGACAAACATCACCGACGCCATGAACGCATTGCCCGGGAGGCGGCCATGCAATCCCGACGTGTCCGACTGCCCCGGGTGGAGCAGGCTCGGCCGCTGGACGAGGTGCTGAACCGGTTTCCTCGAGCCGTGCTGGCCGATTCTGGTGGACGCTCCTGGGTCATGGCCGGAGTTGTCGGGGATGAGCCGATGCCGGTGATCGTGGTTGGTCCCGAGGGTGGTTTCTCCCACGAGGAGCGGTCGGTGCGGCCAATGGTCCGGCTTCCCGGCGGCATCCTGCGAACCGAGACGGCGGCCATCGCGGCCGGGGTGCTGCTTGCCGTCGAGTCCATGATTGTCGATCCGCCAACCGGCGATCCGAAGACGGCGCATTGATCGCACGCTCCGTTGATCCGTTGTTCGGAGCACCCTCCCGGGCTCGATCCACGAACACCGCTAGTGGTTGATGTTGCGCAGAGTGGCGACTACGGTTGCGGAAAGCCGATTCCCCGCCGTGGAAATGCAGACAGATGACCGAAGAACTGGACGAGAACAGCCTGGCCTATGGGCGCCGAGTGGGTGAGCGCCTGCGCGCCATCCGACGCCAGAAGCGCCTGTCCCTTCAGGATGTGGAGGCCAACTCCGATCAGGAGTTCAAAGCCTCGGTTCTCGGTGCCTATGAGCGAGGCGAGCGGGCGATCTCGGTTGCGCGGCTCGAACGGCTGGCTCGCTATTACAGCGTTCCCGTCGATCAACTGCTGCCTCGGTCGACGTCGGCTCCGGTCCCGCCCGACACGGTCGACCTGACCGATCGGACCGGACGGACCGACGGGGTCACCATCAACCTGGCTCGGCTCGACAACGTTCCCCGGCCCGAGGGTGAGATGCTGGGCCGCTACCTGGTCATGATCCAGGTGCAACGCCAGGACTTCAACGGTCGCATGCTCACAATCCGCCAGGACGATCTGCGGGCCGTGGCCTGCATTCTCGGCGTGGAGATCGATGCCGCCATCGATCGCCTCGACGATCTCGGCCTCATCAGGACCGCAGCCGTCGCCTGAGTCGACCGGGACCCGGTTCGGCCGTCGTCCGGGACAGTTCGTTCAGATGACGGGCCACCCGTTGCGGGCCCAGATCTCCGGTCGCCAAAACCCCGCACAGCTCGTGCCACCGCCTGCGGTCCCGGTCCCCCCAGGGGTGGTCGCCTCGTTCCACCGAAACGGCATCGGCGGTCTCCATCACCTGCCGGCAGCACCGAGCCAGGCCGACGAGATCGGCCCCCGGTACCGCCGTCGGGGCAGGACTCACGACGAACACCCGGCCCCGGTGGTCGCGGAGCACATGATCGACGTCGAGGTTGCCGTGGGTCAGACCATCGACCGACAGATCGGCCACGATCAACGCCAGCTCGGCCAGTAGGGACAAGGCAGTCGCCGGCGCCGTCGCCGCGTCGGCCAGGGTGAGCGCCGGGTTGAATCGGGTGGTGAGCGTCAAACGCTCGGCCATGACCGCCTCGAGCCGGGCCACGGGGTGGTGGACGGCAGCGGTCAACCAACGGACCTCGTGAGTGAAATGGGCACGATCCCGATGGCGTTTGACGACGACGACCACGGGATCGTCGTTCAGGCCACGGTTCATCAGCGTAAGGCTCGTGGTGGCACGGCGGTGGGGCACGGTCGAAGCCACGGCGACTTCCTCCGAAACGAATCGACGGTCGGGGGGTAGCCGGGGCTTCCGAGCGGGGAGGTACCGGTGAGAGTATACGGTGCTGTGTGTTCAGCGAATGCCTCGCTGACGACTCCGGCCCAAACCCGGGCATGCGTTGGTGCCTGCGGCACTACACTGGCCCAATCCCACGAATCGGGCCAGTGCCCCGGAACATTCGGCCCGGCGCCGGTCCCATCCGTGGTGAAATCGGTTTCTGCAGGTGAAGATGTCAGCTCCGGTCAAGATCGAAATACCAGACAACCAACTCATGGCCGGACTGCTCGGTCAACGGGACGAATTCCTCCGTGTGGTGGAGGACGCATTCGACGTCGCAGTGCACGTGCGAGGCAACGAGATCATGCTCGACGGGCTGCAGGCCGAGTCGGCGGCCAAGGTCATCGATGAACTGGTGCTCGTTCTTCAGCAGGGCGGCTCGCTGGAGTCGGCCGCCGTCCGCCGGTCGATCGACATGATCCGCCAGGACGAGCGGCCGTCGGAGGTTCTCACCGATCGCATCGTCACCTCATACCGGGGCAAACCGGTTCGGCCCAAGACCGCAGGCCAGAAGCGGTATGTCGACGCCGTCCGCAACCACCTTGTCACCTTCGGCGTCGGTCCGGCCGGCACCGGCAAGAGCTGGCTGGCTGTGGCCTGCGCCGTTCGCTCCCTGCAGGACAAGGAGGTGGAGCGCATCATCCTGACCCGGCCCGCAGTGGAGGCCGGTGAACGCCTGGGCTATCTACCCGGTGATGTCATGTCGAAAGTGGATCCCTATCTTCGCCCGCTCTACGACGCTCTCCACGACATGGTCGGTGCGGACAACATGGCCAAGCTGTTCGAGCGAAACGTGGTCGAGGTCGCGCCCCTGGCCTTCATGCGAGGCCGAACCCTCAATGACAGCTTCATCATTCTCGACGAAGCCCAGAACACCACGCCGGAGCAGATGATGATGTTCCTCACCAGGATCGGCTTCAACTCCAAGGCCGTGGTCACCGGCGACACCACCCAGGTCGATGTGGCCGGGGGCCGGAGCGGACTCGAAGGCCTGGAGAAGATCCTGAGCGGAATCGAGAGCCTTCGGTTCGTGCGCCTGCGGTCATCGGATGTCGTCCGCCACCGGATCGTGCAGGATATCGTCGACGCCTACGCCCGCCATCAGAAGAGCCGATGAAGCCGCGGCGACCGCGACATCTCCGGCTGGTCGATGACAGTGCTGCCGCTGATCGCGGCGTCGACACCGAGACCGACACCGAGATCGACGCGGGCAGCATCGAGATCTTCCTCACCGACAGCAGCGGTTTCGACTGGACCGATAGTGCCGACAACGCCGGCGCATTGCATGGGCGGCTGAAACGGCTGGTGGCCGAAGTGGTGGTGGACGAGGGTGTCTCGACGGGAATGCTCCACCTCTATCTGATCGATCCCGGGTTCATGGGCTACCTGAACAAGACCTTCATGGGCTACGACGGTCCTACCGATGTGCTGGCGTTTCCCATCGACGGGCCGGAGCTGGCAGGCGGAGGTGGCGTCGACCTGAGCCTGGTCCCGAACACAGGTGTCGACGCGGTCGACATCGAGGCTGTCGACCAACCCGATGACGACTCCCCGGGGGCCACCGGCGCCGTTCGTCGTGTCGGCGGTGACCACGTCGTCGACCAGGCGATCGACGACGAGTACGTCGATTGGGACGAAGACGACGATGACTCCGTCCCGGTTCATCTCGGTGATGTGATGGTGTGCCCCCAAGTAGCTGCTCGCCAAGCCCCGGACCACACCGGCTCACTTCCGGCCGAGCTCTCGCTGCTGGTGATCCACGGAGTGCTCCATGTACTGGGCCATGATCATGCCGAGCCGGCGGAGACGGCCCGAATGCGCGGTCGTGAGCGCCAACATTTGGCCCGGCTGGGCTATCGACATCCGGTTGATCATTGAGCAGTGGGACTGGTGTTGCTCGAAGCCGACATCCGAATCGTCGATGTGATTGCGATCGTCACCGCCGGCGCCCTGCTGTTGTTCACCATGATTCTCGTGGCGGCCGAGGAGGCATTCGCCCGGTCCAGTGTGGTCAGGGCCAGCAGCCAGGCCGACCGCTACCCGAAACGGGCGGTCCGCCTGGTCCGCCTTCTGTCGCTACCCGATGATCAGGTTCGGAATCCGCTTCGGCTGCTGGTGGTGATGGCCCAGCTGCTCGAGGCCTCGATCGTGGCCGTCCTGGCCAATCGCTTCTTCACCCCGGGCGTCGTGGCGCTGATCGTTTTCGTCAACATCGGCATCGTGTTCGTCGGGGTCGAGGCCGGGCCCCGGACGATGGCCATCCTCCACCCTGATCGCTTTGCCCTGATCCTGGCTCGGCCCGTCGGATTCCTTCTTCGCCTCGGTCCCATCCGGTTTCTGGCCCAAGGTCTGATCGGGTTGACCAACATACTCCTGCCGGGTCGAGGACTGCGGCGAGGTCCGTTCGCACTGCCGGAGGAGCTGATCGCCCTGGCCGACGCCGCCGTGGAGGACGAGGTGATCGAGCCGGTGGAACGAGATCTGATCGAGTCGGTCATCGAGTTCGGCGACACCGTGGTCCGGGAGGTCATGGTGCCCCGGACCGACATGATCACGGTCGAACGCTCGGTGTCGATTCCCGACGCGCTGGAGGTGAGCTCCCTGGTCGGGTTCTCCCGTGTCCCGGTGGTGGGCGACAACATCGACGACGTCGTCGGATTGGTGTACGTCAAGGACCTGATCCGGGCCGAACTCGACGGGCAGCCGGACAAGACGGTCTCGACATTGTTGCGCCAGGCCCGATTCGTGCCCGAGACCAAGAAGGTGGCCGAGCTGCTGAGGGAGATGCAGCACGAGAAGTTCCACATGGCCATCGCCGTCGATGAGTATGGCGGGGTGGCCGGATTGGTCACCCTGGAGGACCTCATCGAAGAGCTGGTGGGCGAGATCGTGGACGAATACGACGTGGAGGAACCCCTTGTCGAGCGGCTGGTCGACGGCTCGCTCCGGGTTGACGCCCGGATCCTCATCGACGAGCTGAACGATCTGGCCGGGTTGGAGCTGCCGGAGGGGGACTGGGATACCGTTGGTGGCTTGGTGTTCGACGAGTTCGGTCGGGTTCCCGCCGTAGGGGAGGTGTGTGAGGTGCGACATCATCGGTTGAAGGTCGAGAAGATCCAGGGACGGCGCATCACCCGGGTCCTGGTCTCCCGCCCCGGCCGCCCGACCGAGGCGGCCGAATCCGAGTGATGGTCCCGACCGCCCGAACCCGACAAGAGATGGCTGGGTCATGAGCACCGATCTCGGCACGCGCCATGATGGCTTCCGCTCCGGTTTTGTGGCCCTTGCCGGGCGGCCCAACGTGGGCAAGTCGACCCTGCTCAACAAGATCCTTGACGAGAAGATCAGCATCGTTTCCAACAAGGCCCAAACCACGCGACACCAGATTCGGGGGGTTCTGACCACCGAGGACTATCAGCTGGTGTTCGTGGATACGCCGGGGATGTCCAAGCCTCGCTCGGCCTTGGGGGAGCGACTCAACGAACGGGCATCGGAGGCCTACCGCGACGTCGACGTCGTCTGCTTGATCGTCGACGGTCGAACCGGGTTCGGTCGCGGCGACCGCTTCCTGGCCGCCCAACTCGACCCCGAGCGGTCCATCGTGGTCGTCAACAAGATCGACGGGCTCGACGAGGAACGGGTGCTCTCGCAACTGGCGGCCACCGCCGAGCTGGATTTCTCCGCCTACTTTCCCGTGTCGGCCTGGACCGGGCGCGGTGTGCCGGCTCTGGTCGACCATCTGACCTCACGGATGCCGCCCGGTCCGCTGTGGTATCCGAGCGACACCGTGACCGATGTGCCCGAGGCGTTCGTGGTGGCCGAATTGGTGCGAGAACAGCTGCTACGGGCCACCCGGGACGAGGTGCCGCATTCGGTGGCCACCCGGGTGGTGGAGTGGGAGTGGCCCCGCATACGGGTCGAGATACTGGTGGAGCGGGAGTCCCAGAAGGGGATCATCATCGGCAAGGGCGGGGCACTGCTCAAGCAGGTCGGGATCAACGTTCGCAAACAGCTTCCCGACGGGGCCTACCTCGAACTGATCGTCAATGTGGAAAAGAACTGGCAGCATGACCCTTCGTCGATCGAGCGCCTTGGGTACTAGCCAGGTCTGCGACCGATGATCGTGACCTGCCCGGTCCCTTCGGGGAGGGGGAATCGACCCGGGGGAGGATGCGCTGCAATGCAACGGTCGAGCCATGCTGCCAGCTCGATTGTGGTGGACGTCGTTGTCCTCCGGTCGGAGACGCCTAGATGGCGGCTGATCCCACGTCGCCGGTTCTTATTCGGACCAACGACTCGACGGGGGTGACCCAGATCTTGCCGTCACCGATGACACCGGTCTGGGCGGCGTCTCGGATGGCCATGGTGATCTCGTCGATCCGGGTGTCGTCGGCCACGATCTCCAACTTGATCTTGGGTACGAAGTCCACCCGGTACTCTGCGCCCCGGTAGGTCTCGGTGTGACCGCCCTGGCGGCCGAAGCCCTTGACCTCGGTGACGGTCAAGGCCTGAACTCCGACCTTGACCAGCGCTTCCTTCACGTCGTCCAACCGATGGGGTTTGATGACTGCGGTGATGAGTCTCATTGTGTGTGCTCTCCAGTTCGTTCGTGGCGTTTCGGGTGGGCTGGTCAGACGGTTGACGACAGCAGGTCGGGACCGTAGCCGAGGCTGCCGTGTTCGCTGACGTCGAGACCCATCCTCTCGTCTTCCGGTGATACCCGCAGCATGCTGGCCATCTTCAGCAGGCTGAACAGAATGAAGGCGGCGCCGAACACGGCCACACCGATGACCACGCCGCCGATGAGCTGGTCGATGAACAGGCCCATTCCGCCTCCATAGAGCAGACCGGCCGACTCCCCGGCTCCGTTCACCGGGCTGGTCGTGGCAAACAGTCCGGTGGCCAACAGGCCCCAGAAGCCGCAGATACCGTGGACCGAGAAGGCGCCGACCGGATCATCGACCCGACGTCGCTCCACCATCAGCACGGACAGCACGACCAGCACACCGGCCACGAAACCGGTGATCACGGTGCCGAGCCAGTCGAATTCGCCGATGCCGGAACAAATGGCAACCAGGCCGCCCAGGATGCCGTTGCCGGCCATCGATACTTCGGGCTTCTTGCCGACGATCCACGAGGCGATCATGCCACCGAGTCCACCGGCGGCTGCAGCGAAGGCGGTGTAGACGGCAATGACGGGAACGGCCATATCGGCCTGGAGTTGGGAGCCCGGGTTGAACCCGAACCAGCCGATGAACAGGATCAGCACACCGGTCATGGCCAGGGGAATACTGTGGCCGGGCAGAGCTCGAGGTGTTCCATCCTCGTCGTATTTCCCGATTCGGGGTCCGAGCACCATGGCGCCGGCCAGAGCGGCGAACCCGCCGGTCATGTGGACCAGCCCGGAGCCGGCGAAGTCGATGAATCCCAACTCGTCAAGCCAGCCGCCGCCCCACTTCCAGCTGACCACGATCGGGTAGATGAAGGCGGTGATGATGATCGAGTAGGAGATGTAGCCGACGAACTTGGTCCGCTCGGCCACCGCACCCGACACGATGGTGGCTGCCGTGGCGGCAAAAGCGGCCTGGAACAGGAAGTCAACCGGTACCGCAAGTGGATAGAACCCGTCCGATGCCGCTGCCTCCGGACCGATATCGACCAGGAAGCCGTCGGTCAGACCGGCTATACCCAGTCCGGCCGACGAGATCCAGCCGTTGAAATCGCCGGGATAGGCGATACCCCAGCCGATGGCGGCAAAGGCCAGGATGCCGATGCAGGCGTCCATCAGGTTCTTCATCATGATGTTGGCCGCGTTCTTGGCCCTGGTGAGGCCGGCCTCGACCAGGGCGAAGCCGGCCTGCATGAGCAGAACCAGCACCGCAGCGACGAAGATGAAGATGTTGTCGAGAACGACCATGTTCATCAGACCGCTGGGATCCGTGCGGTCGTACTGCTCGACAACGTCGGGACTGGCTTGAAGGACGGTCGGATACACCGACGCCGCCGCCGAAGCGAGGCTTGCCACGGCATCTCCTGCCGCAGCTAGAAGCACTGTTTCGCCGATCATTGAACTCCTCCGTAGATGGATGTCGTAGCCCTCAAGCTATGAGGGCGGCGTTTCCGGCTTGTTTATGCCGTGTTACGCAATGATCAGCGTTGTCTTAGCTCTTTCTTAACCCTTGCTGAATGCGGCGGCCGTTGGTGGTGGGCGGTCCGGGCTGCTCGGCATACTCGAGGACGTAGCCTCGCTTGCGAACGGTGCTGATCTGGAGACCGACCGATTCGACCCGAGGCCGGAGTTTGTGGAGGTAGACGTCGAGCAGGTTGCGGCTGACCTCCTGGTCGGGCCAACCGGCTTTCAGGAGAGATCCCCGGTCGACCACGAGTTGTAGGCGATCCAGAAAAGCACTCACCAGACGGGCTTCCACATCGGATAGTGCGACCCAGCCGGTCTCCGTTCTCAGCACACCATTGTCGTCAAGTTCCGGGGTGGCCGACTGCTCGACGTCGATGGCGCTGGCCCGGAGCGCCAACGACCGGGCTCGGGCCGCCACGTCCTGTTCCGACGAGGGCAGTCGAACCCAATCCTCCAATGGGTCGGGTGTCGCCGGCGGATGGGCGTCGGCCGCGACCAGGAGCAGGCGAGGCGTTCCGAGCTGCTCGAGCTGGGAGCGCAGAGCCTCTTCCTCGGGCCAGTGCACGAACTTCACTCCCATGGCTCGATGGTAGGAATGATGTGTTTCCGCCGTGTTTCCGGCCGGTTAACTCGGCCCGCCGGCCGGCGTCGAGTCATCGGTTCCACGCCGATCGAGCCCGCCGCTGCGGGGGGCGGCCTCGTCGTCAAGGCGCCGCAGGAAGTCGTAGACCTCTTGTCGGTGCTTTGTTCGCCGGAACGGGGGAAGGGCATTGATCAGATCCCAGCGGTAGCGGCGCGAATTGGCGAGCCGGGAATCGAGCACAGCCACAACCCCTCGATCGTCGCGACGACGAATGAGCCTACCGGCGGCCTGGGCCAGCAAGGTCTGGGCCCGGGGCAGGTCAACGACACGAAACGCTTGGGCTCCGGCCCGATCTCGACGGGCCTGGTTGACGGGCTCGTCGGGGCGGGGGAAGGGGAGACGATCGATGGTGACGAGCGTGAGATCCGTGCCCGGCAGATCCACCCCCTGCCAGAACGACAGGGTTGCCGCCAGTATGACTCGGGGTTGGGTCTTGAACTGCTCGATCAGATTCGACTTCGATCCCTCGCCCTGGGCCAGGACCACGAAGTCCGTGTCTTGTCTCAGCCGCTCGGTGGCCTCGGTCATGGCTCGGAAGCTGGTGAAGAGCGCCAGTGTGCGACCCCCGGCTGCGGTGGCGAGACCGATGATCTCGTCCTGGACCGCCGTGCGGAACTTGGGATTGGCCGGCGGAGGAAGGTCGGTTGGGCAGTAGAGCAGGGCCTGGTGCTCGTAATCGAAGGGAGAACCGACGCGGAGGATCTCGGTCGAGGGATCCAGGCCCAGCTGGCCTGGGACGGCATCGGCCAGGGTGGCGCTGGTCAGGATGGCGGTGCGAACCTTCCACAGCTCCTTGTCCAGCATCGAGTCCAGTTCGAGTGGCGTGCGTTTCAGCACCGGGGCGTCGCTCCGGCCATCGACCCAAAGGACAGCGGTCCCCGTCCGCCGGTCGTTGTCGGCGGCAATGACGGCGTCGATGTCCTCCACCAGACGAGTGGCGGCCAGCAGGTTCCGTTCGACCCTGGCCGCCGTCGTTGGATTGTCGGCCGATTCCACCTTCCGCAGGGTCGAGATCATGGTGTCGACTCGATCCCGGGCCAGGACGAGCACATCGACGAGTTGGGCATCGACGTCGATGGCCTGGCCCATCATCGGGGCGAGACCGGCGTCCAGCTCCATGGCTGAACGGTCGAGGCCGAGAGCCACCGTGTCGTCGGTCAACACCGACCGAGCCCGAGCCGCCATGGCGCGAAGCCGGCCCCCTCCCAGCTCGGTCCCGCAGGTGGCGCCGAGAACCTCCGGAAGTTGATGAGCCTCGTCGAAGACCACGACATCATGTTCCGGTAGCAGCGCTCCTCCGGTGGCGAGATCGAGTCCGTAGTAGTGGTGGTTGGTGACGATCACGTCGGCGGCCATGGCGTCGGCTCGGGCTTCCTCGGAGAAGCAGATCTGGCCCGACGGGCAGCGGGCCGCTCCCGGGCATTCGTCGATTCCGACGGTGACCGCGCCCCATACCTCCGGTGCGGGGTGGAAGTCCAGCTCCTCACGATCACCGGTCTCGGTGACCGCGGCCCACTCCAGAACGCTACGCAGCTGTCGTTCCGGGCGCTGCCCGCCCAACAACTCGAGTTGCTCGCTCCGGCCGGCCTCGGTCAGCTCCACCAGGCGCTGGCGGCACAGGTAGTTGCTGCGGCCCTTGAGCACGGCGGCGTCGACCGAACGACCCAGCCCACGGGCTACCAGCGGGATGTCGTTGGCGAGCAGCTGGCTCTGAAGGGCGATGGTGGCGGTAGCCACCACCGCTTTTGCGTCGGCGGCCAAGACGGGTGTGAGGTAGGCGAACGACTTGCCGGTACCGGTACCGGCCTCCACAACCACGATCGGGTGGGACGCGGCGGCGTGATCGCCGTCCAGTGCATCAGCCTCCGGTGCATTGTCGACCAGTGCATTGTCAACCAGTGCATTGTCAACCAGTGCATTGTCGACCAGTGCATCGGCGATCGCCTCCGCCATGGCCAACTGCCCGGGCCGGAGTTCCCCGCCGCCGGGCAGGAGATCGGTTACCGAGGAGAGCAATCGTCGTACCGAGTGTGCTGTCAGGGGATATTCCTTGTTGATGCGTGGTATCGGTTACACTTGGAGCTAGGTGGAGCCACGGATTGGATGCGTCTTCCCCGGCGTAGCGTGGCCTGGGCAAGAGGGGCGTGTGGATCCGCCGGCCGGTCGCCGATGGTGAGGAAGCTTGATGGACGGGAGTTCCCGGGCACAAAACTCCGATAGCGACAACGAGCCTAGCGACGGTGCCGGTATGTCGTCACCGTCGCCTCTCGGAGCCGACTATCTGGCCGGTCTGCTCTCCGACTCACCGGTCCGAGAGACGCGCCGGGTCGACCGTCGGCCGGCTGCGCCGTCGGACGAGTGGCACGATCTGTTCGCCGTGAATGAAGGCGATGATCCCCATCGGCCGCTCTCGACCGCAGGGCGCATGACGTCGGCCCGAAACGAGCCCAGGCGACGGCCAAAGCCCGACGATCCTGTCGCCCTCCCCGGTCTCGAGCACCTCTTCACCACCGTCGACGCCGACGGTGGTGAGCCACCGACCCGCCATCGACCTGGCTCCCCGTCATCGACAGGGATCCCCAAGCCTGTTCGTCGGGGCCCCCCTTCCCCCGACACATACCCGCCTCCACCGGCTCGTTCGGCGGCATCGAGCGGGTTCGTGTTCGTCGTCGACGGTGGGCGTCGTCCGGACATCGAGCGAGGTGCCCGGCTCGAACACGGTCTCGACATCGAGCGTCGTACCGACAACGAGGACGTGTCGGGCGTGCCGCCGGACAGGTCGGTGCTCAGTGACGTTGCCTGGCCGGTTCTCACCGCTCGGCCACCGTCGCGGTCGGTGCGTTCTCCCGGTCAGGCTCGACGTCGTCTGTCGTTTCTTCCCGACCCGGTGCTGGAGGTGGGGTCCCGCGCCCAGTTCTTGGGTGTGGTCCTGGCTGCCGCCATGGTCGCAGCCGGTGCCGGGGCGTGGCATATCGGCGCTCTCGACTGGCGGGACGGTGATGCTCCGGACAGCGTCACGCTCAGCGGAGCGATCGAGGGCGTGACTCCGGCGGCGCCGATCGACGATAATCCCGGTGGCGGCTCGTCGGTCCGGGCCCGGTCGGGAGGCCTCGGTCCGGTGTCGAGCCTGGTTTCGGGGACACATGGCGCCGGTGAGGCAGATGACGGCGAGCCCGACACATGGTCGGAGCCGGGCACGACCGCCCGACCTCAGACCACGGTGGCCCGATCATCGTTGAGTTCCACGACCGAGACCTCCGCAATCGTTACATCGTCGAGCGTGCCGACCACGACGAACCCCACGTCGGTCACGTCGGGGTCCGGCACCGGGTCGACCTCATCGGCGAGTACCACGTCGACCACACATCCCGAGACCACCACGTCGGCCTCGAGCACCACGACATCGTCATCGTCCACGTCCACCTCGATGCCGTCGTCGACAACGACCAGCGTTGCCACAACCACATCGAGCACGACGACCACCGAGGCGACGACGTCAACCAGTAAGCTCCCGGACGGCGACGACTAGGTACGCCGCAAGCGGCGCCTCAAGTTTCGTTTCCGGGAACCGCTCCGGCCCAGCACCCAGACTTGACTCATTCGTGAACATCATGTTCGCCAAGCGAATCTAGATCATCGGTAGCCTCGGCCACGCCGAGGCTAGCATCGCAGATCGGCAGCGTCGGCCGTGGCCCATGGGTGGCGTCAAAGGGCGGTCGAAAGAGAGTACGGTCAAACCATGAACATCGGGGACCTTGACGCCGATCGTATACCGCGTCACGTGGCTTGTGTCATGGACGGCAACGGCCGCTGGGCCCAGCAGCGTGGCTTGAAGCGAACCGATGGTCACAGCGCCGGTGAACAGGCGCTGCTCGACGCCGTCAACGGGGCGTTGGAGATGGGGATCGAATGGTTGACCGTCTATGCCTTCTCCACCGAGAACTGGCGTCGTCCGGCCGACGAGGTCCGGTTTCTCATGCGATTCAATGAGAACCTCCTGATCCGGCGTCGGGACGAGCTGAACGAGAAGGGAGTGCGGATTCGCTTCATCGGTCGACGCGACTGGAAGGTTCCGAAGCGCCTGTTACGTCGGATGGACGAGTCGATTGCGCTCACCGCCGACAACCGGCGTCTGACGCTGACCATCGCCTTCAACTACGGTGGGCGGGCCGAGATCGTGGATGCGGTCAAGGCCCTTGTCGAGGCCGGCAACAAGGCCGATGCCGTCGACGAGGCCCTCATCGAGAAGCACCTCTACGATCCTGAGATGCCGGAGGTTGATCTGTGGGTCAGGACCTCCGGTGAGCACCGGGTGTCGAACTTCTTGATCTGGCAGTCGGCCTATGCCGAGATGGTCTTCACCGATGCCCACTGGCCCGACTTTCGGCGAGAACACCTGGCTGCCGCCGTGGCCGAGTATCAGCGTCGAGATCGCCGGTTCGGCGGGCTGTCCGCCTAGCGAGCCATGGCCCTGTACCGCGACGAGGCCGTCATCCTCCGCACCTACAAACTTGGTGAGGCCGATCGGATAGTGGTCTGCTACACCCGCGGCCGAGGAAAGCTTCGGGCCGTGGCCAAGGGGGTCCGTCGGACCCGAAGCAAGTTCGGATCCCGGCTGGAGCCCGGGGGCGTGGCGCAGCTCCAACTGTACGAGGGTCGCAATCTCGACATCATCACCCAAGCCGAGCGGGTCAGACCCATGACCGGCCTCCGAGACGACCTGGGCCGCTACGGACGGGCCACCGTGGTGCTGGAGATCGTGGATTCGGTCGTGGTCGAGCGCGAGTCGAATCCGGCGCTCTACAAACTGGTTACCGGCGCACTGAAGGAACTGAACCGCACCGGCAACGAGATCATCATCCCGGCCTTCATCGCCCGACTGTTGATGTTGGAGGGGGTACAGCCCAGACTTGACGCCTGTGTGCGCTGCGGCTCGACCGACGGGCTCGACACCATACGTATCGCCGACGGGGGCATGGTATGCGCCGGCTGCACCCCCTCCGGTCAGCCGATCTCGGAACCGGCTCGGAACGCCTTCGGTCAACTGCTGCAAGGTCGGGTGCGGCAGGTGCTCGACACCACCGATTCCCAGACCGCTCGGGAGCTTGAGACCCTCACCGTCAAGCTGATCGAGCAACATGTCGAGCACCGGATTCGGTCCTCGGCGCTTCTTCACCAGCAGCTGTTGGGTTGAGGGCCCGAGCCGTCCAGTGGGGCGGTCGAACCCGCCCCTTGCCCGAGCCGGACCGGCGGGGTGCTACGCCATCGGCTCCCATTCGCCGGTTTCGGCGTCGAACCGTAGCCACTGACGTCGATCGTCATCCCAATACACCCATGACTGCCACTCCTCGTTCCACTCCGGGGCGGAGGATGACGGCGAGGTGGTCGAGTCCTCGGCCTGGTGCTCCGTCGCTTTCGATGAGGCGGAGTTGCCCGACCGGGCCTGCCCCGGCAGGGTCGGGTTCTGCCCTCGGCGCCGGTCCGGTCGCTGTGGCTTGGGGTAGGGGTTGAAAAGCGGCCGCTCGGCCACCGGTGGCCGATCGAGCAACCGGCTTGGCGATGCGGGTCCGTGGGTATCAGTGGAATGGTTGGTCATCGATGGTGGGCCTCCCCGTGTCGACCCGGAGGATGCGACGGCCAGGCCGGCGAGTCCAGGTGACAGTTGAGCTACGGTGTCGAATCCTAGATCGGGACGAAATCGTGACGGGTTTAGCCCCAGCGGCGAGGGCCACGTTCCGTCGCCGGTGCCGGCGAACCGCAGTTGCGAACCGGTCGACGAGTCGCCGGCTCGAGATGTTCGGGGCTCGTGGACAACGGCGGTACGAGCCAACCGGTCACCGATACGTTGCCGCCGTGTGTTGCTGGCGGCAAAGGCGAACCCGACCAGGCCGGGAACGGCCACCGGCATGAGATCGAGGGGGGAGGCCAGCGTACGGATGACGAGCGCCCACGCTGTCGGGCGGCGTCGGTCGACTCCGACGATACGAAGTCGGAACAGGGCCATACCCGGGGTTCTGCCCTCGTCGAGGAGGGGGACGATGACCATGGCCAGAACGGTGGCCAGGGCCAAGGTCAGCAGGGTCATGGCGAGCCCTGCCGCGCTCAGGGCGACCCCCTGGTCGGCCAGCCCAAGCGTGACCCGCCAGGGACCAGCCTGTTCCACGGTCTCCAGTTGTGAGGTGGAGATCGACGCCGACGGGCCGGAGGTCAGTGTGGATTCACCGGTCATCCTGGCCATCAACATTGTGGGGATACCGATCCAGACCAGGTCGACCACACCGGCACCGACACGCCGGCTCAGGGCTGCCGGTTTCGCTCGTCGCCCCCCGAGTAGGGGAGCGGACGGGTGGGCCGGCGACTCGATCTCTGAACGGCCGGCCGGTTCGACGGTGGCCGCGAAGGACGCCGGAGAAGAGGCCATGGTCGACTATCGGCGGCGGGGCCAGGATTACAAGGCCTGCGGGGGGGGGCAAAAAGGCCCGCACCGGTACCGGCTCACGGTTACGCTGCAACCATGGCAGAACCGGATCCCCAGTTGTTCGACAAGATCGTCAATTTGAGCAAACGCCGAGGCATCGTTTTCCCGTCGGCCGAGATCTACGGGGGTTTCCGCTCCGCCTACGACTACGGCCCTGTCGGCACTCTCATGTTGCGGAATGTGAAGGACGCCTGGTGGCGTTCCATGGTGCAGCTGCGGTCGGACGTGGTAGGGCTGGACGCTTCCATTCTCTCACCGCCCGCAGTGTGGGAGGCGTCGGGCCATCTGGCCAACTTCACCGACCCGCTGGTCGATTGTCGTCATTGTGGTGCCCGTCATCGCCAGGACAAGCTCGAGGATCCCGTGCAATGCCCCACGTGCGGAACCCGGGGTGAGCTCACCGAACCGCGCCAGTTCAATCTGATGTTCGAGACCCAGGCCGGTCCGGTGAAGGACGCCGGAGCCGTGGCCTACCTGCGGCCGGAGACGGCCCAGGGAATGTTCATCAACTTCGCCAACGTCGTCAACACATCACGGAAGAAGCCGCCGTTCGGGATCGCCCAAATCGGCAAGAGCTTCCGCAACGAAATCACCCCCGGCAACTTCGTGTTCCGAACCCGTGAATTCGAGCAGATGGAGCTGGAGTTCTTCGTCCCGCCCGGCGACGCCGAGCAATGGTACGAGTACTGGTGCCAGGAGCGATACCAGTGGTATGTCGATCACGGGATCCCGGCCGACAAGCTCCGCCTGCGGCCTCATGGGCCCGATGAACTGAGCCACTACTCGTCGGGCACCAGCGACGTCGAGTTCCTGTTCCCCTGGGGCTGGGACGAGCTCGAGGGGGTGGCCAACCGGGGGGACTACGACCTCACCCAGCACATCGAGTACTCGGGTCAACGGCTGGAGTATTTCGACCAGGCGGCCAACGAGCGGTACGTGCCCCATGTCATCGAACCGGCGGCCGGTGCCACCCGCACCATGATGGCGTTCCTCATGGCCGGCTACGACGAGGAGACGGTCAACGACGAGACCCGAACCGTCCTGCGGCTGCATCATCGTATTGCCCCCTACAAGGTGGCGGTGCTGCCCCTTTCGAAGAAGCCTGAACTGATCGAACCGGCGAAGGATTTGGCGGCCACGCTGCAGCCCCATTGGATGGTCGACTACGACGAGACCCAGGCGATCGGACGTCGGTATCGGCGCCAGGACGAGATCGGTACGCCGTTCTGCATTACCTACGACTTCGATTCGCTCGAGGACAAGGCGGTCACCATCCGCGATCGTGACTCGATGGACCAGGTGCGTCTGCCCATTCCCGATGTCGTCGACTGGCTGTCGGAACGGCTGAAATAGTCCGACATCAGGCGCGCGTTTCCCCGACCGAGAGGGGTCGGGGGATCGGTGCGGAGGACGCCGAAGCGTTCAACGCGCCGCCGGTGATGCCGTGAACCGGGGACCGGGGCGGCTCGCAACCGATGGTCCGGAGGGGTAGCTTTGGTGCTCAGTGGGCATCGTGGACGAGGACATCGGCCGGGTCCGCAGTGACAGCGACATCGTTGCCATTGTCGGTCAGTACACCCAGCTTCGCCGTGTCGGCCGGCGGTTCACCGGACTGTGCCCATTCCATACGGAGAAGACGCCCTCGTTCTCGGTCAACTCCGAGGAAGGCCTCTACTACTGTTTCGGCTGTGGCCAGAAGGGTGATGTCATCACCTTTGTCCGGGACAAGGAGCAGCTGGACTTCGTCGGTGCAGTCGAATGGCTGGCCAACCGGGCCAACATCACCCTTCGCTACACCGACGCCGATCAGGGCGAGAACCGACGACGCAAGACCAAGCTCCAGGCCGCGGTGGGTGACGCCATCGAGTGGTACCACCAGCGGCTCCTGTCGGCCGACGACGCCGCTGCGGCCCGGGCCTACCTGCGCCATCGCGGCTACGACGGTGACCTGGTCCGCAGTTTCAAGATCGGTTGGGCCCCCGACGGCTGGGATGAACTGGCCCGGGCGTTGAAGTTGTCGAACCGGGAGTTGAGCGATTCCGGGCTCGGTTTCGTGAATCGGCGGGGCCGCCAGCAGGACGCCTTCCGGCGTCGGATCATGTTTCCCGTGTACGACGCCCAAGGGGAGCCGGTGGGATTCGGGGGGCGGAAACTACCCGATGACGAGGGTCCGAAGTACAAGAATTCGTCGGAATCGACCATCTATGCCAAGAGCCGTCTGCTCTATGGGCTCAACTGGGCCAAGGCGGCCATCGTCGAACATGATCAAGCCATCGTGTGCGAGGGCTACACCGACGTCATCGCCTTCTTTCAGGCCGGAATGGGCCGAGCGGTGGCCACCTGTGGCACGGCCCTGACCGAGGATCATGTCAAGCTGCTTCGCCGCTTCGCCGGACGGGTGGTTCTGGCCTTCGACGCCGACACCGCCGGCCAGGACGCGGCTGCCCGGTTCTACGAATGGGAGCGTACCCACGGCCTTGATGTAGCCGTGGCCGATCTTCCGCCCGGAATCGATCCCGGCGATCTCGGCCGCAAAGACCCGGAGGAGCTCCGCCGTTCCATCGAGCAGGCACGACCCTTCCTTCAGTTCCGAGTCGATCGCGTCTTCGAGCAAGCCGATCTGGCCTCGGCCGAAGGTCGAGCCAGGGCCGCCGAACACTCCCTGGCCATGATCGCCGAACACCCCGACCCGCTGGTTCGGGACCAATACGTGATGGAGGTGGCCACCCGGACCCGAATCCAGATCGACCTGCTCCGAGCCCAGCTCGGCAGGCCGAAGTCGGCAAAAACATCGTCTCAGCGTGCCTCGAAGGTCGGGGCCACAGGCGAGGTCTCGACATCGCTGACCAGAACGCCTGGTCGAGAACTGGAAGCCCTCAAACTGGCGGTTCACCATCAGGACGAGATAGAACCGCTCGTGGTGTCCGAGCTGTTCGAAGACGAGCTGTGCGGCACCGTCTACGATCTGGTGATTCGCTGCTCGACGCTACACGAGGTGATCGAGCAGGGAGGCCCCGAGGTGGCCGGTCTGGTCCAGCGCCTGTCGGTGGAGGAGACCCAAGCCCCGGCCATGGAGGTCGCCGCCCGCCTGTGGGAGTCGTTTCTGGAACGGACGATGAACGAATCCAAACAGGAGCTGGTCCGGGCCGTCGCCGACGAACAGGCCGAGATCTTCCGTCATCACACATGGCTGCGCCTCAAGCTGGAGGAGGTTCGGGATCCGTCTCGACAGGCACGGGCTCTACGAGACTTGCTAGGTTGGTTCGAGGAGCCTGACGAGGAGTCTGTTTGACCGACCTGCCGCATTCCGCCGAGACCCCGGTCGTGTCCGAGGAGAACAAGCAACGATTGTTGCTGCGGGCCAAACGCGGCCGTCCTCTGAATATGGACGACGTGGTCGAGGTCATGCCCCGGGTCGAACTCAGCCCAGATGTGTTGGCCGAGCTCCGGGATTTCATGTCCGAAGAGAGCATCGCCTTCGACGAGGAGCCGGTGGATGTGACCGAGCTCGACGGCTTCGGCGGCCGTCGTCGCCGCCGTCGAATGGACCCGGCTCGTACGGCCGCAGTGGCCATGGCCAGGGCCAGCGGATCATCCGATCCGGTCCGGATGTATCTGAAGGAGATCGGCAAGGTGCCGCTCCTGACGGCGGCGGAGGAGGTTCAGCTGGCCAAACGTATCGAGGCCGGGACCGACGCCGCCAACGAGATCTCCAGCCTCATCGAGTCGGGGACGTGGCGAGATGTCGCCGACGACAAGCAGCGACGGCTTCGCCGGCTCGTCGCCGACGGCGACGCCGCCCGTCAGGACCTCACCTCGGCCAATCTGAGGCTGGTGGTGTCGATCGCCAAGCGCCATGTTGGTCGGGGCGTGGCCATTCTCGACCTCATCCAGGAGGGCAACCTCGGGCTGATGCGGGCGGTGCAGAAGTTCGACTACACCAAGGGGTTCAAGTTCTCCACCTACGCCACGTGGTGGATTCGTCAGGCCATCACCCGGGCGATCGCCGATCAGTCCCGCACCATCCGGGTTCCGGTGCACATGGTCGAATCCATCAACAAGGTGATCCGGGCCCAGCGCATGCTGGCCCATCGATTGGAACGGGATCCAACCATCGCCGAGCTGGCCCGGGAGGTCGACCTGCCCGAGGACAAGGTGGAGGAGGTGCTGCGCATCGCCTCCCAGGACCCGCTGTCGCTCGACACCCCCATCGGTGACGAAGACGACACGTCCATGGCGGATTTCATCGCCGATCAGGGGGCGGCACCGCTCGACGTGGCGGCCCGCAAGCTCCTGGAGCAGGCGGTCAGGGATGTCCTTGGTGATCTCTCGGAACGGGAATCCGAGGTGGTACGGCTTCGGTTCGGGCTCGAGGACGGAAGGCCCCGAACGCTGGAGGAGGTGGGCAAGGAGTTCGGCGTGACCCGGGAACGTATCCGCCAGATCGAGTCCAAGACCTTGGCCAAGCTCCGCCATCCGCTGCGTAGTGACCGCCTACGCGACTATCTCGACTGAATTGGCGGTTGTCGTCGTCCAGCCGAACGGTTCGATCGCCGAATTGTCATCGGGACAGCCCCGGTTCTTGGTATCCTGACGTTCGCCATCCGGGGTAGCTCAGTTGGCAGAGCAACTGACTGTTAATCAGTGGGTCGTGAGTTCGAGCCTCACCCCCGGAGCCATCTCCCGCCAAGAGAAACAACCTCTCACCGACCAGGGGAGAGGGTTTCTTTCCGCCGAACAGTATTCATCAAGGAAACGGCTGACCCTGGTGGCTGTGGATGGCCGGCCAGATGTGGTGGCGGTTGGGTCCAGAGCCGCGCCATTCGGCGAAGGTGCCACTGCTGCAACGTCTCGGCGGTCACGTTCCAGCGTTGTCTACGATCGTAGGGGAGGGCAGCTGCGATCGCGCGGCGCGGGTCCGGTCACGGTCCTTGATCGCAGGTCGGTCGAGGTGGCGCCCCAAGACGGTGAGCTGGTGTCGAGCGACAGCGATCTCGAGATCTTCGGAGAGGTTGCTCCACATGCACCGGAATGCCCACGACGTCGACGACTCGACCTGCCGGCTCAGGGCGTGGCCTGCGACTCGGCCTCGGCGATTGCCCACGCGGCGTTGACGAGCCCGATGTGGCTGAACGCCTGCGGGAAGTTGCCGAGCAGGTCCCCGCTCTGCGGATCGACCTCCTCGGCCATCAGCCCGACGTCGTTGAAGTACGGGAGGATCCGCTCCATGACCGCCCGGGCGTCGGCCGGCCGACCGGCGAGCGCCAGGCTCTGCGCCAACCAGAACGTGCAGAGCACGAACGTGCCCTCCTCACCGGCCAGCCCGTCGTCGGCGCCGAGATAGCGGTACACGAGACCCCGCGGATCGGTCAACTGCGCGTCGATCGCGTCGAGCGTCGACACCATCCGCCGATCGGTTGCCTCGATGAACCCGACGATCGGCATCATGAGCACCGATGCATCGAGCTCGTCGCCGTCGAACGCCTGGGTGAAGGCACCGATGCGCTCGCTCCAGCCACGTGCGAGTACCTCCGATCGGATGCGATCGCGAATCGTGGTCCACGCCGGCACTCGGTCCTCGGCGGAAAGCAACTCGGCGAGCTTGATGGCCCGGTCGAGGGCCACCCAGCACATGACCTTCGAGTACGTGAAGTGGCGCGGCCCGCCCCGCACCTCCCAGATACCCTGATCGGTCTCCTCCCAGCGCCGGGTTGCGGCGTCGGCGACGTCGACGAGGAACTGGCGGGTCGTGGCATCGAAGTCGATGTGATAGCGCAACCGATGTGCTGCGTCCAACAGCTCGCCATAGACGTCGAGCTGGGCCTGGTCCCAGGCACCGTTGCCGACCCGAACCGGAGCGCTGTCTCGCCAGCCTTCGAGGTGGGGCAGCTCGCGTTCTGTCAAGTCGTGCTCCCCACCGATGCCGAACATGATCTGGAGCGGAGCACCCCGAGCGACGTTCGTCGCCGCCGCATCGATCATCCACTGGAAGAACCGATCGCCCTCGTCCGGGCATGCCGCGACCCACAGCGCATTGAGCGTGAACGAGGCGTCACGGACCCAGGCGAAGCGGTAGTCCCAGTTGCGCTCTCCGCCGACCTCCTCGGGGAGCGAGGTGGTCGGGGCAGCGACAATCGCACCGGTCGGCTGATAGGTCAGGCCGTAGAGCACGCGGCCGCTCAGCCATACGAGTTGTTTCCACGGACCTTCGTAGCCCTGGTGCTCCCGAGACCATAGCGACCATGCCTGCATCGTGTCGTCGAGTGCCTCCTCGATCTCCGGTGGCGACATCAGGGCCGGGACAGGGTGCGAGCTGTCGGCGTAGGTCAGCGCGAGCGACACTCGATCGCCCGGCGTGACCGTGAACGCTGCGTGGGCGACACCACTGGTGATGTCCAGCGGAAGGTCGCATGACAGACCCAACCGTGCTGGACTGCCTCGGGTGATGACGCCGCCTTCATCGGCGCACAGCAACGGCTCGACCAGGCCGTACTCTGGTCGCGGGCGGAACTCGATGACCATATCGACACTGCCCTCCACTCCGTCGATGCGCCGGAGTACGGCGTGGGGAGCGTCGGCGCCGAGGTCGTGCCCATCAGCGGTTCGGGGCACGGCGAGGGCGTCGGTGAGTGTGACCACGCCCGATCCGGTCCGGAACGTCGTCTCGAGGATCAACGTGTCATCGACGTAGCGACGGGTGACGTCGAACTCGCCGGCTGGGCGGATCGACCAATGCCCGGCCGACTCGCCGAGGATTCGGCCGAACACGGACGGCGAGTCGAAGCGAGGGAGGCACAGCCAGTCGATCGAGCCGGTTCGAGACACCAGGGCGGCCGAGTGGCAGTCGGACAGCAGGGCGTAGTCGGCGATCGGTGTGCTGGTCATGAGTTCTAGTTCGTTGACCAGCGATTTCGTTACGCCTCGACCGCAGCAAGGGACCAGATCCGTCGACTTCGTCGCGTTTGTTCCAGCAGCGGCCCGGTCATCCGGGCAGGAAGCTGAGACGAATCCGCCGTTCCGGGTTGTCCTCGTTCGTGTCGATCAGCACGACGGACTGCCAGGTCCCCAGCGTCATGTCGCCGTCGACCACTGGGATCGTGAGCGACGGCGACACGAAGCCGGGCAGCACATGGTCGGCCCCGTGGCCGGGACTGCCGTGGCGGTGCCGGTAGAGGCTGTCGTCTCGCGGCAGGAGCGCATCGATCCGATCGAGGAAGTCGGCGTCGCTCCCGGCTCCCGTCTCGATGATCGCCAGCCCGGCGGTGGCATGGGGCACGAACACCGACAAGAGGCCATCACCCCGCCCCGCTACGAAACCGGCGATTTCGCCCGTCAAGTCGACAACGGAACGACGCCGGCCGGTGGTAATACGCAGAACCTCGGATTCCATGCCGGCAGATTATCGACGGATGCCGAATCTCAGACCTCAAACCTCACCGACGTCTTGTCGTCATAGGAGACGACCCGGCCTCTCTTGGTGACGCCGGAGTTCCTCGGCGACATTTCGCTACGGAATACCCTGGGAAACGGGTCCAGTCGAAGGGGTTCATGATCCCTGCGGAGCGCGGGAATGAACCCACGGCTCACCGCAGGTACATTCGACCTGACCCCTTCGTGGGGAGGCGGTCGACCTCCAGTGCCACGTCAACCTCGGACTCGATTGCAGCCCGACCCAGATGGCCGGCGAGTCCGAATCCGGTGACGTCGGTCCCACCGGTGGCGCCCGCAGCGAGCGCGATCCGGCTCGCATCGGCGTTGAGCATCGTCATGGCGGCAACGGTGGCGTCCAATGCCGCTAGGTCGGCCTGACCCCGCTTGACCGCAGTGGTGATGACGCCGACTCCCAATGGCTTGGTGAGGACCAGGCTCTGACCGGCTCGAAGCCCGGCGTTGGTGATCAGTCGGTCCGGATGGGCCTCACCGACCACTGCCAGCCCGAACTTCGGTTCGGGGTCGTCCACGGTGTGTCCGCCTGCGATGACGAATCCGCCTTCGACCGCAACGTACTGTGCTCCGAGGAGCACTTCGGCGAGGAGGTCGGAGGAAAGCTCCGAGGTGTTCCACCCCACAAGGTTGAGGGCGAAGAGGGGTTGGCCGCCCATGGCGTAGACGTCCGAGACCGAGTTGGCGGCGGCGACGCGTCTTGCGGATCGGCGAAGACGGCGTGGGGGATGTGACGGGGCGTGACCTCGACGGGCGCGTCCGGGTGGAGAATGTTGTGTCGGATCGCCGGGAGCTGGGCATTGGCGTAGTGCTTGAGCTGGATTCGATTGGTCATATCCCCGATGGCCCAGATGTGGTCGACGTTGGTGCGCAGCTGCTCGTCGGTGGTGACGAAACCGAGTTCGTCTGTCGTCACGCCGGCGGCGGCCACGTTCAGCAGATCGGCGTTCGGGACCCGGCCGGTGGCCACGAGCAGGGTGTCCCCGACCAGATCGACGATCCTGTCCTCGACCAGCACCTCGACTCGCAGGCCGTCATCGACTTCGGAGACCCCGGCCACGGTGCTGTGGAGGTGAACGTCCATGCGTTTCCGATAGAGCTCGGTGAACCGGGCCGAAACCTCACCGTCCTCGTGGAGCAGCAGGCGATCGCCTCGAGCCACCATCGAAACCCGCGAGCCGAGACCTCCGAAGACGTGAGCCATCTCGGACGCCACGAAGCCACCGCCGATGATGATCAGGTGCTCGGGGAGCCGGTCGAGGCGCATGATCGTTGCGCTGGTGTGGTAAGGGACCCCGTCGAGGCCCTCGATCGGCGGGACAAACGGGCGAGCGCCCGCAGCGAGGACGAACCGGTGGCCACGTATCTCCGACCCGTCGACTGCGAGAGTGTGCTCGTCGACGAACTCGGCCGCGCCGGCGTGGACGTCGATGTTCGCCTGCGCCTGCCGATTGACGACGCTCTCCGGCCCGAGCGGGTCGATCCGCCCGAACACCCTGTCTCGCACATCCGGCCAGCGGGCGCCGTCGAGGTGGGCGTCCACCCCGAACGCACCGGCTCGACGAACCGTCTCGGCGATGTCGGCGGTGTGGACGAACATCTTCGACGGAATGCACCCACGATTGAGGCAGGTACCGCCGAAGACGGCCTGCTCCACGATCGCCACGCGCCAGTGGTCGAAGTCGCGGTTGATGATGGCGTTGCCGGTGCCGGCGGTCAGGCATCGCACCGGCATGGACGACGTCACCTTCGTCGTCGTGCAGACCGTTTTCGAGGGCACGATGTGAACACCGCCGAGAGGGCGCTGGCATCGGTGGCCCAACACGGCCTGAGCGATCTTGCCGTCGGTCACGATCCGGGCCGGGACGGCAGCCCCCCCGATATCATGCGCAACTATCGCACCGGGGGGACTCCGTGGACGGTCATCATCGGCCCCGAGCGCCGGGTCTGTTTCGACGGATTCCAGATCGACCCCGACACCGCCACCGCAATCGTCGGACAACTGTCCCGCTGAGTCCACCGAGGAGAGACCCGAACCAGATGACCGGTACCGAGTTGACCGTCCCACCGCATACCGAGGCCGGCGTGATCCGGGCCGTCGACAACATCGGATCGGTGGGGACATGGTGGACGGCTGCCGAACGGGTGGCGATCGCCGAGTCGGCTCGCCGTGCCTTCACCGCCTCGACGGACGGAGCTCACGCCGTCATCACCGAACCCGTGTCGGCCGTGGCAGCCCGGGTCGCAACCGAGGCCCACCACGTGACCGTTGACGATGTTGGCGTCTTCGGTGAGCCGGCCGCCTTCGTCGAAGTCGTCGGTGTGGTGGCCCGCACCACGGCGATCGACACGTTCTGCCGCGGGATCGGTCGCCCGGCGCCCGAACTCGTCGCAACCGACGAGCATCGGCCGACCGGCCAAGTGAGTCGTGGGGCGAAACGGCGATCGGCTTACGTCGCAACCGTCGGTCCCGCAGGGCCGACAACGGCGCTGTCGGCGGTGCCGGGCGAGGATGCCGCCCAGGCCGATCTCCATGGGGCGCTCTACCTCAGCTACGCCGAGATGGCCGACCTCCGGATCGTCAAGGGCCTGCCTCGCTGGCAACTCGAGCTGGTGGCGGCCAGGACGTCACTGATCAATCGCTGCTTCTTCTGACTGTTCGCCCACGGCGGCATGCTCCGTGCGAGCGCCCAGGTCAACCAGATCGACATCGACCCTCGGGCGATCGGCGATCGTCGCCGGGCAGTTGGCCGCGACGATGCGGCCGCCCTGCTGGCTTTCACCGACGCTCTCGTCGGCCGGACCGACGACCTGGACTCGGCGAGGAGGTCGGTGGCCGACGTCATGGGCGGCCGGGCGCTGGCTCCGGCCGCCGCAGCCGCCGGCAACTTCGAGATGATGAACCGCATCCTCGACGCCACCGGGGTCCCGGTTCCGGCCTCCATGTGGGAACTCGGCCCCCACCTCGGTCTCTCGCCCGAAGAGGGCGGCAGGGGCTGACCCGCATTCAGCCCTTGGTGAGTGCAGCGAGGATGACGTGCGCATAGTGCGGCGGCCACGGGTTGTCACCGCCGTTGGCCTCGTGGTCGGTCTGGGCGGTGAGCAAAAGGTGAACGAGCAGGCTACGGGACGGGAGCGAACCGGCTCGTTCCCACAGCCGGCTCTGCAGGTACCCGGCGTACCACATCGCCCACTCGGGATCGGTGCCATCCGACTCGACATAGGCCCGATGATGGTGGTGGCCGGTCTCGAGCAGGAGTTCGGCAAGTTCGTCGACGGTAATGGTGGCCTCGGTGTTGTCGAGCCCGTCGTGGTGTCTCCTGGCTTGGGTGGCGGATTCCCGCCGGGTTTGGTTTCCGGTGGCTGGTGTGCCTCTGTCGAGTCGCAGGAGCGCCGACGCCGTAGCACATGGCCGGCGGCCGAGATCATCGCAACATGCGCCGGAGTCGGTCGCTGGTGTCGTCGATGGCGAGCGCGACGACGATGAGGGCCACGATAACCCCATCACGGCGGCAAGATCACGGGCGGCCAGGTGTTCGTTCATCAACTGCCCCAGGGCTCCCGCTCCGATGATGCCGACCATCACGCTCTCCCGCCCCACAACCTCCCAGCGGTAGAGGCCCAGCGAGACGATCCGAGGGGCCGTCTCGGGGATCGAGGCGTGGATCACTGCCTGGAGCCGCGTGGCGCCGATCGATCGTAGACGGCCGGCCGACCTTTCGTCTCTGTCCTCGAACACCTCTGCGAACAGGCGGCCGAGCACCCCGACGTTGTACACGGCGAGGGCCAAGGTCCCGGGCCAGATGCCCGGGTTGATGACGAGGAAGGCCCAGATGACCGGAGGGACCGAGCGGAACAGCAGGAGGACAACCCTGACCAACAGACCGGCAGGATGCCGCCGCCGGATTCGGGGACGAGCTGCCACCAGCGCCAGCAGCAAGCCGAGAGCCGCAGCGAGAGTGATGGCGATGATCGACATCGCTACCGTGTCGACCGTGGATTCCAACAGATCCCCCCAGCCGCCCGGGCCGAGGCTCGGCGGGAGCAGGTCGGCGAATCGTCCGAGCCGAGAACAGCTGGGACGAATTCATGTCTGCCCACCACCAGCTGAGGGGCACGAGCACTGCGATCACCACGAGCGAGCGGTTCCGCGTCGTCGGTACGGTTGAACGCCGGAGTCGCGACGACCACCCATCTGCGACGCCACTCAGCACCATGTGGGCGAGGATGAGCGTCCAGATCTCCCGGTATCGGAGCGATTCGAAGCTGAGGTCAAGCTGGAATCCCAGACCCCCGGCACCGATAACGCCGAGTACAGCGGCGGACCGGACGCACTCCAACCGGTAGAACAACAGCGCTCTACAACCATCAGATATCACGGGCCCGCCCAGGTCGCCGTCGGGGACGGCAACTCCCAGAGGGTGATGGTTGGAGCCAACTTCAAACGGCGAGCTGCTCGTTGAGTTGGCCGAAGCCGTTCGCGCCTTGCACCTCGATCAGCTCGACGATCAGGAACGGTCCGACCTTGATGCCGATCTGCAGACCCTTGAAACGCAAGCGAGATCTCGAGCTGCACTCCCTGGCGTTCGGCGGGCGCTGAGGACTTTCGCCGCAGTTGCCGAGGAGATGGGGGTCGGAGCCGCTGCAAGACTGATCATCGGAAACACTGGGGAGTTGACGGCAGCCCTAGCCTGACGCCGAGTTCGTGGTCAGGGCCGGTGACTGTCTGGCCGAAGGATCGCATCCTCAAGGTCCTCGGCCGCTGTCTGGTCATCCCGATCGACATCATGGCCATAGACGTTGAGACCGGTCCGATCCCCAGTGCCTATCCAGGATTCCATCCAGGTAAGTGGGATTGGTACGGGAAGCGACAGTCTCAGTGGTTTGGTCCGAACGGCGCAGCGGTACGCCTGACCGTGGATTTGTACGCAGAGTGGGATTGAGCGAAACCCAGGACCGTCAGGGCCTTACGGGGCCAGCCGAGCTGGGGCAATGACGAAACGTGGATGATCAGGGCCACCACCAGCAGCTGGACCAGCCGCTTCGCTTGGCGGGGCACGGAATCGGTCGTTCCCTGCTGACCGCTTCAGAATCACGTCCACTCCACACCAACCAGGGCACTGACGTGCGTTCGTCGTCAAGGTGGTGCAGGCCCGGCCGCCGAGGTTCGTCTCCAGTGCCAGCCCGCGAGCCTGGGCAGGTTTGCCGCGGCATTGGTCGCGCCGACCCAAGCCTCTTCCTAGACCCCCGAGGGCGGGCATCGCCAGCTACCACTGCGAGCTGTTCGGCCGCTCGCAGCATCATGGCCCGGATGCCATCTCGGACGCGTTGATCGATGGCGGCGGCACCAGACCTTGACCACTATCCGCCACTCTACGCGGTTGAACGAGCCTGCTGCCGTGGCTCATGGCGGTTCTCCGTTTGCACGAGCGAGACCGCCCCGTTCTTCGCGCCGGATGGCGCTGGCAACATCGTCTTGTGGCGCATCGGCGACTCAGGTCCCGCCCCGAGCGCTCGCCGAACGCACCTTGCCCCGGGCGTTGCGGCATTGAGGTCGATCGTTGCTCAAGTTCCGGAGTAATCGAGTCGATGGTTGTTGCGAGCAGATGAAGCATTGATCCGAACGGTCGCCAAATTGGTCGCCTGACGTTCGGGGAGCCAATGGCGAAACCGGCATCGCGTCTCTGGATAAAACTCTTCGACCACGGAGTCTGACAAATGCCGAAACGAATGTCCCCGCCCGGCCGCTTGCCAGCCAAGCCAGACGGCCGCCGACACCCTCGATGGTTGGCGGCGGTGATGCTGGTGGCCGCAGTGATCGCCCCGATCGCCGCCCCATCCGATGAGTCGGCCTCGGTCGGTTTGATGAGCACGTCATCGGTCCAGTTTCTCGCCGCCGACGACCTGACCGTTCCGATCCACCTCGACAAGGTGGCCGACGATGTGTTGGAGCGATTCGGCGACCAGAGCAGCGATGGGACCGGTATCGATGTCGCCCTCATCGACACCGGCGTGGCACCGGTCGATGGGCTCGACGGATCCGACAAGGTCCTCCACGGACCCGATCTCTCGTTCGAAGGGTCAACGAAGGAGTCCGCCTACCTCGACACCTACGGCCACGGGACCCACATGGCCGGCATCATCGCCGGCACCCGAACGGGTCGCGAGGGTATCGCCCCCGGAGCACGGATCGTCAGCGTGAAGGTGGCCGGCCACGACGGGCTCACCACTGTGCCACAGGTCGTGGCGGCTATCGACTGGGTTGTCGAGCACCGCAACAGCAATGGGCTCAACATACGGGTCCTGAACCTGTCCCTGGGCCAGGCCGGAGTCAGCGACCATGTGGGAGACCCCCTGTCGGCTGCAGTCGAGCGGGCGTGGGACGCCGGGATCTTCGTTGTGGTCGCCGCCGGCAACCAGGGCACATTGCAGGGCCACCTTGACTCGCCGGCCATCGACCCCTACGTGTTCAGTGTCGGCGCCTCCGATGACACCACCGGCGTCAACGAGGAATATCAGCACGTCACCGCCTGGTCGTCCCGGGGCGACAACGACCGCAACCCTGACCTCGTCGCCCCCGGCCGGTCGATCGCCTCCTACCGGGTGCCCGGATCGACTGCTGACGCTGGGAATCCCTTGGCCCGATACGACACCGACTTCTTCCTCGGCTCGGGCACCTCGCAAGCTGCTGCTGTGACCAGTGGTGTGGCGGCCCGAATGCTCGACCACTTCCCCGACATGACGGTCGACGAGCTCAAGGCCAACCTCATCGAGGAAGCCGAGACCGACCTCGACTACGGCCCCGTGGCCATCGGCAACGGAGTCATCGACGCCGAAGACTCCTGGGAGCGAGTCGAGTTCGGAGCGCCCACCCAGTCCCACTCCCGAGCCGCAGGACGCCGGACCGGCCTCACCGCCCCAACCGGCGCCACCTGGTCGGGCGGGACGTGGTCCGGGGCCACCTGGAGCGGGGCCACCTGGAGCGGGGCCACCTGGTCGGGCGGGACGTGGTCCGGGGCCACCTGGAGCGGGGCCACCTGGAGCGGGGCCACCTGGTCCGGTGCAACGTGGTCCGGGGCCACCTGGAGCGGGGCCACCTGGAGCGGGGCCACCTGGTCCGGTGCAACGTGGTCCGGGGCGACCTGGAGCGGGAACGGCTGGAGCTGACCGTGACACACCACCTGACCTCCCGACCAACCCTACGACTCCACCAAGGAAGCATCTGGGACTAACGCCAACCCGAGAGTTCCCGAACCGATGCAGCGCCCGGCAACCCGCCGGGTGCTGCATCCGCGTCCAACGCCAACGCCCGTCGATACGCCACAACCGAATCGATACCGGCCAACGCCGGTCCTGGTGTCGCCCCCGGCGTGCGGCGAACCCCCGCACCACCGTCTCCGCCGGGCTCATGGGTCGAGGTCGGCGCGACGTCCTCGCCGCTCTCGTGCCCCTGGCTGTCGGGGACCTGCTGACCATGACCCTCGTGATGGTGCCGTTCGCCATTGCCGGATGGCTGGTCAACTGGGAGCGGGAGATCAGGGCGACAGCCGGAGTGATCGTGGGCGGTCGCCGGTCTCAGCTTCATCTCAAAGAGCTGGTTCACACTCGGAGTGGTGTGGGCCGTCAGCTTGCTTGCCGTCGGTGTTCTTTGCGTCGTGACGGCGCTGTGAGTGAGCCGGAACCCACCATGGCTGGGGCCCGTCGGCAACAAAAGCCTGGCGATGGATCGCAGCGGAACACAACCGGCGCTGGAAGCACTTGCGGTTGCCACCCGTCCTGGGGTTTGATCGAATAGGGCCCGGTGCCCGAAGGCGATCCAACGAAGACGAATGAAAGCACCATCTGAACGACATGATCAGTCCAGAATCCAGCCTTGCGGCCCAGCCGGTTCGAGACGATGCGACCTCGTCCACACCCGAGGTCTCGGTCGACCTCACTTCGGAGATGCGATGGTTTTTCGATGACCGACCCCCCGAGGAGCTTGTCACATGGTTCACGTGCGGTGCGGCGACCGGTTTGACCGAAGTCCGATGGGACACCTACCGCCTCGACGGTGCCGTCGACGTCGGCGTGAAACGCCGTTTCAAGTGCGTCTTGGAGCTGAAGGTTCGACGGGGCCCGCCGACGGCCTTCTCCATCGATCCGGGCCTGGAAGGGTGGCTCGAAACATGGCAGCGGTGGAGCCCGGCCGACGGCCGTATTCACCTCACCGAGGACATGGACTGGATCCATGTCCACAAGACCATCACCAAGCGACGCTTCAGCAGCGACGGAGAGGAGCTTGCGCTTTCGCAGGACAGCCGGGCCATGACCGGGCAGGGGTGTGATGTCGAGATCGCCACCATTTCGATCGAGGGTCGGACGAGCTGGTCGTTCGCGTTCGCCGCCTTCGGTCCGCTCGACCGCCACCGTTTGCTACTCGAGTTGGCATGGGCGGCACTCCCCGGCGGTGGTGTCGTCCCTGAACCGCTCCGGCTTCATGCCGCCAACTCCTTGGGGTACCCGGCGTGGATCACGAAGATGGCTCCAGCGGCGCCCAAGACCGAACGGGGGGAGTGAGATGACGGCGCCCAAGACCCCGTACCCGGCATGGATCTACCGCCAGTCCGCGGTCGTCCCCTACCGCTGGAGGAATGGGAAGCTTGAAGTGCTCATCATCTCGTCGTCGGGTGGCAAGCGTTGGGTGGTGCCGAAAGGGATCGTCGAACCGGGTCTGAGTCCCGCTGCGTCGGCGGCGGCTGAAGCGGGTGAGGAGGCCGGTGTCGAGGGCTTGGTCGGGTCCACACCTCTTGGCCGGTATCGGTATCGCAAATGGGGAGGGACATGCGAGGTGGAGGTGTACCCGATGGCGGTACACCACGAGCTACAGGATTGGCCCGAGTCGAGCCGTCGCCGCCGACGCTGGTTGTCGGTGGACAAGGCCGCCAAAAAGATCGATCGGAAGAAGCTGCGCAAGCTCATTGCCGATCTGCCACAGCTGGTGGATCGGCCACGGAATGGAGTGGCGCTTCCTCCCGACAGCGAGGCCACCGGGGCACCTCGCCTCGTCTACCTTTTTCGACACGCCAAGTCGAGCTGGTCGAATCCCGAACTTGACGATTTCGATCGACCCCTGGCCCCCAGGGGCGAGCGGGCGTGCGAGACCATGGCCGAGTATTTCCGGCTGGCCGACATCCATCCGGAGCTGGTGGTTTGTTCCGCTGCACTGCGCGCCCGCCAGACGCTGGAGGGCGTCCGGCCTGGCCTCGGAGAGAACCCGGCGGTGAGGCACTATCGCGGCCTGTACCACGCCGGCCCGCAGGCCATGCTGAACCGTTTGCGCCGGACCCCCGATGATGTACGCACGGTTATGCTGATCGCCCACAACCCGGGAATGCACACCCTGGCCCAGCGTCTCGTGGGCACAGGCGCCGAGGAGGACCTCCATCGCCTTTCGGAGAACCTTCCCACGGCGGCTCTCGCCCTTCTCGTGTATCGCGGCGACTCCTGGAGGAATCTGGAGGAGGCAAGCTGCGAGCTCCACAGCCTCGTTGTTCCTCGCGACCTCGACCTCAGTTTGCCGAGCTGACCACCCTCACCAGGCCGTGGACAACGCGACGAGAGGCGACCGATGGGTTCGTCGGAGAGCATCCCGGCAGACTTGACGCAGCGGGTATCAACCGGTTCGTACTAGACGGTGGACGGCGTCTACACCGCCGAGTAGTTCCACACGGCGAACGGTTCAGGTTCGGCAGTAGCCACCGGTCATGGGAACCTCGGGATCATAGGAGTGGGCCGGATCCAGTGGCTCGCACAACTCGGCGAACAGGGTGGCCAGGGGCACCCTGTAGCTCTCGGTGACCCCCGGGACGTCGTACTGGTCCCGGTAGCGCAGGGCCCGACCCGGAATCGGATCACTACCGTCGGGTCCGCCGTCGCTGAGATAACCCGACCCGCACCCCGACGGCTCCGGGGCGTTGTTGAAGTTCACACAATTGTCGATGAACTCCTGATTGATGTCGGGATGCCAGGCACCCCACCAGTCCGCATGGTGGGTGGAACCGGGGGAGCCGGTCGTGCGGGGATTGTCGGGATCGGAGCCGTCGACGTCGGACGACAGAAACCACCTGCTGGTGTCCTCACCGGGTTCGACCACGTAGTTGACGAAGTAGATGAGGTTCGGATAATGATCCTTGTCGGCCAAAGGGGGCGAACCTTGGGCCTGGCCGCCCTGCCCGTCGCAGTTGGAGTAGTACCAGGAACCGCGGGTGTTGCCGGAGGGCTGCCAGCGGGTCCAGTCGTTGTCCTCGCCCTCGGGGACATAGCAGTTCCAGAACATGATCTTCATCTCCAGCACCGTCCGGGTGGTCGGGTACTGCTGGCCCTCGGTCTCGAGCCAGTAGTCGCCGGAGCAGTTGGGGATCTCACCGATGCCGGTGGCGAACGGGGCAGGTGAGAAGTTGTTGGTGCAGCCGAAGTTGAACTCGGTGTCCTCGCCCCCGTCGAAGGTGGCCAGCTCGGGTACCGAGCGGGGCTGGGACGCGATGTTCGCCATGCGTGGTTCGTACACTTTGGCGCCGACATCGTCGAACTCGGGATAGTTGGAGGCGTTCGACAGCCCCTCCCCTTTGTAATAGACGACCACACGTTCGGGAATGCGAACATTGCCGTCGCCGTCGATCATCGCCGGGGCCCAGTAGCCGGTGCGGTTCAGCTCCTGCCCATTGCAGGTGCTGGAGCCGGAGTCGCGCATGGTCTCGTAGGTGGAGAAGGCGTTGATGTCGGTGTTTCCGAAAAACATGTGCAGGTGCGCCCGGCCGGGCTCGTTGGGATGGACGAGCGGATCATCGTAGGCGAAGTGGGAGAATTCACAGGAGGTCCGGAACTGCCCACCGGCCTCGATGGGGAAGGCCTGCTCGGGGTTGCCGTTGGTGTTGTCGAGGTAGTCGGTGCGGGGACCGAGCAGCGGCGAGGAGTCGGAGATGTCGAGGTCGTCCATCGGGACGTCGCGGAACGGCGACTCGTCGAGCAACATGTTGCGGCCGCTATGGGTCCGGATCATGGCCAAATTCGAGTCGTAGTCCATGTCCGCCCCCGAGTCGGTCAGGATGACGAAAGCCAATCCTCCGGCGATGACCAACGCCGCCGCCGTGCCGGCGACGAGAGTACGGGACGGGCGGCGCTTGGTCCCGTCGTCGATCCGGTGATCGGTGTCGTTATCGTCGGCCGGGTCGGTGTCGTGGTCGTTGCTGTCGGCCTCCACCAACCCGCTGTCGAGTTGGGCAGTGCTGTCGGTTCCGCCGTCTCCCTGGTTGGGCCGTTGGGACCCGAGTGCCTTGACGTCGCTGTCGTTCTCTTGTCCACTCACCGGCGACCCTCCCTGCCCGCACTGCTTCGAAGACACGACTCTATCGTCGATTATTTACGAACTCGGTGCCTGCGGTCTTGGTCGTGTCGCCACCAACCAGAGTCGGCCACTGTCCGCGCCGTGATCACGCAGTCTCAACCTGCCGAAGGCCCGGGTCAGCTCGTCCGGTTCGGCCCGGTACCCGCCGCTCTTGCCGGCGGGCCCGGCCAGCACGACTATGGCAAGCAGCCCGCCGGGAGCCAGTCGGGCTTCCATCTGTCCGTACAACGCCGGGTCGCGGAAGAGGTGGCAGAGGATCAGGTCGAAGGAATCGGCCGACCAAGGCGGTTCCGGTAGGCCGGTGTCGAGATCGTGGACCTCGAACCGACATCGGTCGGCCAGCCCGAACCGGTCGGCACCCCGTCGGGCAAGATCGATCGCCACGGGCGACGCATCCACACCGAGCACGTCCAGACCCATCGACGCCATCCACAGCGAGCCTCGACCCCGGCCGCAGGCGATATCGAGCGCTGCTCCGGTCCTCGGAATCAGGTCGAGGTGATCGGTCAGGAA